>JBBSPO010000053.1:0-16656 GCA_038258695.1 Gemmatimonadales bacterium | reverse complement strand
TGCCACTCGTCGATCACGCGCAGGCGGTACGCGATGCCAAAGCACGTTTCACCGCCGTGCGCGCGCAGCCGGGTTTTGTGTCGGCTGCGCGAGCTGTGTATCAAAAGCACGGCAGTCGGGCGCAGACGGCACGCATGCGGGGGCTGTAGTGACCCGTAGCTGAGACGTAGTCAACAATCTGCGAGTGTGGCATCGCGTGGCGCGGCACTGCGTCGGACGCTAAGCGTGACTCGTGCTTCGCGGCCTTGGGGCGTTGCGGCGCGCTCCACGCGTTACTCGTGCGGCGCGCTCCACGCGTTACTCGTGCGGCGCGCTCCACGCGTTACTCGTGCGGCGTACCCCGACCAACGCCACGGTACGTAAACCCTGCGGCCTCCACCTCGTCCGCTGGATACACGTTGCGCAAATCCACCATGGCCCGAGTGCGCATGGCGCTGCCCAATCGCTCCAGATCAAGTGCGCGGAACTCATTCCATTCGGTAATGAGCACCACAACATCGGCCTGATCAGCCACATCGTACGGCCCCGTGCACCACGCCACGTCGGGCAACAACGGCTGCGCCTCATGCATGGCTGCTGGATCGTAGGCGCGTACGGTGGCACCAGCGTCCTGCAACGCCGGAATGATGGCCAGCGCCGGTGACTCGCGCATGTCATCCGTGTTGGGCTTGAAGGCCACGCCGAGCACGCCCACTGTTTTGCCACGCACTGTGCCACCGCAGGCCTGAATCACGCGTGATGCCATGGCACCTTTACGTGTGTCATTTACCTGAATCACCGTCTCCACTATACGGGCCGGCGCTCCATACTCCTGCGCCGTACGTGCCAGCGCCACTGTGTCCTTGGGAAAACACGATCCGCCGTAGCCCGGACCCGCATGCAAAAACTTCTTGCCAATGCGTCCGTCCAGTCCCATGCCGCGCGCCACATCCTGCACGTTGGCGCCTACTTTTTCGCACAGTTCCGCCATCTCGTTAATGAACGTGATTTTAGTGGCGAGAAACGCGTTGGCCGCATACTTGGTGAGCTCCGACGTTTCCAGCGTCGTCATCACGATCGGTGTTTCATTGAGATACAGCGGACGATACAGCTGCTTCATCATGTCACGCGCGCGCTCGGTTTCAGCGCCAATAACCACACGGTCGGGCCGCATGAAGTCACCAATGGCGGAGCCTTCACGCAGAAACTCTGGGTTGGACACCACATCAAAGTCAGCCTGTGGTGCAGTCTCGCGAATGATCTGTGCAACTTTGCGGCCGGTACCAACGGGCACTGTACTCTTGGTGACAACCACGGTGTAGCCCGTGAGTGCCCTGGCCACCTCAACTGCGGCCGCTTCCACGAAGCGCAAATCCGCGTGACCGTCTCCGCGGCGGCTCGGCGTGCCCACCGCAATGAATACCGCGTCGGCCTCGCGCACTGCGGACTGCAGATCCGTGGTGAAGAACAAACGCTGAGCGGCCAGCCCCTTTTTCACGAGATCCTCAAGACCCGCTTCGTAAATCGGGATTTCGCCGCGGCGCAATCGCTCCACTTTGTCAGCGTTGAGATCAACACACGTGACCGTGGGACCAAACTCGGCAAAACAGGCGCCCGATACGAGTCCCACGTACCCCGTCCCAATCATGGCAATGCGCACGAATCAATCTCCAATGTTGTAATACGAACGGTACCACTGCACAAAGGCGTGCACGCCGTCGCCGATCGGTGTCTTGGGTGCAAACCCTACATCCTGCACCAGCGCTTCCACGTCGGCGTAGGTGGCCGGTACGTCACCCGGCTGCATGGGCAGCATGTTCTTTTCTGCGGTGCGACCAAGCGACTTTTCAAGTGTGCTGATGAGCTCCATGAGCTCCACCGGATTGTTGTTACCGATGTTGTAAATGCGATATGGTGCGCGACTTGTCGCTGGATCAGGCGCATTTGAGTCCCACGCCGCATTGGTTTCTGCGGTGTGATCGGAGGTGCGGATCACGCCTTCGACAATGTCATCGATGTAGGTGAAATCACGCTGCATGCGACCATGATTGAACACATCAATGGGCCTGCCTTCAAGAATGGCCTTGGTAAACAGAAACAGCGCCATGTCCGGCCGTCCCCACGGTCCATACACCGTAAAAAAGCGCAATCCCGTAGTTGGCAAACCGTACAGGTGGCTGTACGTGTGCGCCATCAGCTCGTTGGCCTTTTTGGTAGCCGCATACAGCGACACCGGATGGTCCACATTCTGGTGCACCGAAAACGGCATGGCCGTGTTGGCGCCGTACACACTCGACGACGAAGCGTACGTGAGATGCTTGATCTTGTGATGTCGGCAGCCTTCGAGGATGTGCAGAAACCCCACCACATTACTGTCAATGTAGGTGTGCGGATGGGTGAGCGAATACCGAACACCGGCCTGCGCGGCCAGATTGATCACGCGCTCAAACTGTCCTTCGGCGAAGACCCGCTCCACCTCAGCGCGATCTTCCAGATGCACGCGCTCCAGACGGAACGCTGGATACTCAGCCAACATTTTCAGCCGTGCATCTTTGAGCGTCACATCGTAGTAGTCGTTCACACAATCGAGGCCGACCACTTCGTCGCCGCGTTCAAGCAGTCGGCGGCTGGTGTGAAAGCCAATAAATCCTGCCGCGCCAGTTACCAGATGTTTTGCCATGTGCTGTCCTGTCGGGGGAGTGTCAGCGGCCTGCGCCGCGGAACGAATCAGTTGAGCATGCTGCCCAGAAAGAATGAGGCCGCGGTGAAGTAAATCACGATGCCGCTCACATCCACGAGCGTTGCCACAAAGGGCGCCGACGCACTGGCCGGATCGGCACCAAGCCGGCGCAGAATAAACGGTAGCATGGATCCGACGAGCGAACCAAACGTTACGACACCAATCAGTGCCGCCGATACGGTGAGCGCGATGGGCACGGCCAGCCCTTCGTAGTCGTGACCAAGCGACAGGTTGCCGACCTGCCACTCACCAGTCGCCATGTATTGCCAGGCCAGAATGCGCGCAAAGCCGAGCGCGCCGAGCAACAGGCCAAGAGAGAAACCGGTGGGAAGTTCGCGTCGCGCCACTCGCCACCAGTCGGCCAGCCGGACTTCACCAAGTGCCATGGCGCGAATGATCAGCGACGTGGCCTGCGAGCCGCTGTTGCCTCCCGACGCAATAATCAACGGGATGAACGTGCTCAGAATCAGCAGCCGGTCGAGTGCACCTTCGTAGTGATGAATAGCCGACGCCGTAAAGAGCTCACCCACAAACAATACGGCCAGCCACCCGCCTCGCTTGCGCAGCATGTCCACCAGTCCAATGGTCATGTACGGCTCATCAAGCGCCTCCATACCACCAACCTTCTGCGCGTCCTCCGTCTGCTCTTCCTGAATGACGTCAATCACGTCGTCAACAGTGACCACGCCAAGTACGCGCTGCTGATCATCGACAACCGGAAGCGCGACCAGGTCGTAGTTGGAGGTGATATTGGAGACCTCTTCCTGCGCCGTATCGGGGCCCACACTCACCACTTCGCTCCACGCCAGGTCCGCCAGGCGTGCACCCTCGGGCGCTGCCAGCAACTCGCGCAGCGACAACACCCCACGCAACCGTCCAACAGCGTCTGTGGTGTACACGGTGTACATCGCCTCCTTGCGGCCGGCGCGCGCCATCGCACGCACGGAACGCAACGCTTGCTCCACCGTGAGGGCTTCAGCCACCGACACAAACTCGGTGGTCATCAGACCGCCGGCTGTGTGCGGATCATACTGCAGCAGCCGTTCCGTTTCGGCGGCCGCTTCGGGTGTCAGTTCGGCGAGAATGTCGTCGGCCGTCTGATCATCGAGCCCTTCGAGCACGTCAGCGCGCTCGTCCGGCGTCATCTCCTCAACAATCGACGCCGCGTCGCGGGCAGTCAGCGTGCCCAGAACCTCCGTACGGAACTCTTCTTCGAGATACTCCAGCACGTCGGCGGCGCGTTCACGCGGCAGTGCGGCCAACAGCGCACCCACACGATCAACCGGCATCAGCTCGGCGATATCCGCAAGGTCGGCCGGATGCAGCTCGTCGGTTTGCGCGGCCACGCTCTGCGGCGCCTCCTCGAGCAGTTCGAGCAGGTCCGGCATGAGCAACGCCGCCAGCGGGCGGTCAGGATTGTTTGAAGGCGGCATAGTTAAGGGTTCCGGCATTCTGCGGCACGCGCGGGACAGGCGCCGGCGGGGGCAAGTTAGTCCGCGCAGGCAGGAGGGTGAAGCCGCTGGTAGTATTCAGCATGATACGAACAGCATTCTGCGGACTGGGAGCCATTGGCACCCCTATGGCGGCGCACCTGGCGCGCGGCTCCTTTGATCTGGTGGTGTGGAACCGCACCGCCTCGCGCGCCAACGAGTTCGCCAACACGCACCAAGTGCGGACCGCGGCGACACCGGCTGCAGCGGCCAACGACCGGGAGGTGATCATTACCTGCTTCCCCACCTCGCGGGAGGTGGAAGCGCTGCTCGATGGCGCTGACGGGCTGCTGGCCGGACTGCGCGCCGGCATGACGCTGGTGGACTGCACCTCAGGCGATCCGGCGACGTCTCGCGCCATCGCCGCCCGACTGGCCGAACAGGGCGTTCACTTTGTGGATGCGCCGGTGTCCGGCGGTGTGAGCGGTGCGCTGGCCGGCACGCTCACTGTCATGTGTGGCGGCGATGCAGCACACATTGAACGCGTGCGCCCGGTGTTGGACACATTCGCTGGCCGCATCGTGCACGCCGGACCTGTCGGGGCCGGTCACGCACTTAAAGCGGTCAACAACGCGCTGTTGGCCATGAACATCTGGGGGGCCGCCGAGGGGTTGGCCACGCTGGCCCACGCCGGTGTGCGTCCGGATGTGGCGCTCGAAGTCATCAACGCGTCGAGCGGCCGCAGCAACGCCACAGAAAATCTGTTTCCAGAGCGTGTACTCACCGGGGCGTTCCCGCGTACATTCAAGGCAGCGCTTCTCGACAAGGATGTCGGGATTGCCGCTGAAATGGCGCAGCTGCTACATGTGGATGCCCCATTGCTCGCGCACACGGCGGCGCTCTGGCGTGAGGCACACGCGGAGCTGGGCGACGAAGCCGATCACGTCGAAGCGGTGCGTGTGGTTGAACGCCGCACGGGTGTGCAACTGCGATCCGGTCCTCTGTCAAACAACTCTGCCAAGTCATGACGTCAACAATTCCGGCGCACACCGTCGCCGATACGCATATCATCCGTTCGCACTTCCCCGCGCTCGACCGGCAGCACGCCGGCCAATCGGTGGCCTACTTTGACGGACCGGGTGGCACACAGGTTCCGCGCCAGGTGGCCGAGGCGATGACCGACTATCTGTATCATCACAACGCCAACACACACTGGTTGTACCCGACCAGCGCTGAAACCGACGCACTCATTCACAACGCGCGCACAACGCTGGCCGATTTTCTCGGCGCCTCGCCCGATGAAATCGCTTTTGGCGCGAACATGACCACGCTCTGGTATCATCTCTCGCGCGCCATTGGTCGTTCGCTGTCGGCTGGCGATGAAATCATTGTCACCGAGCTTGATCACCACGCCAACATTGCCCCGTGGCAAGCGCTGGCCACCGAACGCGGTGCCGTGCTCAAGTGGGTGCCGCTCGACCTGCGCACATCGCATCTGGATTTTGACGCGTACGCGCGCGCACTGTCGCCGCGCACCAAGGTGGTCGCGCTCGGTGCCGCCTCCAACGCGCTTGGCACCATCACCGACGTGCGATCGCTGATCGCCATGGCGCAGGATACGGGTGCCATCACCTGCGTTGACGCGGTGCACTATGCACCGCACCATCTGGTGGATGTTCGCGACATCAACTGTGATTTTCTGGCCTGTTCGGCGTACAAGTTTTACGGTCCGCACGTGGGCATCATGTATGGGCGCGCCGAAGCCATTGCCGCGCTCGATGTGCCCAAGCTGCAACCGAGTCCGGACATCGGTTCGGAACGGCTGGAAACGGGTACGCAAAACCACGAAGGGATTGTGGGCGCGGCCGCGGCAGTTGAGTTCATTGCGTCGCTTGCACCAGAGTCCATCGGGACACGGCGTGAACGACTGGCCACCACCTTCGACGCTCTGCATCATCGCGGCGAGCAGTTGGTCGCGCAGCTGTGGGACGGGATTGCGCGCATGTCGTGGATTACACCGGTTGGTCCGCCACCGGGTACTGGCCGTACTGCCACAGTCAGCATGCGCGTTCGTGGAGGTTCCGACGCAGCGGCGCGTGCATTGGCTGACCGCGGTCTGTTTGCTTCCAACGGTGACTTTTACGCCAGCACTGTGGTTGAACGACTGGGTGCCACCGAAGATGGCCTGCTGCGCATTGGCTGCATGGCCTATACCACAGACCGCGAGATCGACCGGTTGCTCGCCGCGCTGCACGATTTGCGCTCGTGACAATATCCACCAACCTCCACGCCTTGCTGCGATCGGCGCTTCCGGAAATCCGCGCGCGCGTGAGCGCACGTTCTGTTGTCCGGTGTGAACTGGCGCTCGTTGAAGGCGAGGTGGCGGTGGCCCCCGAAGATTTGCATACGGCTGTCATGGTGCTCGTGGCCAACGCGGCCAACGCCATGCCAGACGGCGGCACGCTGACGCTGCGAACAGAACACGTCGAGGCAGCCGGCGCAGAGCTTGGTCCTGTTCCTCCGCTCGCGGCGGGCCGCTACATGCGGCTCACTGTGCAGGACACGGGCCAGGGTATGGACGAATCGGCGCGCGTCAATGCCGTTGCCTCAAGCGAGGGATTGTCGCGTGGGCTCACCAGCGTGCTGGATATGCTGCGTCGCATTCACGGGGCGCTCTGGCTGGACAGCGCCTTGACGCATGGCACCCGTGCGTTTTTGTATTTGCCGATGGACAGCGATGCGGCCAGCGAGCGTCGCGAAACCGTGTTGCTGGTGGAAGACGAAACCGCAGTGCGATCGGTGGTGCGACGCATGCTGCTGGGGCAAGGTTACGCCGTGCGCGAGGCACGGGACGGCGAAGCGGCGCTGCGCATGTGGCACGCCGAACGCGCACACATACGGGCGGTGATTACCGCTGTCGTCATGCCTGTCATGGGAGGGCGCGATCTGGCACGTGAGCTCCGGATGCTGGATCGTGACCTGCCCGTCCTTTTCATCTCTGCGTATGCCGGAGACGAACCAGGCTTGCTCGAGGGTGTGAACGAGCCAAGTCGCCTGCTCACCAAGCCATTTGCCAACGAAGGTTTGCTTGAGGCACTACGCGCTCTGCTGGCTAAACCTGAATGAACGGAGCGCGCCTGGTCCGGGTTGGGCTTGCCTTGCTCGCATTACTGGGCATTGCGGCATGCGATGAGACAGATACACCACCGGTTGTTCAGGTAAATCTGCCGCCTGTGGCCGAGTTTCTTGTGTCGGCTGGTGACTCCACCTATTGGGTGCGCAGCGGTGCCGAAGGGTTACGCGTTCGCAGTGCACCACTGCTGCTCACGCGCTCCGATGGCCAGTTCCATGAGTTGCGCATCTCCGAACAGATTGTGGATTATCTCGACGCCGAGTTTATCCGCGAACAGTTGTACGGGTTTCCGCTGGACCGTCGTGATTCAACGCTGCTTTTTGATGACGGCACGGTGTCCAACGCGCTTGCACAATGGCAAAGGGAACACCCCGATGAGCTCCCCGTCGATGTCGACGACCCAGACGTCGTCGACGCACCCGAACCGGCCACATCAGCGACGGATTTTCTCGAAGTCATCGACGTGCACGGGCGCTGGGTGAGTTGGGCGTACACGCTTGATGTGGATATTGATGGGGCCACCGATCACATGCATCTGCGACGGCGCGGCGTGGTGGACATCACAAGCGGTGCCATGGCAACGCTCGACTCGCTGGTCTCCGCCGCTGAGGCTCGGCGCATTGAGCAGCTCGGTCGCGCGTCGCTTGACACCATGCTGGATGTCGTCCGCCGCGCCACCGATGACCGCGCGGCGCGCGCGCGACAGACGCTGCACACGTTCACCTTTGACCCAACCGCGTTTTCGATTACGAATGGCGTGCGCGATCCAACGATCACGTTTCATATCGCCGGCACTGGCGTTGATGGTGAAGCGCTCGAAATGCTGCTGCCGCCCATTCGCATTGACAGCGCGCCGCCCTGGTGGGCTGACGTGCAACCAACGCTGCCAATCTGGAGCGCTGATTCGTTGCATGTGCGGTGGTCGCACAACGGGTACACCGTGATTGGCGACGTCGATTCAGCGCGCACACAGCTCACGCTGTCACTGGTGTCAGATACCGTCAACGCACGACCATGGGCCGTTGCCGTGGTGCCCATGCCCACGTATCAGTTTGTGGCGCTCGACATACCGCCCATCTCCGACGCCGTTCGCGCATCGCTGCGCCGCGCTTTCGACCGCGCGTCCGGAGACACCCCGTATGCCACACGCGGATTGCGGGATAAGCCCGACATGCGAACAGTATTGCGAGACATGTTCATCACTGCTTCGCGCATCACCTTCACACGTTTTTCACCACTACACCCGTTCCGATGAGTTCTCGTCCTCCGCGTTCCGTTGCCGACAGCGCTCACGTGTCCAGTGAGCTGGTCATGCCGCAGGACGCCAACATTCTGGGCCACGTATTTGGCGGTGCCATCATGGCCATGGTAGACAAAGCCGCCGCCGTAACGGCCTTTCGACACGCCCGCGCCAACTGCGTGACCGCGTCCATCGATCGCGTGGACTTCAAAGAGCCCATCCACGTGGGCGAGCTGGTGTCGTGCCTGGCATCGGTGAACTACGTGGGCACCACGAGCATGGAAGTCGGCGTGCGCGTGGAGTCCGAAGATCTGATTTCCGGGATCCGGCGGCACACCAACACCTGCTACCTCACGTTTGTTGCCATCGATCGCAACGGGCGACCGGTGCCCGTGCCGCAGGTTGTACCTGAAACGGACGCCGAGAAACGTCGTTACTCGGCCGCGCAGGCCCGTCGTCGTCGTCGCCTCGAGGAGCGGCAGGCCGAGGCTACCCCTGTAGTCCCCTGATCAGGTGACCGCCGCTGCGGGTTCCTCAACCAGCGGCAGAATGACCTCCATGCCGTCGCGGGCAACCTGCGTGTTCTCAAACACCGCCCGCGCTTCGGCTTCCAGCAGGTGTGTTTCGCGCGAATAGCGTGCCGAAATGTGCGTGAGGATAAGTCGCCGGACGTTGGCGCCTTTGGCCACTGCCGCGGCCTCAGCGGCCGTTGAGTGGCCCGTTTCGAGCGCACGCTCCATCTCCTCATTGGCAAACGTGGCTTCGTGCACCAGCACGTCGGCGTCCCAGGAAGCGGCGATCACGCTCTCGCATGGGCGCGTATCGCCGCTGAACACGATTTTGCGTCCGCGTCGGGCGTCGCCCACCAGCATGTGTGGGGCGATCTCACGCCCATCCGGCAGGGTGACCGTCTCGCCTTTGTGCAACCGTCCCCACAGCGGGCCCTCGGGGACCCCCATGTTGCGCGCGATGTCGGGATTGAATCGACCGAGTCGGTCGTGTTCGGCGACGGCGTAGCCGAGGGCGCGGGACGGTCCGTGGTCAACGGCAAAAGTGAGGATCTGATAGTCCTTGCGTTGCAGCGTTGACCCCGCTTCTATCTCGGTCACAGTGACTGGGAATGTGAGGCGGTCTCCCCCCAACGTGATGCATTGACGCAACGTGTTGCCGGCGCCACGAGGTGACCAAAGTCTCAGCGGCTCAGTTCGCCCTTGTAACGCCATGGTACGCAACAGGCCGGTAAGACCAAGAATGTGATCACCGTGCGTGTGTGTAAAAAAAATGTCGTCGAGCCCAAAAGAGACGCCGTAGCGCATCATTTGCCGTTGCGTGCCCTCGCCACAGTCGAAGAGCAGCGTTTCTCCTTCGCGAATAACGGCCAAAGCGGTGACGCCGCGCTCAATCGTCGGGCGTGCGGCGGAGGTTCCGAGAAATCGTAATGAAAACGGCATCACACAATATACCGCTCGCGGCCCAAGGCTTGCATAGCAATGCCAGTAGTGTGACGGTCGGCTGTTTGGCGAGCTCAAGCATACGGCCGGATCGCGGCATGGCACCGAAGTTGAAGCAAGTTCACCGCATCGCCAAGGAGAGTCAGATGACGGGCAAGAGCAAACGCGGTTTCGCATCGATGGACAGGGAGCGTCAGCGCGCGATTGCCGCCAAGGGTGGCAAGGCGGCGCACGCCAAGGGTACCGCTCACGTGTGGACGGCCTCCGAAGCGCGCGAAGCGGGACGCAAGGGCGGCGAAGCCGTCAGTCAGGATCGGTCGCACATGTCGGCCATTGGCAAGGAAGGCGGTGAATCGCGCAGCGCGGCGCTGCGTGCGGCACGGGCACGTCGGGCGCTGGAGCAGCAATCACAGCGCGCCGTTGGCAATGCTTTGCCCATGAGAAGCGATCGGGAAGTGCCACTGCCCATGAGTGTGGACGGTGTGATGCGTCAGGATCGCAGCGAAGGTCTCGTGGCCAGTGTGCCGTTGGTCGAGGGACTGGCGGACGTCAGATCAGCCAGCAACGTCGATGACCGTGCAGACGAGCACCCGCCCGAGCATTCGTCGGAGATCCCGGCCCGTGCCGGCGCGTCACCGGCCAGGCGTGTCCGGCCAGCGTTCGAGGAGCGCCGCTCGACGTGATGCATCGATGTTGCGTCCGCTGACAATCGCGACAATCGGGCCTTCGCCCAGCGAGGCTTTGTCTGATTGATTGGCGGCGGACGCGACATCGAGCAGGTGCGCGACGGTCACCGCGCCGGCGCCCTCCACGGTCAGTTGCTCGTGGTGGGCCAGCCACGCAATGGCCTCACCAATGCGGTCCTCGGTGAGCGCCACAATATCATCGAGGCAGCACTGTCCAATGTGCAGTGCGTCGTCATCGATCTGTCCGGCCAGTCCGTCGGCCAGCGTGCGCTCCGAAGCGATCTCCACCACGCGTCCGGCAGCCACTGAGCGGGACATGGCCGCAGTGCGCTCACTCTGCGCGCCTGTAATGCGTACGTTGGGTGACGTGCGCCGTAGCACCGATCCCACACCTCCAAGCAGCCCCCCCCCGCCCACGCACACGAGCACGGTGCGTACCGCCGGTAGCTGTGCCAGGATTTCCAGCGCCACTGTGCCCTGTCCGGCCAACAAATCTTCGCCCAGACACGGATTGATGAAGCGCACACCTTCGCGTTCGGCGTGCGCTTTGGCGAGCACCATGGCGTGGTCGTAATCATCGGCGCTGTCGTCTACCGTAGCGCCAAGCGCGGCAATCCCGTCTTTTTTCACCTGCGGCGCGTGCGCTGGCACATACAGCGTCGCTGGCGCACCAAAGTGATTGGCCGCCCACGCTACACCCAAGCCATGATTGCCGGCGCTCGAGGCCACCACACCGCGCGCTCGATCCTCTGCCGACATGCGCTGCAGCACCGTGTACGCACCGCGCACCTTGAACGACCCTGTCACCTGCGCTTCTTCGAGCTTGAGGTACACGGGCACGCCAATCAACGCCGTGAGCGCCTCGCTGTGTCGCAGCGGCGTTGGCGTGAAGACGTGGCCGAGTGCCTGCGCAGCGAGTTGCACGGAGGCCAGCGTGGGCAGAATGCCGGGAAGTAGCGCCGCGTCTGATATTGGATCGTGTGCGTAAGTCATAATGCCAAAGTTAGCGAACACAGCCAGGGAACATGACAACACACGCCACACTACTGCTTAACGCAGCGTTTCTTCTCCCCACTGTCGCACGTAGCGCCCGACGTCAAACTTCCGGCCGGCCCGCGAAGTAAGCATGGGTCGCAAACCGCCCCAGACGGGCTTGTTGCCCCACGAGCGGTCCCATAATCCCAGGCACCACATGATGCCACCCACACTGTTTGGGTCACGCCCGTCGAGTGCGTACTTGTCGTTGAGATGAAACATCCACGCACGCGCATCTTCGTAGGTGGGCGCCCAACGGAGAATCTGTTTGCCCCACAACATGCGCGCGTAGTTGTGAATCACACCGCGTTGCACCAGTTGACGTTGCGCGGAGTTCCACAGCGCATCGTCCGTGTTGGCGGCTTCGAGCTGGTTTAGCGTGTATGTCTCCGGACGTTCATCGTTTACGTGTGCCGCCATGGTGCGTTGAATCCAATCGGGCAGCGCATCGAGTTGGTCAAAGCGTGGTGTGAACAAACACCAGTTGTAGGACAGCTCGCGCCACGTAATCACCTGATCAACAAACGCGGTGATGTTTTCTTCACCGGCATCGCTGGCCAGCGCCGCACGCACCACCTCGGCCGCCGACACGTGTCCGTAGTGCAAGTCGGGTGACAGGTGACTGGTGTAATCATCCGCCGCTTCATTGCGTCGGATGTTGTATTCGCCCAGGCGCTCTCGCACAAACGTGTCAAGACGCTGGGCCGCAGCCGGCGCTCCCGGCGTGAACTGCGTCACGGGTGCTACGCCGTGGTCGATGTCGCACGACGCCACAGCGCGAGCAATCGCCGCGTCATCCATGTTCAGCAACGGCAACGCATCAACCGCACGCGCCGTGTCGATGCGTTGCTGAACGGTTGGCGTGAGCGCCGTACGGGTGGTTCGCTCCTCAACCAGTTCAAGTGACACATCCCGCAGCTTGGCCAGCTTGGGTCTGATCGTGCGCGCCGCCCACTCGGCTTTGGAAAGCAAACCACTGGGTACCACACAGCTGCTCTCCACCGCCAATACCTGGCAGCTCACACGCTCACCCAACCGCCACGTGCGCTCATCCACACCTGCGGTCGGAAAGCGATCCGTCACCACCAGGTAGGCATGCTCGGCCAGCCGGTCAATCACGCGCCGGTCATCATCGCGCCCGCGTCGCAGCACGAACTGATAGCTCCACCCGTTTTCATGTGCGAGGCGCGCCGTCTCACGTGAGGCAAGCAGAATATGCTGTGTATGTCGGTCGCTGGCGTGCAGGTAGGTGGGATCGACGCCCTGATGGATGAGCAGCGGCTTGTTCACCTTGTCAGCCGCCCGCACAGCGGCTCGCAGCGCCCAGTTCTCGTGCAGGCGCTGCGTGCTTTGCATCCAGTACAGCACATAGCTGCCGTCCGGCTGCGTGCGCTTGCGATTGACGTTGGTTGTGCGCGGAATCAGCTGATCGCGCACGTAGTCCGAATCAAGGGGATGCAGTTGGGTGGTCATGTCTGAGAAAACGGGACGTGCGAAATCCTGGTTCCGCGTGGTGACGCGGCTGATTCGCAAGAAAGTGAGACAAGCGCACGATTCTGTGACGATACATCATTCCCGTCGTCTTTGGCTTGACAGCCGTTCGGCGCACACTAGTTTGAGCAGATCCAGACAAGGTGCGTCAGTTGTACGCGGCTGTCGGACGGCGTTCCGCGCCGGACAGCGCCATGTGCGCTTTGCCAAGCGGGGCTGTAGCTCAGCTGGGAGAGCGCTGCATTCGCATTGCAGAGGTCAGGGGTTCGAGCCCCCTCAGCTCCATCACAGATCTTTCTGGTAGTAAACAGTTCGTGAGATAGCAGTTTGATGTTGCACGTTTGAGACACGGAACCCGTGGCCACAAACCGGGTAACAAAGCATAATACTGAAGGGCAGCCCGCCATCGTCCGGTAGGACGGAGAGTTCCAATGGCGATGTGTGAGGCAACCTTCTGCGGCTCTTGACGAAGAGATCGCCAGGTGAGATTCGACGGAGTCCGCCGCGCCCGCCGCAGCCAAATGGTTGCGGCGAAGTCGTATCCGGGAGTCAGTTCTTCAAATCCTGCAGCATGGCGCGCATGGATTGCGAGACAAAACGCGCTTCCTCCTGTTCCACGCGCCCGGCAAAATCGTTGACGGCCGTGAATCCGAGATTGCCAATCCATCGCATGATCGCACTCTCGCTCACTGCCAGGTCCGTGCGCCGGTGAATCACCGACTGCCCGTTGGCCAGACGCTTTACAGAAAGCCGCGCCGTGACGCCGCTGCCCTCAAACGGGCGGTTGAGTGAGCCTCTGACCAAGCGTCCGGCAATCGGCGGCAAGTCCCAATCGGGTGGCGTGGCGAAACGGAAGTCCCAACCAACCTCTTCGTCTGTATCTACAAAGACGAACTGACCGCGCATGTCACGTACACCAACGGTGAACAGCCCAAGTTTGGCCGACAGGTCGACGTCGAGGCGCAGGGTGTCGGGGCGGTCTCGCATGGGGCCCTCCAGAGGCTGCAGCGCGCCATCGTGCGAGCGAAATCGCAGCATAATCCAATCCTTGTATCCCTCCGCCACAAACCACACGTCGTTTGCGTGCACACCAATCACAGCCCGGTCGCGCAACGTCAAACGGTAGCGTGTGGGTGAGATATACTTGCGCAGGTACTGGGCGAAGGCGGGAAACTCCACAGCGATGCGGTCAGGTTGCAGCCGTACGCCCAGCGTCACCAGATATGAGCCATCGGCCAAGGCAGTGGTGCGCACCGTGTCCAGTCGCGCGAGCCGACCCAGAGACGCACTGGCGAGCGGGACCTTGCTCCTGTAGTCAGCGCGAATAGCCGCCGCGGGACGCTCCGACGCCTCCAAAAGCGCATTGAACACGTCGCCGATAGCGCTTGGGGTGACGGAGCCAATTGCCTGGTCCACTTGTGTGCGCCAGCGGTGATCGCCACCCGGAAGTGTGTCGAGGGAGATGTAGTGCCGCGAATCGCCGACACGCGATGGTAGCGCCACGTCGCGCCGTGACGCGAACTGGTATCGACCGTTCTGCAACCGACCGGCAGCGCTCAACTCGCGCAGTGAGCCAGTGACGCGCGTCCACACCGTGTCGTCTTCAACCTTACTGGGAGCAAGTGCGTATCGGGCTAGTCGCATGCGGCTGTATTCAAAGCGCGCGTCCCGAACTGGCTCATCAAAACGCATCTGCACGCTGGAAACCAGCTGCGATGCTGCGCTGCGTGCCTGCGAAGGATCTTGAGCGTGCGCTTGTACCGCGGACTCACAACCGGCCACAAGCGGTAGCAGGAGCCCGATGGCAAAGTGTGCAAAAGTGACGAGCCGGTGCTGACAGGATGGACGGGTACGGTTCACAGCTGCATTGTACACGTGCGGCGGGTGTCGGGTTCTTCGTTCGTTCGCTCATCAACCCTGTCCCCTTAGAAGTGACATGACCTTGTCAAACTTCGCCGAACTCCGGCTGTTCGAAACCGCCGTGCGCGTTTCAGGGTCGGTTGTACTCGCGCTCGATCTGCAACAGCGCGTGGTGTACTGGAATCGGGCAGCGGAAGCGCTGTATGGCGTCTCGAGTAATGATGCGCTCGGTTTGGACTACGTCGCCACGTTTATCGTGCCCGAACAACGGGAAGCCATTTCCGCCGATATCCAGAAGGTGCTGGGCGGTGAGCCCACGTGGGGCTTCGAAGACGACTCCATGACGGTTGAGGGCAAGCGCCGGACGCTGGTCTGGAACGTGCACCGGCTGGTTGATGCCGAAGGTGTGGCACAGGGTATTCTGGCGTCGGGATTCGACATCACGTCGCAAAAAGCGGCCGAGCGGGCGTTCCGCTTGGTTTGGGACCAGAGCACTGAGGGGCTGTTGCTCGGCGGCGGCCCCGGCATCATTGACTGCAATCCTGCTGCATTGGCAATGCTGGGATTGTCTGATCGAACGCAGTTGATCGGCCGGCATCCGCTCGAGTTCTCTCCGGAGTTTCAGCCGGACGGTACGCCGTCCCGTGAGAAAGCGCGTCTCATGGACGGGACCACACGCGATCGTGGCGAGCATCGATTTGAGTGGATGCACCAGAAGCTTGACGGCACGCCCGTGCCCACCGCCGTTCATGTGCGGCGCGTAACCACGGATGGCAAGTCAATCACAGTCATTGCCTGGCTTGACTTGACGGAGCAACATGCGGTGGCGGCGCGCGAAGCCGATTTGCAATCGCGTCTGCTGCGATCGCGGAAGCTTGATGCGCTTGGTCATCTGGCCGGCGGTGTTGCACACGACTTCAACAACCTGTTGTCGGCCATTGGCGGTAGCCTTGATCTGGCGTCACTTGATGTCGACCCACAGTCGGCCGCGGCGGCAGAACTTCGCGTGGCGCAAGAGACGACGGTGCGCGCGGCCAGCCTCGTGCGGCAGCTGCTCACCTTTGGTCGTCAACATGAGAAGGCGCACTCCGTGTTCGATTTGTGCGCACATGTGAGTGCGTCTGAAACGATGTTGCGCCGGCTGTTACCCGCATCGATCACGCTGAGCATGCAGGTCTCGCCGGCCGCTCTGTTTGTGTGGGGTGACGCAAGCCAGATCGAGCAGGTGGTGGTGAACCTCGTGGTGAACGCACGGGATGCGATGCGCGATGGGGGCAATCTGACCATTCGCGTTGCCGCGGCGGGAATGGGTATGGCCGCCACCGCACAACTGGATGTGATTGATACCGGCCAGGGTATCGCCAGTGATGTGATGGAGCGTGTGTTCGATCCGTTTTTTACCACGAAACCGGTAGGGGCGGGTACCGGCCTCGGGCTGGCGGTGGTGTACGGTGTGGTGTCGGCGCACGACGGCACGGTGCAGATCGATAGCACGGTGGGCGTTGGTACATCGGTGCGTTTTGACCTGCCGCTCATGGCGGCCCCCAAGGCTTCAGCGCCCGCGGGTGCACCGGCCGATGACGCGCCCCAGGCCAGCGCGCCAGCTGGGAG
>JBBSPO010000052.1:0-16749 GCA_038258695.1 Gemmatimonadales bacterium | reverse complement strand
TGTGGCGCGGACGGACAGGTCGCGGAGCGCATGGCACCATGCACTCACCTGAGCACCGTCGCGCAGGGCAGGACAAATAATGTGTCACCTGATACTGCATCGCGCTATAGGGCATTTATCCTATAGACAAAGCTGTGACACGTGCTTACATGCACGGTGCGTTCGAACACGGCTTCGGCGCGCAGCACTCCACTTCGCGTATTTACCGATCTCGAGTATCAAAATGCCCAGGCAATACTCAATAGCCGAAGCGCGTGCGCACCTTCACCGCATCGTTTCCCAGGCCGAAGCTGGTGAACAAATCGAACTGACTCGACGAGGAAAAGTGATAGCCGTCGTGGTGTCAGCTCAACTCGCCGATGGTCTGGCGAGAACGCGATCTTCGTTTGGCGCGGCGTACGAGCATTTTGTTGCGACCCATGACTTGAACGACGTAGGGCTCGACGAGCCGTTTCTCACAGTCAATCGCGGCGAGTAACACGCCTAATCATCCAACTCCTCCACAATCCCGGCAATCAGCGCAGCCTCAGTCCACTCGCGATGCACACTCGCGTTCACCCCTGAAAGCAACCGCTGTTCGTGCGATTCAGTCGCAATCATCTCCAGGCACAGCAGCTGTTCCGGACGCAATGCGGCGATCGTGCCGCGGTGTGGGCCGATGTTCCACCACGCAGAGAAGCCGCGCGCATCTGTGTGTTGACGGCTGGATAAATCACGCGCGTAGTCATTCGCGTTTGTGATCAGTGCGAGTTGCTGTCTCGCGGCGACGATAGCCGCAGACGTGGGCAACAGTTGCATAAGAGGAATGATCTGCGCCAGGGCGCTCCACGCATCCTGTCCACGCAGCGCAAGTTGAACGCGGCCGGCCGCAAGTTGCAGTAGCCAGTTCGCACCATCCGCTTTGATGCGTGCACGCCACGCATCGGCACGCGACACGGCGAGTACACCGCCATCAGCGAGCTTGATCACAACTGACCGACCCCGATTCACGGTTCGTATTGCCATAAGGGCGCTCACGCACACCGCGACGCCCATTGCTGCCCCAGTGGCGCCACCAACGAGTACTACTCCGCCGCCGATCGTCATCAACGTGCCGGCGCGTGCAACTTGGCCCACGACATTTGTCTTACTGGCGCGCCGTTCCATGCGCGCCGTATGACGCGCCAGCATGGACTCGGGGTAGCTGTCACAGTTGAGATAGGTGATCTCAAGCGATCCCTCTCGGGCGTGACCGATTCCCGCGTGCACATCGCGCTGGGACGCGTTGGCAAACACCACTTTGCACTCGTCAATCACGGGTGCGACGTCTTCCGGATCGACGAGGTTCCAACGTGCGCATTTCGTGCACGCCACCCAGGCTCGGCTCCGCTTTTCATCAAACACCACGTGCGTTCCGACTGGGAGCGACGTGAGAATCACATTACGGCCCAAGGGACGTCCGCAAAAAGCGCAGGATGAATGCACGTCAGCTGTTGCTGTGCATCACTCGTCGCTCAACGGGCCTCGTTGTACGTCGTCGGTCGCTTTCCTCACGCCGCATGTCCTTGGCTCGCAAGTGCATCCAGCACAACAGGACAGCGGGGAACAACCGTAGGCTCCAATCCACAAATGCTCCTGTCGTGGTTGGCCAACGGTGCCCGAACAGTGAATCCACGGCCTGTGCGAACCCGCACAGCACGATGGTCGACACCACCGGCATCGAAAATCGCGTCCACGACACCTTTCGGTGCCACAGTACTGCCCCGATGAACGCCATAAGTGCAAAACTGCCGTGTACCACTGAGTCTACTGATATGGGCACCTGTCTCCTCTGCTAGCTGTGGAATCGCGTTACGCGCAGTAGGAGAGCACACCAGCCCGCGTGCTCACACCATGCTAGTCGTCTGCCAGCGGAGCTCTGGGCGCGTCCGGCGCGCTGCTGTTGTCGTTGTCAGCACGCCGCCGTTGCGCACTGCTTTCGTCACGCGGTCCGGCTGCTGATTCGCTGCCGGACTCGCCGCGCGGTGTGGCCTCGGCGTCTGCGCCGGATTCGCCACCCGACGCGCCCGACCCCTCGCCACGACGCTTGGCACCACCACGCCGCCCGCGACGACTGCGGCGACGTTTAGTTGACTCCTCGCCTGAACCGCCGGACTCAGAATCCGATTCGTCAGCTTGTCCAGCGCCATCGTCACCGCTGTCGGCAGATGCTGCTCGATTGCGGCGTCTGGCGGGACGCTCTCCACCACGAGACTCGCTGTCGTCGCGGGCAAGGTCAGAACTGGCGGACGATTGGTCAGCCGAACGGGACGACTGGTCATCGCCATCGTCAGCCGAGACATCGCTCTGACCGTCGCGCGCTTCACCAGACGCGCCGTCCTTGCGCCGGCGACCGCGACGGGTCCGCTTGCGCTTCGGGCGCGCCGGATCAGCGGCCGATTGATCGTCTGTACTGATCGCGTCGGTGTCGTCGCCTGACAGGCGCGCCGATTGATCGCCACGCGAGTCAGCGTTGCCGCTGTCTGATTCATTCTCGTCGCGATACGGCGAGTCGTGTTCGGCCGATCCGTCAGACACATCTCCGTCCGCCGCGCCCTCAGCATCAGCCGAGCGACGCGTGCGATCCCGACGACCACGCTTGCGGCGCGGCCGCTTCTCGCGCGCTGGTGCGACCGCCTCATCGCCAGCGCTGCCGGCGACCGCTGCTGCGTCGTCCACATTCGAGCCACCGACCACGCGGCCATCGCGCTCGGTCAGCTGATCGTCACTGCCATCCTGCGACTCGTGATTCGCGCGCTCAGCGTTTCGCGACGATGCGCCACGAGCTGGTCTCTCACCCGTACGTTTTGATGTACGTTCAGGCGCATCAGTGGCGAGATCTGGCGTCCCTTCACCCGAACGTTCGCCCGCACGCTCCACCGACCGCTCCCGCGCCCCACGCGACCGCGCCCCATCACGCCCGCCCTCCCGCGCCGGCTTCTCCCGACGCGGCCTGCGCTCCGGACGCTCGCTCACCGCTGCACGCTCCTCCGGCTCGGCCAGCGCCTCTTCCATTTCCGACGGCACATCAACCGTGCGAGCGACCACTTTCACCGCCACGCGCTGCCCACGGTGGCCCCAGCCCCACTTGGCCAGTGCGATCGCGTCGGGCCAGGCGGTGCGGCGCGAATCGCGCGTGCGCACGCCAAACGTGGGCGTGACGGGCAACGTCTCCACCCGACGCGCGTGCGGCGCAGCGCGCAGCAGAAAGTCGGCGTTGGCGGCCCACACATCACCCGTGAGCACCGGGGCGTCACCGGCCGCTTTGATCAGGTCGCGCAGCACGGAAATGCGCACCAGCCGGTAGCTGGTGGTAAGGTCGCGCACGTCGCTGATGCCCACAAACGGACGCAGCACCCAGCGCGACGCGCTCCACAAACGCTTCACGGCTGTTGGCGCGTCGCCGGCCGTCGTGCGCTCACCGATAATGAGATCCGCACCACCCTCAAAGCGCCGCAGGAACTCAGGCACGAGTGCCGGCGGATCGGTAAAGTCGCCCTGCAGCAGCAACAGCCCGTCGCGGCGCGGATAGCGCGTGGTGCGCGCCACGTGTCGTACAATCGCGTCTACCGCGCCCGCGTAGCCCAGCCGCCGTGTGCCCGAAAGCAGCGTCAGGGGTAAGACACGGGAATACGGTGCCAGCGTCTGCGCCGTTTGGTCGGTGCTGGCGTCGTCGTACACCACGACTTCGTACTCCCGCGAGACGTCGGCCAGTACGCTGCGCAGACGCCAGAGCAGGACGCCGATCGTGGTGGCTTCGTTATGAGCGGGAATCCCGATGTAGAGCACGCAGGAGTGGTTGACGGGCCGAAGGGTTGACGCGGACGACTCCCGCGCGTCCGATAATAACAGGTATTGCGCCACAGCGGGGTGATTGCCACGTAAAGGCGTCGTTCAGGATCTCGGAGGAGACTCTCATGATGCTGGCCAATGTTCGGGCTCAACTGGGTCGGGAGGACGCGCAGCTGGTGCTGCGCCTGCTGTCACGAGGCGGTGCAGAGGCGGCGCGATCGGCCGAAAACACCCTGGCCGACAGGGGGCTCGACCCGCTGCTGGACGATCCGCAGCTGCTGCGCTCACTCATTGAGGCCCGTCAGTCGGTGCACGCCTCGCTGCCACTCTTCTGCTACGTGGTGGTTCGCCACGCCCTGCGCGGCAGCGGCTCGGACGACCGCATGCTGGCCGATTACGTCTCGGGCGTGTTGCTGCACTTTGGCCTGCGCGAACGGGCCCGGCGCATTGCCGCAACCGACGACCAGACGTACGACACGCTGGCCCGCATCGTGGAAGACGTGGAAAGTGCCGACTCGGAGCGCGCTTTCCTGGCGCGAGCCCATCTGGGCAACTACGCCCTCTGGCTGAGTGGGCTGTTTCCCGATCACATTGAGCATCGCCGCTACCGTCGCGGCGGGCCGGATCTGGACTATTACGAAACGCTGGGCCGTCGGGGATTCCAGCTGGCCGCCGACCACCGGCTGGCCAGTCAGCACGGGCTGGCACCGCTCTACGGGGCGGCTGCGCAGGCGTTTCCCGTCATGCGCCGCGCGCTCAACACGGTGAGCGATTCGCTGCTCTTCCGGCACGTGAACAGCCCGGAACGACTGATGCGCCAGGTGCGCGATGCGTTCGTGAGTGATCGTGCGAGCTGACGCGGGGTATTGAGCGAATATCCGACGGACGGGGGCGCTCAGGGCCCGCGTGACACATATCCCCGCTGGTCGCCGGTTGCGACCGGTCGGGCGTGCGGCTTAAGCTGCCCGGTTCGTCCGCATTCCTTCGCCACACTCCGCTACCCGACCACCCATGTTCGAACAACTTCGTGATGCCTTGCGCGGGCTTGGCCGAGAGACGGGTCCGAGTGATCGCCGCACGGCGCTGGCTGGCATGAAAGACGCGCTGGTGCACGCCCGGATGGCGTTGCAGGACCTGCGTGAAGGCATTGCGGTGACGGAGCGTCGGCTGGCGCAGGAGCAGACGGAGTTGGACACGGCCACTCGGCGCCGCGCGCTGGCTGAGGGGATCAACGATGCTGAAACGGTGACGGTGGCCGAACGCTTCGTGGCGCAGCACGCCGAACGTGTGCGTGTGTATGAGCAAAAACTCGCCTCGCAGCGCGACGAACTGTCGCTGGCCGAGCGGGAGTACGACGAGATGTCGCGCGAGCTCAAGCGCGCCATGGCGGGTTTGCCGTTGGGTGGCGTAGGTGGTGCGCGTACATCACACGAAGACGCTGCCATGCGCGAAGTTGAGGAGGCGCTTGGCGAGCGGCAGTCGTCGGCCGACAGTGCGGCGCTCGACGCCATGGCACGAGCGCGGGCACGGGCAGACCGCGAGGCCGACGCGAATGCGAGGCTGGCCGCGCTCAAAAAACAACTCGGCCGGGAGCCGTGACGGCACACAGCATGCGGCCGTCGGTTGGTCTTGGATGGTGATGCCAGGCAAGCTGCGACGCTCGGCTGCGTGTTGTGGCCGTGGGTTTGCATGCGTTGGCTTGAGCGTGACCGCGCTGTTGCTGTGCGGCAGGCCGTTGCGCGCGCAAGATCCAATACCAGCATCATTGCCAGAGCGGCGTGCCGTGGCTTGCATGGGCCAGCCGATCTCGAATATCGTGGTGCTCACTCAACCACCGTACACTGACAAGCTGCCCAAAACGCTTGATTTCGTGCGTCGCGGCATGGTGAAGTTTCATTCAAACACGCGCGACAATGTAATTCGACAGTTTTTGCTGTTTGAGGTGGGTGATGTGTGTACCGAGCTGGCGCGATCGGAGTCGGAGCGCATTCTTCGTGTGCAACCATACCTTGTTGACGCACAGATCCGTGTATTCGATGACGGGACTGGAGGCGTAGAGCTCGAAGTCGAAACTCGCGACGAATTTTCCCTCGTGGCGGGGCTGCGCATCAACGGTGAAGCGCCCGTGTTTCGCGGCATTACGGTAGGTGAAAGCAATCTGGCCGGGCGCGGAGTGTATGCGGCGGTGGAATGGCGGGACGGCTTGGCGTACAACGATCTGATTGGTGCGCGTGTGGTGCACAATCAGTTTCTGGGTCAGCGCAACGTCGCGCGGTTGTTTGGTGTACGCGCTGAACGCGGCCACATGTTTGGCGCCGAAGTGCTGCGTCCTTTTTACACGGATTTGCAGCGACTGGCCTGGCACGTGGGTTACGGTGGTTCTCGCGACTATGTGCGCATTGTCCGTCCTGCAGACGAGGGCGCGGCGCTTTCGTTGCAACGCGAGTTTGGTGACATCGGTGCGGTCTGGCGAGTTGGCGAACCGGGGCGACTCAAGCTGTGGGGAGCGTCCGTCACCCGGGAGTCAGATCTTGTGGATACGCGGCCGGTGCGCATTCTGGCAGATGGATTTGAGGACGATCCGCTGGCTGATGAGTACCCGTCGGTTTATCGCAATGCGAGCGTCACGCGCCTGAACGCGCTGGCGGGTATGCGCCGTTTGTCGTTCATGCGCGTGGAAGGCTTCGACGCGCTCACCGGCGTGCAGGACGTGCGTCGTGGGGTGCAAACGGCGCTGACTCTGGGCCGGTCACTGGGGATCCTGGGCGGTCGCGACAACGATGTGTTCGTTCGCTACGATGTGTACGCGGGGGGGGGATCACCGCAGAGTTTTGTGGGTTTCGAAACGCTGAACGAAGCACGGCGTGATGCGGACTCGCGTGAGTGGGACGGCATCATTACCAGCGGACGTCTGGCGTGGTATCTCAAGCCATGGCGCAACCAACTCACCGTCACGGCCATTGACTGGGGTGCCGGGTGGAATGTGCGCGTGCCTTACCAGATCAGCTTTGCCGACCGCGACGGCGGACTGATTGGCTACCGCAATTCACGTGACGGCGGTGCGGGGCGTGCCGTGCTGCGGGTGGAACAGCGTTGGCTTCCCACGCCACGCACGACGATTGGTGATTTTGGTGTCGCGTTCTTTGCCGATGTGGGCAAACTGTGGTCTGGTGACGTGCCATTTGCCACGGAGAGTCGTGTGCGCGGCACGGTGGGCGTAGGCATTCTCGCCGCCGTGCCCCGTCGCTCACGCCGACTGTGGCGGTTGGACTTCGGCATGCCCGTGGGCGGCGATCCGTACTCGGCGTTTGAAGTGCGGCTAAGCACCAACGATGGCACGCGTGTGTTCTGGCGCGAGCCGCGTGATGTGAACTATGCGCGTGAGCGCGCGGTACCAGGCTCGTTATTCAACTGGCCATAGTCCGCGCGCTCAGTTGGTGTCAGTGCACGGTTGCTGCACTGACAGGTCCGATTATTTCACACCTTTCATCATGCGCCGTACGGGCACAATCAGCGCGCCCAGAATAACGGCGGCGGCAAACAGCGAAATCGTGGTGAGCGTGAAGAGTTTCGGCATCTGATCGAGCTTTTCAGGGTCAACGTTGCCACCCACCAGACCGCCAATCAGGTTGCCGAGTGCCGACGCAAGGAACCAGATGCCCATCATCTGTCCCACGAACTTGCGTGGCGATAGCTTGGTCATGGACGAGAGGCCAACGGGACTGAGACAGAGCTCGCCCAGTGTCTGCAGCAGGTAGCTGCCCACAAGCCACCACGGTGAGACGAGCAGTGTTCCGCCGCTGGCAACCACTTGTTGCGCCGCGAAAATCATGATCAGGAAACCCAATCCGGCGAAGAAGAGTCCCAGCGCGAACTTGGCGGGACTGGACAGATCAATGCCGCGTTTGCCCAGCCCCGTCCACAGCATGGCGAACAATGGTGCACAAATGATGATGAACAACGAGTTCACTGACTGAAACCACGTGGCCGGAATAAGAAAACTTCCCAGCTGCCGATCGGTGAAGTCACGCGCAAACAGATTGAGTGACGTGGGGGCCTGTTCAAATGCCGACCAGAACACGGCCGCAAAAATGAACAACACCATAATCACGCCAACGCGCTTTTTCTCGTCGCCTGACAGATCGCCGGCCAACAGTACAAAGGCAAAGAATCCCAGTGCGAGGGCAACAAGCAGGAATGTCATGTAACCGCCAATTACCTGCGCGTCGAGTGACACGATGCCGGTGGCCGCCGACACGAACACAGCGATCAGCAGGGCCAGACCCACCCACATGACGAGCTTTACCTGTGCTTCCTGTTTGGCCTGGATGGTATCGTCGGGGTGCCGGGTAGGTTCAACGCCGAGCGGGCCGAGCGTCTTCTTGGCCGAGAGCGCGTACACCACGAGTCCCAACAGCATGCCCACACCAGCCGCACCAAACCCGTAGTGCCAACCGACCGCTTCACCGAGAATGCCCGTGATGAGCTGGCCCGCAAACGCGCCTACGTTGATGCCCATGTAAAAAATCGAGAACCCCGCGTCCCGACGTGCGCCACCTTCGGGATACAAGTCACCAACGATCGCCGAAATGTTGGGCTTGAGCAGTCCGGTGCCCAGCACGATCAGCACAAGGCCAAGGAAGAAAAAGATCTTGCCGGATGTACCGCTGGCGAGTCCTGACAACCCAATGGACAGGTGGCCCGCCGTGATAAGCGATGCGCCAATGAAGATCGCGCGTCTCAGTCCGAGCAATCGGTCGGCGATCCATCCGCCAGGGAGCGACGCAACGTAGACAAATGCACCGTAAATGCCCACGATTGCCGACGCCTGTGAGCGATCAAATCCGAAGCCGCCCTCCGACAGGGCAGCGGCCATGAAGAGAATGAGCAGTGGGCGCAGTCCGTAATACGAAAAGCGCTCCCACATCTCGGTGAAAAAGAGCGTGGCGAGTCCGCGCGGGTGTCCGAAAAAGCGCGTGTCGTTGACGTACGGTGCTGCGTCAGCAGACGGAACCTGAGACATCAGACAGTGGACGAGGTGAAGGAAGAAGCGGGCGAGACTGGCACTTTATGGCAAGCCACCCAGTGATTCTGGCGTTTTTCTTCGAGCGGTGGGATGTCACGCGAACATATCGCGTCTTTGAGCGGATGCGAGCAGCGTGGATGAAATACGCAGCCTGTTGGTGGGTTGGCTGGCGATGGCGGATCGCCCGCGAGCAAAATGCGCTCGCGTTTCCGATCCGGCCACGGCACCGGCACCGCCGACAACAAGGCTTGAGTATAGGGCATCTGCGCGCTTTGGAAGAGCATCGGGCGCGATGCGACCTCCACAATGCGTCCCAGGTACATCACGGCCACGCGATCAGCCATGTGCGACACCACCGCCAGATCATGCGCAATGAACAGGTAGGCGAGCCCCCGATCCCGCTGCAAATCACGCAGCAGATTGATCACTTGCGCCTGCACGCTCACGTCCAGCGCGGAGACGGGCTCGTCGCAGACAATAAATTTCGGGGACACGGCCAACGCGCGTGCAATACCGATGCGCTGACGCTGACCGCCCGAAAACTCGTGCGGATAGCGCGTCGCATACTCCGGTCGCAGCCCGACTTCGTCCAGTAGCTGCGCGACCCGCTGTTGTGCCGCTGCGCCTTGTGCGATCTGATGCACCACCATGCCTTCCGCGATGGCGGCGCCCACGCTCATGCGCGGATTGAGCGAGCCGAACGGATCCTGAAACACGATCTGCATGTGCTGTCGCATACGGCGCAGCGCTTCGCCTCGTAGACCGAGCACGTCGACGCCGTCAAAGTGCACCTGCCCGCTGGTGGGCTCCACAAGCCGGAGGATGGCCCGACCCGTGGTTGTTTTACCGCATCCGGATTCGCCAACCAACGCCAGTGTTTCGCCGGCGTGTACGGTAAGCGAGACATCGTTGACGGCACGCACTGCGCCACCGCCGTTGCTCAACCATCCGCGTCGCAGCGGGAAGTCTTTGGTGAGATTGCACACCTCGAGCAGCGGGCGCGAACCTGGCGCAGCGGGGCTCGCGGGTGCGGCGTTGCCCACCGTCATGTTGGCATGCTCGATGGTGCGCCAGCATTTTTCATGCGGTCCTGCTGCGCTACGGGCAGCGATTCCGGCGGAGACGATGATTCGGACGATGTGGCCTGCACGTGGTGCACCACTGCAGGCTGCCGACGTTCGGGCTCCTGAATGAGATGACAGCGTGCGCGATGCGCCGGACTGATCTGGGTAAGCGCCGGTGCATCGGTGGCGCAGCGGTCCCAGGCGTGCTGGCAGCGATCCCGAAAGCGACATCCGGCTGGCCAATCGGTGGCCGGTGGCACCGTTCCCGGAATGGTTTGCAATCGCTCGCGGCTAATGTCGAGCGTGGGCACGGCCGCCAGCAGCCCTTCGGTGTACGGATGTGCGGGCGATGAAAAAATGGTGTGTACCGGCGCTTCTTCAACGATTTCACCCGCATACATCACGAGTACGCGCGAGGCCATTTCAGCGATGACGCCAAGGTCGTGTGTAATCAGCAGCACGGCCATGTTAGTGCGTTCACGCAACTCGCGCAGCAGCTCGAGTATTTGCGCCTGAATCGTGACGTCGAGCGCGGTGGTGGGTTCGTCGGCTATCAACAGCGCAGGTTCAAGAATAAGCGCCATCGCAATCATCACACGTTGCCGCATGCCCCCCGAGAGCTCGTGAGGATACTGGCGTGCACGCGAGGCGGCGTCGGGAATACCAACGCGCGCGAGCATGTCCACCGCCATGGTCCACGCGTCGCTGGCCGACGTACTGGTGTGCGCGCGCACGACCTCCGATACCTGATCGCCAACGCTGAGCACCGGATTGAGCGCGGTCATCGGCTCCTGAAACACCAGGGCGATGCGGCGCCCGCGCAGCGTACGAAGCGCGGGTTCTGCGAGCGTCAGAATATTGTTGCCCTCGAACTCGACACGACTGGTTGGAGCCAGCAAACCACCACGCGGTATTAATCGCAGCATACTGAGCGCCGTGAGCGATTTTCCCGATCCGGACTCGCCCACAAGTCCGATGGTTTCTCCGGCACTGATGGTCAGCGACACGCCATCGACGGCGCGGGCGAGGCCCGCATCGGTGTTGAAGGAGACCCGCAGGTCGTGCACGGCTAGCAGAGGGGAAGTCACGCGGGAACCTGTCCCGGCGAAAGGGCGTCGCGCAAGGCGTCACCCAGCGCATTGCAGGCAAGCACGGTAATGACCACCGCCAGTCCGGGAAACAGTGTAAGCCACCAGCGTGCGGCTCCGAGCGCGCCGCGATTGTCGGCCAGCATGGTGCCCCAGCTGGCGTCCGGTGGCTGCACGCCCAGTCCGAGGAATGACAGACCGGCCTCGAGCGCGATGGTGTTGGCAATGCCGAGCGTGGCCGTCACCGCAACGATGGGCCCCACATGCGGGATCACATGTCGCAGCAGAATGCGTGTCTCACGCACACCACTGGCGCGTGCGGCCGACACAAAATCACGTGTGCGCAGCGTGCGCACTTCGCCGCGCACCAGTCGTGCCACGTCGTACCAACCGGTAAGGCCAAGCAGGAGTATGAGTCCTGTCATCCCCAGGCCATCCCAGAGTGCGGCCACGCAGAGCAACACGAGCAATCGTGGAACCGACATGGCGACATCGAGCAGGCGCATGCCAGCGCTGTCTGCAACTCCTCCAAGCCAACCGGCACACGCACCGTAAGCCACCCCGACGGTGGTCGCGAGCAACACGCTGAGCAAGGCGACGCCCAGCGAAACGCGCGTGCCGTAAATGATGCGGCTGAGCACATCCCGTCCGTACCTATCGGTACCGAAAGGGTGGGTCATGCTCGGTTCCAGACTTGAAATCACACCCTCCGTTGGAATGTCGTTGGGTGGTGCGAGCGACAGCCATGGTGCGACAATCGCCAGCGTACCAAGCAGCAGCAACGCCACGAGCGGCACCAGCACACGTCGCATCGTGGCCGCGTGGCGAAGTTTGACTGGGGCGAGCGTTGGGCCAAGCGAAAGGGAAGGTGTGTTCATGCGATGTCAGCTGCGCGTGCGAGGGTCAGCGAGCTGCGAGAGCCAATCGGCGAGCAGACTTCCCGTGACGGTGAGTACGCTGCCGACAATGACCGCGGCCGTGACAAACTCATAGTCGCGCGCCTCGACGGCCTGGATTGTCGCGTCACCCATACCGGGCCATGAAAAAATGCGCTCCACGAATACCGCGCCGCCGAGCAGCGCCGGCAATGACAGTCCCACGAGTGTGATCATGGGGCTGAGCGCAGCGCGCCAGGCGTGTTGGCGCACCGCCGGTTCGGCGAGCCCCTTGGCCCGCGCCGTGCGCACAAACGGTTCGTTCCACGTGTCACGTACCGCGCTGCGCTGAAATCGCGCGAACACGGCAGTGCCGACAATGGTCAGAGTAAGCCAGGGCAATACCAGATGGCGTAGCCGGTCTTTGATCTGGAGCGATGCTCCCAGCAAATCGTGGTCCGCGCTCACCGCGCCTCCGGCCGGCAACCAGTTCAGCTTGAGCGCGAACAGCTGCAGCATCAGCAGCGCCAACCAGAACTCGGGCATGGAGTACGCTACCAATGACGCCGTAGACACGGCCTGGTCGGCGGTGCTGTCACCGCGCGTGCCTTGCCATGTCCCAATGGCCATGCCAAACAGCACACTGCTTCCCAGTGCCAGTCCCATGAGCAGCAACGTGTTGGGCAGCACATCACGCAGCACTTCGCTCACGCGGCGTTGCTGCATCGTGGAGAATCCCAGATCGCCACTGGCACTGTTGCGCAAAAACAGTACGTATTGTTCGGTCATCGTTCCGTCGTAGGCCCGATTGGCGCGCCACACGTCACGTTGCGCTTCAGAAACCTCAAATCCCTCAAAGCGCGTGAGATACGGATCACCGGGCGCGAGGCGCAACAACACAAACGCCAGCGTGGTCGCGGCCCACACCACAAACAGCGCCTGCGCGATACGGCTCACTACGTGAGCAAGTCCCGCGCGACGTTCAGACATGATCTGGCAGGTCAGTTCTTTGAAACGAGACCAATGCGGTCGCGGTCAATGCGCTTGGACGGTGTGACGCGCCATTCATGCAACCCGTGCCACCAGCCGAGCGCCGACATGCTGCCGAGTTCAATGCGTGAGTGCACGCCAGCGGGTGCGAGCTCTTCGAGCATCCAGATCGCTGGCGCGTCGTCGATAATGATTTGCATGGCACTCAACAAAGTGCGCTGTTTGGTGGCCAGATCAAACGTGGTGAGTGCTGTGTCGACATTGGCGTTGAACGCCGGGCTGTTGTAACCCGGGTGATTGAGGCCACCGTTTCCAATACCCGCCTCCCCCCACGATTGGCGCAATCCCACGTTACCAGGCGACGTGACAAACGCACCTGTAAATGCATCAAAGCGACCCGCCTGAATGCGCTCGATGATGACGTTGGTCTCAAGACGCTGTACGTCCATCGCTACTCCCACCGCGCGCAACTGGTCCTGCAGCAATGTGGCGATCTGTACACGGGTGACGCTGGCTGATGGCACAAGAAGCTCCACGCGCAGCGCCACGCCGTTTTTCGATCGCACGCTGTCGCCCGCACTCATGGTCCATCCCGCGGAATCGAGCAAGGCACGCGCTGCATCAACATCATAGTCAAGCAGCTGCAACTGCTCGTAACCCGGCATGGCCAGCCGGACGGCCGGACCGATGGCTACGCGCGCCAGCGAGTCAAACACTGTTTGCACGATACGTTCACGATTGGTGGCCATGCTAAGCGCTCGGCGAACCGCGCGATCGCCAAGCACCGGATGGGGCGTGGAAAGGGAAGCGGGGTTGCGCACGTTGAGCGCGATGTACTGATATCCCCGCAATGGGTACATGTGCACAGATACGTTGGGCACGGTTGCGACCTGTTGCACGTTTTCCAGCTGCAGCGGGGAGAAGAAATCAATGGCTCCGGTGAGCAGCGACACGATGGCCGCTGACGCGTCTGCGGTGCGCACGTAGATGACCCGATCAAGATGTGGTCGGCCGCGATAGTTGGCTGTATCGGCCACGATCTCCACTCGCTGGCCAGATACCCACTGCACAAACCTGAAGCGGCCCGTGCCTACGGGCGCGCGTGCCAGCGGCACTGTGGCAAGCTGCGCCGGCTCTGCGTCAGTCAGCAAATGCGCGGGCATCACGAACAGGTGGTGCACGGCATCGTAGAACTGCTGCGGGGAGCGGCGCCTGAACCAGAACGTGGCGGTGTTCGCGTCGGGTGTGCTTACCGAATCAATGTTCGCGAGCAGCGCCGCATTCTTGGATTCTACGTCGGGGTGGGTGTAGAGCACGAAGGAACGTCGCACGTCTTCCGACGTCACGGTGGTGCCATCGTGCCAACGCGCCTGCGGGTCGATGGTAAAGGCAATGGACATCGAGTCGCTGGCCCAGCGCCACGCCGATGCGAGCCGTGGTGTGAATCCGGCGTCGCTGGCCGTTTCGAGTTCGGGCCCGATATCGGCCAGACGATCGTACAGCACTTCACTGATGGCCGCTTCGTGAGTGTTGACAACAAATGGTGGCAGCAGCGACGCTGGCTCGTTGTTGAGCCCCACAACCACCGTGCCACCGTTCTCAATTACCGCGGGCTCGGGGGTGCCACGATCAGCGCATCCAACGAAAGCGAGGGCACAGCAAGCCGCAGTGAGCGGACGCCTGAGATTCAGTGAGAACATGATGAGCGGTGGTGGGCGGGAGGGCGCGTCTATGCGGAACGATGTGCGTCTGCACTCATCGACGCCAGAGCCAGTCCGGTGTCGCGAGTTCGCCACGTGCGATGGTGAGCGCATTCGTATCCTCTGGTGACGGTTCGAAGTCGCAGATGTCACGAGCCTGCTTGCGCCATGTGTCGCGAAGCGCCTGGGCTATGGCTGCTGCATCGCTCCACGGGTGCTCAACACTGAGCGGCAATGCCTCTTCCTGTTCGCTCGCGCGCGGCGCAGTTGGTGGCGGTGCTGCCTCTGACGCCGTTTGCAGGAGCGCGTTCGGCGATCGTGTATGGTCTTGACTGTTGGCTACACGAAACCGCTCCAGTGAACGCTGTGTGTTGCGCAGGAGGATGGACCCATGCTGCAAGTATGCACCGTTGGCGCGCCACACCGCGCTGCCGGCGATTTTTTGATCGCCGAGCATGAGCTCTCCCTCAGAGGGGTCGGAGAAGCAGAGTGCGCCGTTGGGCAACACGGTGCTTTTGTGCGACGACTGGTACACTGGTGCGCCCAGCGAGTGCAACGCCTGGAGGAGCAGTCTGTTGACCGTGTCGTAGACGTCGCGCCATGGCACGTCGGCGCTCACGGGCAGCGTCACGCTGTACGTGACCTCGTGCGCGTGCAGCAGGGCGCGTCCGCCAGTGGGTCGTCGTATCACCTGGAGACCGGCGGCACCCATGGCCTGTGCGTCCCACACGCCCCTGACGGCCTCGTGCCGCCCGAAGCTCACGGTCGGCTGCTCCCAGGCGTAGAGACGCAGCGTCGCACGGCCGGCGGCGGCGGCTCGGCGGAGCAAGGCCAGATCGGTGGCCATATTGGCGAGCGCTGAGGCGGGCGCCGAGTCGAGCAGCGTCCAGCGCCGGGGCCACCAGTCGGCGGGCAGGGTTTGATGCGAAGCGGTCGGCACGCCGATTAACTTACATGCGTTGATCTGTGGGCAAACCGTTACGCTGCGGTCAACCCGTCACCCCCGGCGCCGCGTGCGTCGGCTTCATGTTTTGTGCAATCACCGGAGGTCGCTCCGGTTTCTTGAGGATGGTCATGGCAACGCGAACACGCACGGCTCCCGGGTTTTCTGTAGCAGCCTTTGCTCCCCGACACAACGGTCCGACCGACGCGGACCAGCGCACGATGCTCGACACGGTGGGCTATCCCACGCTCGACGCATTCATTGACGCCGTGGTGCCCGAGACCATTCGCTTGCGCAAACCGCTGGCGATCAGCGCCGCGCGCTCAGAGGCGGACGTGCTGGCCGATCTCAAGCGTGTCGCGTCACGAAATGAAATTTGGCGTTCGTTTATTGGTATGGGCTACCATGACACGGTCACGCCACCGGTGATTCTGCGCAACATCATGGAGAACCCGGCGTGGTACACCGCCTATACGCCTTATCAGGCGGAAATTGCGCAGGGTCGGCTTGAGGCGTTGCTCAACTACCAAACGATGGTGGGCGACCTCACGGGTTTGCCAATCGCCAATGCCTCGTTGCTCGATGAAGCCACGGCCGCGGCAGAATCCATGTCCATGGCACTGGCCGTTCGCGGCGGAGAAAACCGCCACACGTTTTTCATTGCCGAAAACTGTCATCCGCAAACGATTGCCGTGGTGCAGGCTCGCGCCGAAGCGCGTGGCGTGAAAGTGATCGTGGGCGACGCGCTGCAGGCCGAGTTTGACGCGAGTGTGTTTGGCATCCTGCTGCAGTATCCGGCGACTGACGGTGCCGTGCACGACTACCGCGCGACGTGTGAACGGGCGCATGCCGTCAACGCACTCGTGACCGTGGCCACCGATCTGCTGTCGCTCACTCTGCTCACGCCACCGGGCGAGTGGGGTGCTGACGTCGCCGTTGGCAACTCGCAGCGCTTTGGCGTGCCGCTTGGCTACGGCGGCCCACACGCTGCGTTTTTTGCCACGCGCGATGAGTTCAAGCGCCAGCTGCCAGGTCGCATTATTGGTGTGTCGCGCGATGCCGACGGCCGGCCGGCGCTGCGTATGGCGCTGCAAACGCGCGAACAGCACATCCGGCGTGAAAAGGCTACGAGTAACGTGTGCACCGCGCAGGTATTGCTGGCCGTGATGGCCGGCATGTACGCCGTGTATCATGGGCCGCAGGGGCTGCGTCGCATTGCCGAACGTGTGCACGGGCTCACCACGGTGTTGGCC
>JBBSPO010000051.1:0-16785 GCA_038258695.1 Gemmatimonadales bacterium | reverse complement strand
GACGACGATGCTGACGACGACGACATGCTCGTAGATCTCGACGACGAATACGACGTTGACGATGACGAAGATGATCGGCCCGGTCGGCCCGTCGACGAAGACTGACTTGGCCTCGTGCCGGCCAGCGGGTGACCGTTTGGTCGGCACAAATGGTGTTTGATCAACCCATAGCGTTGACGGCGGGGCGTGTGCCGTTTAGCGTTACAGGTCTGTCCCGGGCGTGATTGCATGTCCTTTGCGTCCGGGCAGGTGTCGGGCCTGTAGCTCAGGTGGTTAGAGCGCACGCCTGATAAGCGTGAGGTCATAGGTTCAACTCCTATCAGGCCCATCCCGACATAAGAAAATCGGCCGAGTCGCGTTCCTGCGGCCCGGCCGATTTTCTGTCTGTGCAACGAGCGTGATGCACAGCCTGTGACAGTTGTGCCAGAATTGCGCCGGTTGTGTGACGCTGTCGCCGTCGCTCGCGTCCCATGAGAGACTTCTTAAACGAGACCTCATGACGCGCATGTCCTCCACGCTCGAAACAATTCTTCACGTGCTGCACCAACGCGGCATGGACGATGTGCTGCTCAGGGAGGGCGAGCCGGTTCGCCTGCGCAAAGGCGATCTGCTCGTCCAGGTGAGCAAAGACGCGCTCGGCCGCGAACAGATTGTGCGCATGCTCGACCAGCGCGTCAGTGGCGACACCTCACCGCAAGTCTGGCCTACCGAGGTGGTGCTCTCCGATGGCCGACGCGTGCAGGTGGATGTGACTGAACCATCGGCCGCGCATAACAGGCTTGAGGTAGTGCTCGCGCGTCGAGCGTCCGATACACCAGGTGCTGGAGAGACGGTGATTCCAACTCCGCCCGGTGCAAGCGAGCCGGCCTCGTCGGCCGACGCCCCGCCCGCCCCACCGCATCCGATGCGACGCGCCACGGACCGCGTGTGGGGAGCCTATCCCACGCGTGCCCTGGCACTGGCCGATCTCGAACGGCTGCTGCGCCGGCAGGTGGAATCGGGCGCTGCCGATTTGCATTTGCGCGTGGGCGAACCACCCGTGCTGCGTAATCGCGGCGATCTGGTGCGCATGGAAGGCGAGTCGCCGCTGACCGATGCGCAACTCACCGCCATGGTGACGTCGGCCATGCCGGCGCGCAATGAAGCGGAGTTCGCCGAGCAGTCGGACACTGACTTTGCCCATGAGATTGAGGGCGTATCGCGCTTCCGCGCCAACGTACTCAAGGATCGCAAGGGCACGGCGGCCGTGTTCCGTACGATTGCGGCTACAACGGTCACGGTGGACGAAATGGGCATCAGCCCTGAGGTGCGCCAGCTGTGTTATTTGAGCAAGGGGCTGGTGCTGGTGACCGGTCCTACTGGTTCGGGAAAGTCCACCACGATGTGTGCGCTGATTGATCTGATCAACAGCACACGAAGCGATCACATCATCACGATCGAAGATCCGATTGAGTTCGTACATCAGAACAAAAAATGTCTGATTACGCAGCGGCAGGTGGGTGTGCACACCAACAGTTTCAAGAGTGCGCTGCGTGCCGCGCTGCGCGAAGATCCGGATGTTGTGCTGGTGGGCGAGCTGCGCGATCTGGAAACGGTGGCGATTGCCATTGAGACCGCTGAAACCGGCCACCTTGTATTTGGCACACTGCACACCGCCACCGCCGCTGGTACGATTGATCGCATTATTGACCAGTTCCCCGCCGATCGGCAGGAGCAGATTCGCGTGATGCTGGCGGAATCACTCAAAGGCGTGGTGTCGCAAACGCTGCTCAAGAAAAACGGCGGCGGGCGTGTGGCGGCACGTGAAGTGATGATTGTCAATCCTGCGATTTCAAATCTCATTCGCGAAGGAAAGACGGTGCAGATCCCGTCCATCATGCAGACCAACAAACGTCTTGGCATGGTGATGCTCAACGACGCGCTCATGGATCTGATCAACGCGGGCGAAGTAGATCCATTGGAGGCGTATACCAAAGCGGTCGACAAGTCCAGCCTGGCCGAACGTCTCAAGCAGAAGGGCATTGACGTCATGGCGATGAGTCGCGATCGGTAGCAAGTTGTAGTGCGTGATCCCGACGCCAACTGAACCCGAAGCCGCTCCAGATCCCGGGCAGCCGTCGCGCGAGACGGCTGGTGTGGTCGCGCCGCCGCCACTGATGATTCTGCCGGCGCTGATTCTGTCCGAAGCGCTGCTGTGGCGATATCCTCTGGCGTTCGCGGGACGCGGTCAGGGCTGGCGTGTGATCATTGCCGGCGTGCTGGCGGTGTCGTCTGTCGCACTGGCTGCGGCGGCCATATTTGCCCTGCGCCGAGTGCGCACACCGGTTGAACCGTGGAAGCCCACGCGTCGCATTGTGTCCAGCGGCGCGTACGCCATTTCGCGCAATCCCATTTACGTCGCCTTTTTAGGCTTGCAGCTGGCGTACGCGTGGGGCCGAGCCAATGCCTGGGGCGTGCTGCTGCTGCCACTCAGCATTGCACTGCTGCAATGGGGCGTGATTGCCCGCGAGGAGCGCTATCTCGCACGGCGCTTTGGCGACGAGTATCAGCATTACAAACAGCGCGTGCGTCGCTGGTTATAGGCGTCTGGTAATGGTTGCGCGCGGCTGCTACAACTGCGATCCCTTCACCGGTAGCCGGATCTCAACCGTACACCCGCCGTCGGGCGCGTTGCTCATGCGAAACGCGTATCCGTCGCCGTACATCATGGCCAAACGCGTGCGCGTGTTCGTGAGCCCGATTCCCAGCCCGTCAACACTCGGGCTGGCGGCAAGAAACCGTCCGCTGTCAGTAATGCTGCCGTCCAGCCCGCGACCGTTATCGCGCACCAGCAGTTCCAGCATGCCGCCACGGCGACGCGCACTGATCAGCATCGATTGCCCCGACCGGCCAGGCCAGAGGCCATGCTTGAGGGCATTTTCCACCAACGGTTGCAGCACAAAGCTTGGCACCTGAATGTCTGTCGCAGCCGGGTCCACGTGCATGTCCACAGTGAGTCCATCGCCGTACCGGATGCGCGCGACCTGCAGGTACAGCTCCACCAGTTCAATCTCACGCCACAACGGGATCGTGGGCAACGCCGCCAGCTGCAACGAGCGCCGCAGCAAATCGCTCACCTGCGTGAGCGCGCGCTGCGCCGAAGGTACGTCGTCCTCCATCAACTCAGTCACCGAGTTGAGCGCATTGAACAAAAAGTGCGGATTGAGCTGCATGCGCAACGCCTCAAGCTGCTGCCGCGACAGTCGCTGCTCCAACTCCGTGGCCGCGCGATCGCGCTCACGATACCGGCGCACAAACTCCGCCGTGTACGCCGCGCCCAGTATGGCCCAGTAAATCACGAACTGAAAATCCAGATGCTGTGGGGCGCCCCGTGTTAACGCCAGCGCCAGTGCAGGACGTACCTCTTCCCACGGCCAGAACAGCCAGTCGAGCCAGGCAATGATCGCAGCACTGACCAGCATCACCCCAATCGACGCCGCCAGATGAATGGCAAACCACGACGAAAAACGTCCGTTTACCAGCTTCGTGCGCTCAGCCAGCATCAGAATGCCCTGCGACCAGATGGCCCACATCATCCAGCACGACAGCTGCCACAACAACGCAGTTGCCAACGGGATGGCTGATTCGCCGCCGCGCAGTGTAGCCCAAACGGACAGGCCGGCAATAAGCCCGGGCACCACCCAGATGACGGCAAACAGCATCCTCGTGAGCGAACGCAGCCGCGCGCCTTCATCGGCCAATGTCACGGTGGACGCAGCAAACCGGCCCGTGTTGCGTAGTGCTGGTGGAAGTGCGCTGGTGGGGGATTGGCCGGTGCCGCTCGCTGGGGGAGGAGTTATCACAGTTAAATGCAGGATTCAGTTACAACGTTAGACAAGATGCGCGTGTCCAACCGCACATTAGCACGTGTGGGCATGACCTGCGAGGTGTTGGGATAAGCCGTTGGGACAAACGGCGGCAGTTCCGGAAGCAGCAGGAAACTCGCGCGCGTTCTCGCCGTACGGACCACTAATCAGTTCACGCATCAATGCATATCAGGCCGAAGGGAGGCTACATGTCAAAAATACGCGTACTCATTGTCGACGACGAGGCGCTGTCGCGTCAGCGAATCAGGCGACTCGTCCAGGCTGAGGCTGACGCCGAGGTCGTGGGCGAATGTGAGAGCGGCGCAGAGGCTGTCACGGAGATTCGCGCACAGCGTCCGGATGTAGTCTGTCTCGATGTGCAGATGCCGGAGCTGGACGGATTTGCTGTACTACAGCAGCTCGGCGACGGGCCGTCACCCAAAGTATTGTTTGTGTCGGCATATGACGAGCATGCGTTGCGCGCGTTCGACGTGCACGCGGTGGACTACGTACTCAAGCCCGTTGACGCTGATCGGTTTCGCACGGCGTTTGACCGCGCACGCCGAGCGCACCATCAGTCAGCTGCGGCCGATCGCCTGGACGAACTGCTGGACACGGTGCGTCGCGTGACCGACGGCGCGCCGGGCGCAAGCAGTGAGTCGTCACCCACTGATGTGTCGTTCAACTCGAACACCGGCGTGCAAGGCTACGCCGCCAATGCGTCGTTTGGCGCGGACAATGCCAGTGCCGTTTCCACTGCTGGAAACGGGTATCCCGAGCCGCGCTATGCCAGTCGCATTCTCGTCAAACATGACGGACGCATGTTCTTTGTAAAAGTCGACGAGATTGACTGGATCGAGGCCGATCGCAACTACGTCAAGCTTCATGTCGGCACTGCGACGCACTCGATCCGCGAACGCATCAGTCACATTGAAGAAACCCTCGATCCCGCGATATTTGCACGCATTCACCGCTCCACCATTGTGAATCTCAATCGCGTGCGCGAAATGCAACAGTGGTTTTCGGGCGACTATGTGGTGATCCTCGAAGATGGCGCCCGTTTGCGTCTGAGCCGGTTTTATCGCGAACGTGTGGAACGTCAGGTGGGCGTGGCGTAGAGCGCGTGCTGGGCGACGTCGCGACGCGCGTCTGGTGCGCGCGAATAGCTCACCGCCGCCGCAAACTCGGCGGCAAACGCCTCGTAGGTGCGTGGCCGGCGTCCGGTAAGGGCGGTGAAAGGTGTTGATGACTGGGTAAACGCGCCCAATGAGGCACTCGATTGCCACGCCGCGCGGTCTTCCGCTTGCCACCGCGGTACGCCTCCTGCCATCTGGCCCCGAACAAAATCGGCGGAGTCGCAGTCCACATATTCCACCGGTTGCCCCATCTGCCGGCCCAGTATGGCGGCGCACTGATGTGCCGTCAGCAGCTCCGGTCCTGACACGTCGAGCACTGCCTTGTGGCGTGAGTCGTCCTCCGCGATCGCCGCGAGCAACGCGGCGATATCTCGCACATCAACGTCTGCCGTAGCTGCGGTCCCCTGGCAACCGTAAAACGCGTGCTGCCCAAGCAGGCTGCCAAGCTGCGTGTAGATGTGTTGCATGGGACGATGGGCGCGTACCACGGTCCAGCGAAGCTGCGAGGACGCCAGCAAGCGCTCCGTTTGCCAATGCCATCGGCCTACGCGAAACGGCGCGTGCGCCGATGCTCCCGCGCTCGAGAGTTTGATCACGCGATGCGCGCCGTGGCGCGTGGCGGCGTCAATCAGGTTTCGCTCGTCTATAACCTGGTCGGGATGCGCGGGGCTGATCATGATCACGGTTTGCACACCACGCATTGCGCGATCCAATACCTCGTGGTCACTCCGCGCTCCCGAGATCACGTCAACGTCAGCGAACTCCGCGGGGCAAATGGCGGAGCGGGACGTGACGAGGGCGCGCAGTGCGGCGTGCTTGTCGCGCAGCTCGTGCATCAGGTGGCGGCCGACAATGCCGTCGGCGGCGGTGACAAGAATCATGTTGCGTTCCCTGCTGGAGGGCGACACATCAATGCAACGCCGAAATCCGACGCGCCCTTGTATGATTCCATGTGCGCGAGCGCAACGCCAGCGAACATCTCCCGACACGTACACGGGGTTTCCCTGACCAGCGTGACATGAAACACATTCCTCCCGCCAATGAAGCGCCGGTCACCGATGAGCCTGCTCATTGGCGATTGCGCGTCGCAGATTTTGCCATCCGGTGGCGGTTCAAGCGGCACGCCAACCGTCCGGTAGATGTTGATTGGACGCGTGAGCGCATCGGCAAGCCGCTGTGGATGCGAGCCGCGGTCACCCCGTCGGTTGAGCAACATCGGTTCGCGCTCAACGGACACGACGTCGAGCTGTTGGTGCCGCCGCACGAGCCCGACCGCGCGGTGGAGCGCGTGGTGCTGTACGTGCATGGTGGTGGATACATCGCCTGTTCACCGGCGACGCATCGACCGCTGGCCGCGCGTCTGGCGCGCGAATGGCACGCACTGACGGTGGTGCCCGACTACGGACTGGCGCCGGAGCGGCCGTGGCCCGCGGGACGGAATGATGTGGTGGCCACCTGGCGATGGATGATCGAAGAACTCGGAGTGAATCCGTCAACGGCTGTCTTTGCTGGCGATTCGGCCGGCGGTGGACTGGCGCTTTCGGCGATGCTGGCGTGCCGGAACGCTGGATTGCCGCTGCCTGCAGCGTATGTGGCGTTCAGCCCCTGGGTTGACCTCGCGTGTAGCGGCGCGTCGCTCACCGCCAACGCCGAAAGCTGCGCGATGTTCCGGCCCGCGCAGCTACACGCGGCCGCGGCACTGTACGCACCCGGCGCCAATCTGTTCTCCCCCGACGTATCACCGCTCTTTGCGGACCTCGCGGGTTTGCCGCCCATGTGCGTGCACGTGGGGCAGGATGAACTGTTGCGTGACGACGGGCTACGGTTGGTGGAGTTCGCCCGGACAGCCGGCGTCACCGTCGAATCACGCAGCTGGCGTGGCGTACCGCATGTGTGGCAGTTCCTCACGGGGTTCCTGCCCGAAGCGCGCGAGTCGCTCAACGCAGCCGCACACTTTGTGGGATTACACACGCAGGTGGGAGATCTCACACAGGTGATTGCGCGCGTGCGGCGCACGGTCTCGCGAGACACAAATCGACGCAATGACGAGACCAGCGAAACGACTGTGCCATGATTGTGATAAGTACGTGACCGAGCGCGGAGGCGGGCGTCACTTGTGCAACGTCTCCCTCAATCAACAGTTATGGTTTTTTGTCCGCCCGATTGGATTCCGCTTGAACGTGCATTGGTTCGCGAGTACGGCGAAGGTGTGCGTGAGGCCGCGAACGCCTTCTGGTTCGTAGGCTTCGTAAACGGCCCTGACGATGTGGGTCGCCTGCGCATGTACGAACATCACGGCACGCGTCGGCGTCTGATACTGGACGCGGACGGACGCGCGTATCGGCAATACGCCGATCATGATTTTTTCAGTCCGGTTTCGATTCAGGAAGCACTTGTTGACGCGCTGGCGTGATTGCTCCACCGGGCGATAGCGATTTCCGCTGAAAACGTACTGCATGTGACACCCACCGCCCGCTCAAGAACGGTCGGCCTGCGGTCGATACCCACACAATGCACCTGCGCCCGATAAATCCGGCCGATCGCCCGACCACCTCCGTGCCTCCGACTGGTGCTGGCGCCAATGGCGCCGCGCCGTCCGTGTCAGGTGTAGCCGTCGTTCGCCCGGTGTCGCCCGTTGCCGACAGCCAGGCGGGACGCGCTTTCGATCCGTCCCGCACCGGCGTTGATCTGTCCGCGCTGCTGCGTGCGGGCGCCGATCAACTGGTGACCAGAGAACAGCCCGGAGCGGTGGAGTTGGCGGCGGTGCTCGAACGCGCCCGCGCAGCCCTTGTGCGAGGCGATCCTGGCAGCACACTGGCCGCGCTCGACGAAGCCTGGGATGGTGCGATGCGCACCGAAGGCGGTTGGTACTACCGCGCCGCTGCGCTGTCCTTGCTCGGTCTGCCAGGTGAAGCTGATCGTGTGCTCAGCCAGGCGCTGATTCCGCGGGCCGGATCAATAGCGCTGCTCTTTCTGCAATCCGTCGTGCGCAGCGGCATGGGCGACACGCGTGGAGCGCGCGAGGCACTGGCATCAGCCTTGGCCCGTTCACCAGCCGAGCCGGTTTTACGGGCCTGGAACGCGGTGCTTACCGCACGTGTCGGCGACCGTGCGGGCGCGCTGCAACAGCTGGCCGCAATACCGCTGGGCGAGCAGTCGTCCACGCTGCACGCGTGGGCACGGCAGGCCATCACCTCTGCAACCGTCAACGCTGCGCGCGCCGCAACGCCGTGGAACGTGCCCGTGGTGGCCGCCGAGCCCGCCGCCGAGCCCGCAGTGGCCGCGACCACCGCGCTGCAGCGGGCATTGCAGGTGGTGGGCAACGAGCTGGCGCATGGGTCGCTGGTTGATGTGCGGCGCGAAGTACGCACCCTCTTGCGCTCCGTGACAACAGGAGGTGCATTTGATCAATCCACCCGGCCCGAATCACTCGCCGCTGTGCGATCGGTACTGGCCGCGATTCTCGGCGTGATTGCCAGTGAACATGACGCGCGGAATGGAACGCCGTTTACCGCACGCGCGGCCGGCGCCCGCGCATTTGATGCGCGCACCGATCCCGACGGACGCTGGCACATTTCGGCAGATGCCGACGATACCATTGGCCACAACTCCTCCGCATCGGCCGGATTACGGTCAGCCTTGTTGTTGGCGTTGCGTACCGGCGATTTCGACTTGGCGGATAGTCTGTTGCATAAGCTGCCTGCGGGTGAAAGCGCCAGCATTGTCGACGCACTCCGGCATGTCTCCGCCGGTGCGCGCGGCGAGGCGCGTTCGTCGCCGCTGGGTACTCCCGTTGAGGCGCGTCCGTTGCCACTCGACACTCCCGTTGAAGGAGCCGTGCAGTCGACCTTCTCACGACTGGCCGACCAGCTGATAACGCCGGTACGAATCGGGCTGTCGCTGCTGGTGGCGCAGTCGCAACGCGCCGAAGCCAACAGCGCAGTGTATGGCAACGTCACAGACCAGCTGCCCCCCGCTACAGATACCATGCGAAACGCCGCTGACGGGTCAGCCGCTGGGCAGTCGTCGTCGTTCGCGGCAACAGGATTATGGCCGGGCGTTGCAGCGGTGCCGCTCGATCCCGCGTCCACCACGGCAGCTGCGCTCGCTGCAGGGGCGGGCGCCACGGTGTTGCCCGACGTCTCGCGAGCAACCGGCCGCGCACTCACCCCGATCGGTGCATCAGACATGAATGCGCTGAGCCTCACGGAGTCTTTCGAAAGTGGCAAGCGGCTGCGGGCTCTGGCGCTGGGCTGCATGGCGCTGGCCTTTGCCGCGATGATCTACGGGTACGGTGTGGCCGCCATCGCGCTGGCGGGCGGTGCGAGCTGGTTGGCGCTACGCAGTTCGGCCGTCGACTCGGCCGCTCGTCGTTCGGCCGAACGTGACACATCGCAGGGGCCCGGGCGCTAGATTCGTAGCGTGCCAACGCGTGTTGTTGCGTTGCCGCACGCTGTTTCTGATCGCGCGAGCTCGCGCGGCCCGTTGTTGTCTCTATCCTGTCAGATCATGGCTCAGACCACTTCCGCGCCGGTGTCGGCGTTTCTCCGTCATCACTTTCGTCATTTCAACGCCGCCGCCCTCATCGATGCGGCCGATGGATACACCACGCACATCGATAACGGCGGCAAAATGATGGTCACGCTTGCCGGTGCGATGAGCAGCGCTGAGCTGGGTCTGTCGCTGGCCGACATGATACGGGCCGGCAAGGTACACGCGATCACGTGCACCGGGGCCAATCTTGAAGAAGACGTGTTCAACCTGGTGGCGCACGATCACTATGTACGTGTTCCCAACTACCGCGATCTCACGCCGCAGGATGAAGAAGCGCTGTTGGCCCGGCATCTCAACCGTGTGACCGATACGTGCATTCCCGAAGAAGAGGCCATTCGTCGCATTGAAGCAGCCATTCTCAAGGAGTGGCAGAACGCGGACCAGTCGGGCGAACGCTATTTCCCGCACGAGTTCATGTACCGGATTCTGCTCAGCGGAGCATTGGAGCAGTACTACCAGATTGATCCCAAAAACTCGTGGCTTCTCGCGGCGGCGCAGGCCAACCTGCCCATCTACGTGCCGGGTTGGGAAGACGCCACGCTGGGCAACATCTTTGCCAGCCACGTGATTGACGGCAGCATCAAGAACGTGCATACGGTGCGCACCGGCATCGAATACATGATGCATCTGGCCGAGTGGTACACGGTAACCACTAAGGACACCACCATCGGGTTTTTCCAGATCGGCGGCGGCATTGCCGGTGATTTCCCGATCTGTGTGGTGCCCATGCTGCACCAGGACCTGCAGCGCACGAGCGTGCCATTGTGGGGCTACTTCTGTCAGATCTCGGACAGCACCACCAGCTACGGTTCGTACTCCGGTGCGGTGCCCAACGAAAAGATCACCTGGGGCAAGCTTGGCGTGGACACGCCCAAGTTCATTGTGGAGTCGGACGCGTCCATCGTGGCGCCGCTTATTTTCGCACTGGTTCTAGGTCAGTAAAGCAGCGGTCAAGTCGTCCCCGGCCGTGTCCGGGGCGACCTGAGGCTTGACAAAACCGCGTTGCCAATGCGTATTGGCATCACACGGTTGCCCGAATTGTCCCGCCCCAAGGTTATGTTAGCCGACCAGCCGCCCGACTCCCGTCCAGTCACAATCCGCGATGTTGCCGCCCTCGCTGGGGTCTCTCAGCCTACGGCGTCGCTCGTTTTGGGGCGTCACCCAACAGCCCGTGTGGCCGCTGCCACCCGTGAGCGAGTGCTGGCCGCTGCCGCCGAACTCGGCTACAAGCCCAACGTCGTTGCCCGGTCCCTGGCACGCGGACGCTCGTTTGCCCTGGGCGTGGTGGTACCCGACCTGCGGAATCCGTTTGTGCTGGACGTGATCGCCGGCGCCGAACGGGTCGCGTCGTCAGCCGGCTACGCGGTGCTGCTGTGCGATCAGTCTGCGCGCCCGGTTGCGGCGCATCTCGAAACGTTGCGCGCACGTCAGATTGACGGTGTGCTGCTCGATGCCGTGGGCGCGGCGGCACTGCCGGCCAACGCACTCCGCGGCGTCAAGGTGGTGCTGATTGACGAACCCAGCGACCAATGGCCAGGTGTAAGTACCGACGCGCAGCGCGCAGGGGCGCTCGCCGCAGAACACTTGCTGGCGCTTGGCCACCGGGAGGTGGCGTTCATCGGGCCGTCGTCAGATGTGCACGCGTTTCGCATGCGCGAGCGTGGCTTTGTGAAAGCATTACGCGAGGCGGGTGTGTCCGTGCGCAGCGATCGCTGGCGTCGGGCGCCGGCCACCGTGCGCGGCGGACAAACATCCATGCGCGCGCTGCTGGCGCTGCAGCCCCGACCAACGGCGGTCTTCTGCGCCAACGACCTGGTGGCCATCGGCGCGGTGAAGCAGTGCCTCACACAAGGCGTGTCGCTGCCCACTGATGTCAGCGTTGTGGGCTGTGACGACATTGAAATGGCGCGTTTCATTACGCCCGAACTCACCACCATTACGGTGCCGGCGCGCGAACTGGGTGCGCGCGCGGCGAGGCTGTTGCTCTCACTTATTGAACACGTGAATACTCCGGTCGAAGCGCAGGTTGTTGCGGCGCGACGTGCGCTGTCGCGTCCGTTGCCGGTGCGACTGGTCGCACGCGGCTCGTCGTCTATCGCGCCGGCGATAAAGGGTTTGGACACAGCGTCAACGGGGCTTCACTCGTGACTGTGAGCCGCAACGGCGTGATCATCAGCGGCACCGGACACGCGGTCCCGTCACGTGTGGTTACGAACGCCGAGCTGAGCGCGCAGCTGGGCGAAGACATTCATCCGTTTGTGTCGGGTACGCTGGGCATTCACGAACGCCGGTGGTGTGCCGATGGCGAGAGCACCGCCGATCTGGCAGTAGACGCCGGGCGCCGCGCAATAGAGGCCGCCGGAGTCACCGCCGACAGCATCGACCTGCTGATTGTCGCCACCGACACGCCAGAGTTCATCTCTCCCGCCACAAGTTCGGTGGTGCAGGGTCGCCTGGGACTCGTGCGCGCAGGCACGTTCGATGTGAATGCTGGCTGCGCCGGATTTGTGACCGCGTTGGATGTGGCGTGGAAGTACTTGCGCGCCGATGTGCGCTACTCGCGCGTACTGGTGGTTGGTGCGTACGTAATGTCCCGCTGGCTTGATCAGCAGGACAAAAAGACGGTCACGATATTTGCCGACGGTGCCGGCGCGGCCGTGGTGGAACGTGCCGAGCGCGATGGCGTGCTGGCCAGCGAGCTGTACGCTGACGGTACGCTGGCCAATGATATGGGAATCTTTGCCGGTGGGTCGCACGAGCCCATCTCGGCCGATGTGCTGCGTGATGGTACGCGCAACCACCTGCGATTTGTGCGCAAGTACCCATCGTCCATCAACGAAGAAGGGTGGCCACGCATTGTACGCTCCGTACTCTCGCGCTGTGATGCAACACCGGACGACGTGAGCTTGTGGCTGTGGACACAAGTCAATCGCTCCACCATTGACGCCGTGATGCAGTCGCTTGGTCAGCCGATGGAGCGCGCGCACACGGTGATGCACAAGTGGGGCTACACCGGATCCGCCTGTTTGCCAATGGCGCTTGATGACGCCGTGCGCGCCGGCCGGTTGCGCGATGGTGATTTGGTTGTGATGACTGGTTCGGGAGCAGGACTGGCCATGGGCTCGCTCGCGCTGCGCTGGCGCACGGTCACGCGCGCATGATCGACACCATGCTCGAACGGTTCGTGGAACTGGCCACCACACAGCCACACAGTGTCGCATACGATGTGTGGCCCGCTGGTGCGCATGCGGTGGAGTCGCAGCTGACATGGGGTGAATGGCAGCGCGATGCGCGACAGCTTGCTGGTGCCATGCTTGAATACGGTGTCGCACCGGGTGACTGCGTCCTGATCTTTGCCGACAACGTTCCGCTGTGGCCGATTGTTGATCTGGCAACGCTGATGGTGCGTGGTATCGGCGTGGGTGCGTATCCCACCAGCGCGGTTGCCCAGCTCACTGCGCAGATCGTTGATTGCGGTGCACGACTCGTCTTTGCCGATACGCCCGAGCGGTGCGCCATGATTCTTTCCGCGTCGCTGGAAGTGCCGTGGACCGTTCGTGTGGTGTCTGCAGACGAATGGCGGTCGTGGTCGCGCGTGGACAGTGGAACCGAGGCAGCACGGGATGCGCAGGTTTCCGAACGCATGCAGGCAATCGTTCCCTCGGATGACGCCCTGCTCATTTACACGTCGGGTTCAACTGGTGTGCCCAAGGGTGCGCGGATCTACCATCGCTATCTGACAGCGTCGGCGACGAGCATTGCACAGACACTCGGTTTGCGTGAGTCCGACACCGGGGTGTGCTTCTTGCCGTTTTGTCATGCGGCCGAACGTGTGTTTGGCATGTACACGCGACTGAGCGTTGGCATGCGCGCGGTTCTGGTTGAATCAACAGCTGACCTCTGGGCGGCGATGCAGGCTACGGCTCCCACGGTGTTTGGTGGGGTGCCGAGATTGTTTGAGAAACTGGCTGAACGGCTGCCCGCTTCGGCTTCAACCGACGAGCAGGCCAACGCACTGTCCCGCATGTTGGGCCGCAAGGTACGCATAGCGACATCGGGAGGTGCTGCGCTGCCGTTGCACGTGGCGCGTCAGCTCGAGCGCGCAGGGCTTACGGTGCTCGGTGCGTATGGCCAGACCGAACACTTGTGTGTGGCCATGAACAGGCCCGACTCATTTCGCCTCGACACGGTGGGTGCGCCAATGGTGGGCACGGAGATTCACATAGACCGCGATGGGCAGCTGCTGGTGAAGCGCAATCAACTCACCTTCTCGGGATATTTCGGACGTCCTGACGAAACACGCGCTGCGTTTAACGACGACGGGCAATGGTTGTGCACCGGAGATCTTGCCTCACAGGATGCTGATGGTATGCTGCGTATTACCGGGCGCGTGAAAGATCTCATTGCGCTGTCAAACGGAAAAAAGGTTGCCCCATCGCCGATTGAAGCAGAGTTGAGTGCGTCACCACTTATTGCGGCCGCGGTGTGTGTTGGTGAAGGCCGGCATTTTCTTTCGGCGGTGCTGCAGATTGATCGCGTCGCGGCAACGGCATTCGCCGGGCAGCACGCCATTCACGACGCGTGGCCGGCACTGCTGGCGCATCCAGATATTCGCCAGGCCATCAATGCACACGTCGAAACGGTGAACGGGCAACGCTCCAGACCCGAGCAGGTGAGGGCGTTCTGTCTGGTGTCCGATGAGTGGTCTGTCGGAGACGGAGCGCTGACCGCCACGTGGAAGTTGCGTCGGTCGGCATTAGTGGAGCGCTACGGAGCGGAGATTGACGCGTTGTATGGGTCGTCGGCCGAGGCGGGGGCGGTATGAGTACTACCCGCGATCTTGCGCTGCGTGCGCTGGTGATTGGCGTGATTGGAATAGCCGTCGCCTACGCGTCGGCGTTTTTCCCTGAGCCAATCGCGCGCTTTGGCCCCTGGCTCATGGCCGTGCTCATGCCAATCACGATGTTTGCCATGATGGTGTTGGGTGCGGTGCGAGCTGGGCGCGGAATCGGGCCGCTGGCACTTCCGTTTGCGGTGGTCTTTCTGCTCGTTTCTGGTGGGTTTGTTGTGGCGTTGTGGCTGCCCACCGAAGCGGTGAACACCCCGTTGTGGTTTGGGCTGCCACCGCGGGCGGCGGTGATTTTGTTTGGCGTGGGACTGCTGCCGCTCTTCGTGCTGCCCACTGTGTATGCGTTCACCTTTGACGCGCTCACACTGTCAGACGAGGACATTGCCCGGGTGCGAGCGGCTCGACTGCCCGGTGCGAATCCCAAAGGTGCGGGGCATTGATGATGCCTTTCGCCCTGCTTGTATCCGCGGCTCACGAACCGTCGCTTGCGATGCTTGCGCAGGCGGCACCCATGCCGTCGCTCGCGCAGCCCATCATAGGCGGTGTCGCGATTGCCTATTTCGTGGTTGTGGCGATCATTGGCACCTGGGCGGCACGTCGCACCCGCTCAGCGACTGATTTTTTTGTGGCGGGACAGGGCATTGGCCTGTTCACGTTGGCGATCGCCTCCATGGCGGCCACGCTCTCGGGCTTCGCGTTTATTGGTGGACCGGGACTCGTGTACACCGTTGGCCTGGGCGCCGTTTTTATTGTGTTGCCTGCGGCGCTTACAAACTCCATGGGTGCGTGGGTAATGGCCAAGCGCTTGCGCTTGCTCGCCGAAGTGCGGGAGATGATGACCATCCCCGACGCCATTGCGGCCAGATACAATTCGCGCGCCGCGCAGGGGCTCTCCGCCGTGGCCATCATCATTGCGGTGGTGGGCTACATGGCTACCAATATTCTCGCGCTCGGGCTGGTGATTGACGCGATCTTTGCGCCGGGGCTGGCCGTCTCCATATGGATTGGCACGGCGATCGTGCTGGGATACTCGGTGTCCGGCGGTATTCTGGCCGGCATCTACAACGATGTCTTTCAAGGCTCACTCATGGCGCTCGCTTCGGGCGCCGTGTTCTGGTATGCGCTGGAGGCGGGCGGTGGCTTTAGCGGTATGTCGCGCACGATTCTGGCCACCGATGCCTCGCTGTTGTCACCGTGGGGAAAGCTGACACCTTTGGCTGCGCTGAGTTTCTATTTTGTGTTCGGCCTCGGATCACTCGGACAGCCGCATGTGATTCACAAGTTTTTCATGTTGCGCGATGCACGGCGACTCAAGTGGTTTCCGCTTGTGATGACGGCGGCGCTGTTTGTCTCCCTGCTGCTGTTCATTGGCGTTGGGTTGGCCATGAAATCGCTGGTGCTCAGCGGTGCGACCCCCGCACTCAACATGCCCGACGACGCCACACCCGCCTTTCTGTTGCGCTTCACACCGGTGCCGCTGGCTGCATTGGTGTTTGCCAGCGTGGCGGCAGCAATCATGAGCACGGTCAACTCGTTCATGAGTATTGGGGCGGCCGCGCTGACGCATGACCTGCCCGTGGCGTTTGGTACCAGGCTCTCCAACGAGCTCAAATGGGGCCGCATCTGGACGGTGGTCATTGCACTCGTCGCCGCTGTTGTGGCGCAGGCGTCGGGCACGTTGGTGGCCTTTCTCGGAATCTTTGGCTGGGGACTGTTTGCGAGCACGCTCGTGCCGGCGCTGGCGGTGGGACTGAACTGGCGTGGCGCCACGCGTGCGGGCGCGATTGCGTCCATTGCCACCGGTCTCACCATCACGCTGTCGCTCGAGACGTTGGCGTATCTCAAGCGCTTCTCATTCCCTGCGGGCGTGACCGCATCAGCGATCGCGCTGGTGTCGTCATTGCTCGTGTTCTTTGTGGTGTCGTGGTTCACCCGTGCCACTGCCGCCGCTACGCTGGCGCCGGACGGGCGCGCCGTTATGGAGGTGTGATGATGGAGTTTGATTCACTGGCAGTGGGGGATGCATCGCAGTGGCACAAGACGGTCACTGAGACCGATGTGGTGCTGTACGCCGGAATCACCGGTGATTTTAACCCAGTGCACATCAACGCCGTCGCCGCGGCGCACAGCTCATTCGGAACGCGCATTGCACACGGCATGCTGACCGCCGGATTCATCTCTGCGGCCATTGCCAATGGCGTGCCCGGACCCGGCGCGATCTATCTCACACAATCGCTCACTTTCCGTTTGCCCGTTCGTATAGGCGACACGATTAGTGCGCGCGTTGAGATTCTCGAGATCCATCAGCGACGACGACGTGTTCGCCTCGCCACCGTTTGCCGCAATCAGAACGGAGACGTTGTTCTGGACGGCGAGGCGGTGGTGCTGGTTCCCGCTGCGT
>JBBSPO010000050.1:0-17012 GCA_038258695.1 Gemmatimonadales bacterium | reverse complement strand
GACTCGGTGTTCTTTGCGCCGGCGTATCCGCTTGAGCAGGTGTTCGATCCTACAGGTGCTGGTGATTCGTTTGCCGGTGGATTTATTGGACATCTGGCCAGCACCAATGATCTCAGCGATCTGGGCATGCGTCGCGCGGTGGTGGTTGGATCGGCCATGGGATCGTTTGCCGTGGAGAAGTTCTCCAACACGCGTCTGTTGGAAATTGGGCACGACGACATTGAACGTCGTGTGCAGGAGTTCCGTCAGCTGGTGGCGTTTGACTCTCCGCTGAATACGTGACCATGGGTGAGCAGCACGACAATAGCGGTGATGCGAGCAACGCTGAGCACGCGAAACACGCGGGCGGATCGCACAATGCGGAAGCCCCACTCGACTACCGAAGCGCCGGCGTAGACATCGACGCAGCGGAAGACGCCAAGTGGCGCCTGAAGAAGTTGGTGGAGAGCACCATGACAGCCGGTGCACGCGGTGCGTTTGGCGGATTTGGTGGCATGTTCCGTGTGCCCACACACTCGGCCAAGCCCACGCTTGTCGCCAGCGCAGACGGTGTGGGTACCAAGATCAAGGTGGCCATCGAAGCCAATCGACACGATACGATTGGTCACTGCCTGGTGAATCACTGTACCAACGACATTCTTGTGCAGGGTGCTACGCCGTTGTTCTTTCTCGACTACGTCGCGTTTGCCAAGTTGTTGCCCGAAGTGGTGGAGCAGGTGGTGGCGGGCGTAGCTGCAGGTTGCCGAGAGAACGGTGCTGCACTTATTGGTGGTGAGACGGCCGAAATGCCGGGTGTGTACATCGAGCCTGACTATGATCTGGCTGGCTTCATTGTTGGCATTGTGGACGAAGACGCCGTGCTCGGCGCTGACCGTGTCAAAGCCGGACACGTGCTGGTCGGGCTTGAAGGCAACGGGTTGCACACCAACGGCTATTCACTGGCGCGCCGCATTGTGTCCGATCGCCTCAAGCTCGGTGTGCATGATGCATTTCCCGATGCTGATGGTGCCACGGTTGCTGACGTACTGCTCAAGGTGCATCGCTCGTATCTGCCCACCATGCGTCCATTGCTCACCGATGTGTGTGCCATGGCGCACATCACCGGTGGTGGATTGCCTGGCAATCTCAACCGCGCGCTGCCCAACATGCTCGATGCTGTGATCGACACCACATCGTGGACCGTCCCCAATGAGTTCCGGGTATTGGCTCAGGCGGGACAGGTTGCGGAGGACGAGATGTTCCGCGCCTTCAACATGGGAGTGGGCATGGTGGTGATTGTCGAAGCAGCACATGTAGACAAAGTGATCGCACGCGCGCAGAGCCAGCAGATTGGTGCGTGGGTGATGGGTGACGTGGTAAATGGCAGTGGTGTGGTGCAGTTCGATCGGAAGGGTTCGTGATGGGTCGCGCGGCGATTGTGCACACGCTGCCCATTCGCGCTCTGCTCGCATGCGCGTCGGTCGCACTATTGGCGGTTGCGCTGGTCAGCGCTCCGGCGCACGCACAAACGTGCAGCGTATCAAGTACGCCGGCGGGAGTTCCCAACCAGTTCGCACAGGATGCCTGCGTCAAGGCCGCAGACATTTTTTCGTTTCTGGCACCGCAGGTCGGTGTTGCACTCTCCGGCGGCAACGTGATGCTGGGCGAAGGCGGATCGTTGGGTGGGTGGGGCAAGCGATCTTTTGTAGTGCGCGTAACGGCCGTTGATGGACGCGTGCCAGACAACGACATCAGCTTTTCCACGTCGGGTCCAGCATCTTCCAATCTTGGCGCTGAACGTGCACCCGTTCCGGTGCCATCGTTTGACGCGGCCATCGGGTTGTTTCGCGGCATCCCGGTGGGGCTCACGAATGTTGGTGGTGTTGATCTGCTCGTGGGCGTAACGTATTTGCCCGGTGTTACGCGTGATCAGTTCGCCATCGAAACCGAGGGCAACGGCATTGCGGCCACCGTAGGCGTGCGTGTGGGATTGCTGCAGGAGTCGGCGCTGGTCCCTGGGGTTGGTGTGTCGGTGATGCGTCGCCGATTGCCTACCACCAGCATCTCGTATTACACCGGTAACGACACTCTCAGTGTGCGTGACACACGCGTCTCCACCACGTCAATCCGACTCACGGCCAACAAGCGTTTTGGATTGTTCGCCATCGGTGGTGGTATCGGTGAAGACCGGCTCGACTCGCGCACATCGGTGCAGGCCACGCTCAACGAAACCGTGCAGGGCGTTCCCGCCCGTGCTGTGGCCACGCTGGATGGTTTGCGTGATGAAACGAAACGCGGCACGGCGTTCCTGAACGCATCGGTGGGCCTGGCAATGGCGCAGGTTGTGCTCGAAGTAGGACAGTCGCGCGCGGGCGATATTCGCAATACGCTCAACACTTTCGGTGATCGCGAGGCCAACGAGGCTTACCGCTACGGCTCCATTGGATTCGGCTTCCGCTTCTGATCGCGCAGACAACAGCGAGTTTGCGCCGCATGATGTACGGCATATGCGGCGCGCGCTCGCACTGGCCCAACGCGGGCGAGGGCAGGTAGCGCCCAATCCGCTGGTTGGTGCGGTGGTGGTGAACGACGGCACTGTGGTTGGTGAAGGCTGGCACGCGCTGTACGGTGGTCCGCATGCCGAAGTGGCCGCGCTTACCGCCGCCGGCGACCGGGCGCGTGGTGCCACGGTGTACGTGACCCTCGAGCCATGCAACCACACCGGCAAAACGCCGCCGTGTTCGCAGGCACTGATCAACGCCGGCGTCGCCCGCGTGGTGTACGCCGCCGCCGATCCCAATCCAGTAGCCGCCGGCGGCGCCCAGCTGCTCGCTGAACACGGCATTCAGATTGTCGCCGGCGTGTTGCGCGACGCCGCGCACGAGCAAAACGCACCGTTTTTTTACCACGCGCGCGGTGCCACGCGTCCCTGGGTGACCCTCAAGCTCGCGCTCTCGCTCGACGGCGCCATCGCCGATCACACGCGCCAACCCGGCTGGATAACAGGCCGCGCCGCCCGCCAGGCCGTGCATAAACTGCGCGCCAGCGCCGACGCCGTGGCCGTGGGCATTGGCACCGCGCTGGCCGACGATCCGCAGCTCACCGTTCGATCCGGAAAGCTGCCGAGAACAGCTCCCGCACGTGTGGTATTTGACCGGCGCGCCAGGCTCCCGGTCAACAGCAAACTGGTGCAAACCGTCCGTGAAACGCCGGTCATTGCCGTGGTGCACCACGAAGCACAAAACGAGGCCGAATCAGCCCGCCGGACGGCGCTGCAAAGCCACGGCGTAACTCTCATGCCCGCCCAAAGCCTCACCCACGCCCTCGACCTGCTGCACACCGCCGGAATCCATCATTTGCTGGTGGAAGGCGGTGCCGGACTGGCCAGTGAACTTTTGGGCACGAATCTGGTTGATCGACTGGTTATCTTTCAGGGGTCGGTCATACTCGGGGGCGGTGCGCTCCCGGCGTTTGCGGCCCTGCCGCCTCAGACCGTTGCAGAAGCAAAACGTTGGCACGTGGTGTCACGACGCGCGTTCGGCAACGACCTGATGACCATTTACGCTGTTTCGGAATCGTGAGGAGTGGATGTTCACGGGGTTGGTGGACGACGTTGGCACCATCACATCGGTGTCCGACACGGACGCGGGGCGTACCCTGCGCATTGAGTGCCGGTACGATGATCTCGTGCCGGGCGAGAGCATAGCCGTCAACGGCGCCTGCCTGACCGTGCGCGAGCATGGAACTGGTTGGTTTACCTGCGCGGCCGTTGTGACCACGCTCGATCGGACAACGATCGCCAACTGGGGTGTCGGCACCAAACTCAATCTCGAACGTGCCATGCGTCTCGGCGACCGGCTTGGCGGGCACCTCGTGCTCGGCCACGTAGACGCCGTGGCCACGGTACGCAACGCCAGCATCCGTGATGATGCCTGGCTGTACGACATTCAGCTCACGCCCGAACTCTCGCAGCTCATGGTGCCTCACGGCTCCATCACGGTCAACGGCGTCAGCCTCACGGTGAACGCGCTGCTGAATGACGATGGCGTGCAGCTGTCGATCATTGAATACACGCGTCGTCATACAACATTTGACACGCTTACTGTGGGCGACATGGTGCACATTGAAGCCGATGTGCTCGCCAAACATGTGGCCCGTCTCGTTGCACCGCACATCGGTGCACACGCCCAACACTGATGTCTGATACTACTGCTTCCGTACATCCGCCCAACTCCATTGCCCGCGCGCTCGACGACCTGCGCGCTGGAAAGTTCGTGGTCGTGGCCGACGACGAAGATCGCGAAAACGAAGGCGATCTCATTTGCGCCGCCGAAAAAGTCACGCCGGACATGGTGAACTTTATGCTCGGCGCCAAGGGCATGATCTGCCTGGCGATCACCAGCAAAACCGCTGCGCATCTCGGCCTCACGCAGCAGGTCGACAACAACACCGAAGTCATGCGCACGGCGTTTACCGTGAGCATTGATGCGGCGCCCAAATACGGCGTGACCACCGGCATCAGCGCCGCCGACCGCGCCACCACAATCCGTGTGGCCGTTGACCCCAGCAGCACCCGAAATGATTTGCGCGTGCCGGGACACATTCATCCATTGCGCGCTCGCGATGGTGGTGTGCTGCAGCGTGTGGGTCACACCGAAGCGGCCGTTGACCTCGCCCGACTGGCAGGATTGCAGCCGGCCGGCGTGATCTGCGAAATCCTGAATGCCGACGGCACCACCGCGCGCCGACCGGATCTTGAAAAGTTCTGCGCCGAACATGACCTCACGTTTATCACCGTGGCGCAGCTCGTGGCCCATCGTTTGCAAACGGAGCGGTTGGTGCATCGCGAAGCGGAGGCGCGCCTGCCCACAGACCTCGGTGAATGGCGCATTGTGGCCTATCGCAACGAAGTCGATTCGCGTGAACACGTGGCACTCGTTCTGGGTGATGTGAGCAGCGACGAAGCGGCACAGGCACCGGGTGTGCTGGTGCGTATGCATTCACGCTGTCTGACTGGTGACGTGTTTCATTCGCGCCGCTGTGACTGTGGCTGGCAGCTGGATACCGCCATGCAAATGATGCAGAAAGAAGGACGCGGCGTGATTGTCTATCTCGATCAGGAAGGGCGCGGCATTGGACTGATCAACAAGCTCAAGGCCTACGAACTACAGGACAAAGGTGCCGACACCGTCGAAGCCAACGAACAGCTTGGCTTCAAGGCCGACCTGCGCAACTATGGCATTGGTGCGCAGATCCTGCTCGACCTCGGCCTCAAAACCATTCGCGTCATGACACAAAATCCGCGCAAGCTCGTGGGACTCGATGGCTACGGCCTCGTGTTGCACGACCGCGTAAAACTCGAAGCACCCAAGTCATCCGATAATGCCGACTACCTCGAAACCAAGCGCACCAAGCTTGGCCATCTCTACGCGGTGTAACCATGGCCGACTTTAATGGAACGCCGCGTGGTGCGGGTCGTCGTGTGGCGGTCGTTGCCGCACGCTTCAACGAGCATGTGACTGGCAAGCTGGCCGAAGGTGCCGTAGACGCATTGGTGCGTCACGGTGCGGAGTTTGCCGATGTGGATGTGATCTGGGTGCCGGGCGCGTGGGAGTTGCCCATGGCGGTTCGCAAGGCGCTCGGCACGGGCCGCTACGATGGTGTGGTGGGCATTGGTGCTGTAGTGCGAGGCGAAACGCCGCACTTTGATTTTGTGGCGGGCGAAGCGGCGCGCGGGTTGTCTGAAGCGAGCCGCGAGTTTGATGCACCCGTTACACTTGGACTGCTGACCACCGACACCATGGCGCAAGCTGAGGCACGGGCGGGCGGCGATCATGGCAACAAAGGGTGGGACGCCGCGCTGGCGCTGCTCGAGTTGCTCGACGTAATCGACCAACTCGATCCACTCACCGACGATGATGACAGCTCTGAGCACTCCAGTGACGCCAACTGACGCACACGATCTGCGCGACGATGCGTTCTGGGACGGTACGCCGGCCATCGTGCCGCCGGTTGACCCGTCGCGGGCGGAGGGTGTCACGCGCAACGCACCACCGGCCAATGCCTCACGCAGTGAAACCACGCGGCGTGAACAGCCGCGTGTGAAGCGGCGTGGCGTGGCTCGCGTGGAGACGCGCGGTCGTGCACGTGCGCTGCAGGCTGTCTATGCTGCCGACTTGCGTGATTACAGCAAGTTGCGCAAGCTCGCGGTGCAGGTGTGGGATGATCTGGCCATTGATCCGGAAGAACGTCAGTTCGCCTCGCGCCTCATCTCAACGCTGGTCGATCGTGGCGCCGAAGTCGATGAATCGCTTATTGCCGTGACCGCCAACTGGCGGCTTGATCGGTTGGGCGCTATTGAGCGCAGTGTGTTGCGTGTGGCCGCCGCAGAGTTCATGCGCGCCGAAACACCGCCGCGTGTGGTGTTGCAGGAAGCCATTCATTTGGCCGAACGTTTTGGCACGGCCCGCAGTGCGCGATTTGTGAACGGCGTACTGGACGCGTACGCTCGTCGCCTGGGCGTGCTGTAGTGCCAGACGCGGCGGGCGATCGTCCGCTTCGTATTGTCGTGGTCAACTGGCAGTGTCGGGACAACCCGTTGGCCGGTGGCGCCGAGATTCACTTGCACGAGATTTTTGGTGGCCTGGCCGCGCGCGGGCACCACGTCACGTTGCTGTGCGGCGGCTGGCCTGGGTCGCCGCCGCGCGCGATGCTGGACGGCATTCACGTACACCGTGTGGGTACGCGGCAAACGTTTGCGCTCAAGGCGCACGCGTACTGGAAGGCGCACGTCGCCGAATGGCAGCCCGACGTGCTGGTGGAAGATATCAACAAGGTGCCGCTGTACACCCCCCGCTGGGGCGATGTGCCGGTGGTGGCTCTCGTGCCACATTTGTTCGGTCCCACTGCCTTCCGGGAGCTCTCCTTCCCTCTGGCCACGGCCGTCTGGCTGGCCGAGCGTCCGCTCCCCTGGATGTACCGGGGCGTCCCCTTTGAGGCCATCAGCGAAAGCACTTGCGATGACCTGGTCGAACGCGGAATATCACGGGAACTCATCAGGGTGATCTTCCCTGGTATCGATACTACGCTGTACACTCCGGATACGAGCGTTCGTGCGGATCGTCCTGTCTTTGCCTACCTTGGCCGACTGCAGCGCTATAAGGGTGTGGATCTGGTGCTCCGGGCCTTTGCCGAAAGTGGGTTGAGTGACGCTGTGCTGGAGATCGCTGGTGCGGGTAACTTCCGGCCAGAGCTGGAGCGGTTGGCGGAACGGCTGGGAGTATCGGCGCAAGTCCGGTTTCTTGGCCGCATCGATGAATCGGGTAAGCAGTCCTTGCTTCGACGAGCCTGGGCTATGGCATTCGCGTCTCCAAAGGAGGGATGGGGCATCACGAATCTTGAGGCTGCAGCCAGCGGAACTCCGGTCATCGCGTCGAACTCACCGGGTATTCGTGAATCAGTCCAACATGAAGTCACCGGCTATCTGGTGAAGCATGGGGACACTGCAGCCATGGCGCAGGCAATGCGTCGTCTGGCCCAGGATCGCGCGCTGGTCGAGCGATTGGGCGTGGCGGCGCGACAGTTCGCTACAGGATTTACCTGGGAGCGAGCGGCCGCACACACCGAGGCTCACCTTCGCGAGATCGTGGGCCGGCGAGGAAATGGCTGAATGGAAATCATCCTGCACGCGCACCACGCCGAAGTTACCGATTCCCTTCGCGACAAAGCAGAGCGCGCCGTTGAACGACTCGGAGCACGACTCCGACGCGTGGTCACGGCGATCGTTCGCTTTGAGGGCGACGGGCCGAGTAAGCGAGTCGAAATTGTGTTGCAAGCTCCGCGTCGCAAAGATCTGGTCGCCCGTGCCTTTGACCGGCGCTATGAACCCGCGTTGGCCATGGCCGTGCACCGACTCGAGGCACAGGTGGCGCGCAGTCGCCGTTCCAAACGCCCGCGTGGTGGATTGCCCGATCTCACGAGTACAGAAGAGGTGATCATCAATCCGCTCGAGGCCCCGCCGGAGTGAGCAATCGCCTGACCGTAGGAAAGCTGCTCGAGCAGCTCAGTGACGAACTGCAACTCGAAGAACTGGGCGACCCGGTGGGACATGACCGGGAAATCACGAGCCCCGAGGCATCCAGCCCGGGGCTCGCGCTCTCCGGGTACCTGAATCGCTTCCCGTATCAGCGCATTCAGGTGCTGGGCGAAACGGAAATCACGTACTTGCAATCGCTGGATGACGCCACGCGCAAGGGAAATCTCGAGCAGTTCTTCGACTTTCCCATGCCGTGTGCGTTTGTGACCAAAGGCCTCGAGCCGCCTGAACCGCTCGTAGAAACGGCCGATCGTGCGGGCATTGCAACCATTCGATCAAATCTCAAGACGGCCGAGTTTTTCCGGATTCTCAAACCGTTTCTGGCCGACCATTTCGCGCCGCGTACCACCATGCACGGGTCGCTCGCTGACGTGTATGGCGTGGGGCTCTTCTTTACTGGCAAGAGCGGTATCGGCAAGTCGGAATGCGTGCTCGACCTGGTAGAACGCGGGCATCGGCTGGTGGCCGATGACCTGGTGTTTGTCTCACGTAAGGGCAGCGATGTGCTCATTGGTCGCGGCCACGCACGGCAGGGCCACTTCATGGAAATCCGCGGCGTCGGTCTCATCGATGTCCCCGCGATTTTTGGCGTCAAAGCGGTGCGTCAGCAAAAACGACTCGAAGTCGTGGTCACACTCGAAGCGTGGGACGCCGATGCGCGTGTGGATCGTACCGGCCTCGATGTGCAGACCATCAACGTGTTGGGTGTTGAACTACCACGCATCACGGTGCATCTCAATCCCGGAAAAAACATTACCGTCATTGCTGAAGTCATCGCCATGAATCATCTCTTGCGCTATCATCGGGGGTATGATTCTGCTACGGCGTTCAATGAAATGCTCATCAAGGACATGTCGCGCAAAAGTGCCGCACATCGGTATCTGTTGGAGGACGAAGAGTGAGTGAGAGGTCGCTCGTGGTGGCTGTCGTGGCCGGTCACGGTCAGTTTGCCGACGGGCTCATTTCGGCCGTCGAACAGATCACTGGTCGGGGGTCAGCGTTTGTTGCCCTGACGAACAGCGGACTTGGTCCGTCGGAACTCGAAGCGCGCATTCTCTCGTCGCTCGATCAAACTGGTGCGCGCGTGGTCTTTACCGACTTGCCGGCTGGCAGTTGCACCATGGCAACGCGGCGCATTCAGCGTACGCGCAGTGATGTGGTGTTGGTGACTGGTGCCAACGTGACCGTGTTGATGGAGTTCCTCTTTTCCATACAGAGTCCGCTTGGCACGCCCGTTGGTGGATTGACCAACGTGGCCGCGCTCGCCTCGGCGGCTGCGGAAAAAGCGCGACAGACGCTCGTCGCGACGGGAGGCTGACGGTGAGCCTGCTGTTGCACCGCATTGACGACCGGTTCATTCACGGACAGGTCGTGGTGGGCTGGGGACAGCCGCTCGAGCTGAAGTTCATCGTATTGGTAGACGACGATGTTGCATCGAGCGACTGGGAGCAGGAGCTCTATCGCATGGGTGTTCCGCCTGGCATGGATGTCTACTTCCATAGCGTTGAGGAGATGACCACGCGTTTGTCGGCGTATCAGTCCGACGACCGGGTGGGCATGTTGCTTGTTGGCGGCATTGACACCATGCAGCGACTCGTGGCCGCCCATGAGAGTTTGCGCACCGTCAACGTGGGCGGCGTGCATCACGCCGAAGGTCGTGTGCAACGGCTGCGCTATGTGTTTCTCACGCCACCCGAAGAAGCCGCACTGCGTGATATGCAGACCCGCGGTGTCGACGTCACTGCGCAGGACGTGCCAGGCACGCGTCCAGTCCCTCTTAACGAGCTGCTGACTTCGCGTCAGGACGGTTGAGGCGCTGTGCTGGACGTTTTATTGCAGTTCTTCCCCTTTGTGGTGCTCGGTGCCGTACTTGGCCTCGATGTGGTGAGTTTCCCGCAGGCCATGATCTCGCGTCCAATTGTCGCGGCTACGCTGGCCGGCGCCTTTGCCGGATCCACCGCCGCCGGACTTGTCGTGGGTGTAGCGCTCGAATGCCTGGCGCTTGAGACGCTGCCTTTCGGCGCCTCGCGATATCCTGAATGGGGCAGTGCATCGGTGGTGGGCGGAGTCATTGGCACGCGTGGTGCGGTTGATCTGCCGCTGCCGGAACCGGCCGCGTGGGTGATCGGTGTGATGGCCGCCATCGCAACGGCCTGGGCCGGCGGGATATCCATGGTGCTGCACCGTCGGCTGATCGCCAACTGGGCGCGACCGCGTCTGGACGTACTGGCTACCGGCTCCATGCGCACTGTGGTGGCGCTGCAGGTGTTTGGCATGACGTCAGATCTCGTGCGTGGCGCATTACTCACGGCGGTGGCGCTGGTGATTGGCTGGCCCGTCACCGGGTGGGCGATTGGCGCGTGGCAGTTGGGTCCGCTCGAGACGCGCGCCGCCTTGATCGTTGGGGCCGCCGCTGTGGCGGCGTCGGCGGTGTGGAAGATCTTTCACGGCTATTCGGTTACGAGGCGGCTGTTCGTGGTGGGACTCGCGGTTGGCTCGGCGCTGGTGGTGCTGCGTGGCTGAGAACTCATCCGCGCCAGTCCCGCCTTCGCTGTCGGCGGCGACTGGCAGTTCAGCTGCCAACGCTGGCGCGAACGCCGCTGCCAACGCCGCTCCCAACGCTGCTGCCGGTGGGAGCCCCACGTTGCCGGCGCTCACCCGTGCATCCATGCTGCTGCGTTCGTTTGCAGTCCAGGGTTCCTGGAACTACGAAATTCTGGGCGGCAACGGGATGGGCTTTTGTGTGGAGCCTGCCTTGCGTCATCTGCCGGGTGGTCCCGAGGGCCAGGCCTATAAACAAGCGCTCGCCCGGCAGTGCGGATATTTCAACGCGCATCCCTATCTGGCCCCGCTTGCCATTGGCGCACTCGCGCGCACCGAACTGGACGGCGCACCGCCGGAGCGCATCACGCGCTTTCGCACCGCACTGTGCGGCCCGTTGGGCAGTCTGGGCGACCGATTGGTGTGGGCGGCCTGGCTGCCCGCCTGCTCACTGCTCGCCCTGCTGCTCTTCGGGTTGGGCTGGGGCGCGCTGGGGGTGGCGCTGGGCTTCCTGGTGCTGTACAACACAGGGCACATTCTGTTGCGGATATGGGGCATGGGTACCGGGTGGCGTCACGGACTCCGCCTCGCATCGGCGCTCAGCGCACGCTGGTTGCAGGAAGGACCGCAGTACATTGGACGTGGGGCGGCGCTGATCGCTGGCGTGGCGCTGCCCTTCGCATCACACCGGGCCATTGGTGGCGGTCCGATTCTCGACACGATCCCGCTCACAGTGATCGTGGCTATGCCAGCTCTCGCGCTCCTGCTCGTGCGGTTGCATGGGAAGGTGCAGGGGTGGCAGCTGCTCTTCGGGCTGCTCGCTCTTCTTGTCCTCTACTCGACGGTTGTCCTCTGATGGCAGAACGATCAGTTCAAATCGTGAACAAGCACGGCCTGCATGCGCGGCCGGCGGCGGAAATGGTTAAGGCCGCAGCGAAGTACAAGAGTGACATCACCATTTCCCGTGATGACCTCGAAGTGAATGGAAAGAGCATTATGGGTGTGATGATGCTGGCCGCCGAATATGGCGCGAGCATCACCCTGCGTGCCGACGGTCCCGACGCCGAAGAGGCGATTGAGGCGCTGGCGGTGCTCGTGTCCTCGCGTTTCGGGGAGAGCTGAGTGGACTCTGTACTCCGCGGCATTCCGGCATCGGCCGGCATTGTTGTGGGCCCGGTGCACCTGTTGCGCTGGGAAGTACCCGAAGTGCGCCAGCGTCTCATTCACGACGATGAAATAGACGCGGAGATCGCGCGGCTGCACAGCGCCATTGATCGGGCGCGCGATCGTCTGACCACGTTACGCACGCGCGCTGAAGCACAGGCCGGCGCTGAAGAAGCGGCGATCTTTGACGTGCAGCTGTCCATGCTGACGGATGGGGAGTTGCTCAAAGGCATTGAAGCGCTCATTCGGCAGAACCTCGGCGCAGAAAAAGCGTTTGACATCGTGCTGCTCGAATGGCAACAGCACTTCGCGCGTCATGCCACGCCAATGTTGCGCGAACGGGTGGGTGATCTCACCGACGTGCATATCCGTGTGTTGTCCATTCTGCTGAACTTGCCCGACCATGATCCGGTGGACGTGCCCAAGGGCTCCAACGCGATTCTGGTTACGCACGATCTGACGCCCAGCCTTACACTGCAGCTCGATCGTGAAGCGATTGGTGCCATCGCCACCGAGGCTGGTACCGCGACCGCCCACGTGGCGATTCTCGCCCGATCACTCGGGTTGCCCGCCGTGGTGGGATTGCGAGCGGCCGTACGCACGCTGCGGGGCGGTGAACTGGCCATTCTCGATGGTACGGAAGGAACGCTCACCGTCTCGCCAACCGAAGCAGAAATTGCAGACGCGCGGCTGCGCGCCGAAGCGGATCTGGCCCGCGATGAGGAACTGCTCGAAGCAGCACAGGCGCCGTCCGTCACGCTCGACGGCGTGGCCATGGTGGTGCGCGCCAACGTTGACATTCCCGACGAATCGGAGCTCGCCGCCGGCAGCGGCGCCGATGGTGTGGGACTCATGCGCACCGAGTTTCTCGTGGTCGGGCGCGCCAACATGCCCGACGAAGATGAACAGTACCGCTCGTACAAACGTGTGGTTGAAGCGTTTCGTGGCCGGCCGGTCATCATTCGCACCTTTGATATTGGTGGCGACAAGTTGCCGGTGGGCGGCTATCCGCACGAAGCGAATCCGTTTCTTGGCTGGCGCGCCATCCGCATGTGCCTCGACGAACCGGCGCTGTTCAAAACACAGCTGCGTGCGCTGCTGCGCGCCGCCGTACACGGCGACATTCGCATCATGCTGCCGCTGGTGGTCACCGTTGACGAAGTGCGCGAAGCCCGCACGTTGCTCGACGAGGCCGAACAGGAGTTGGCCGACCGACGTGTTCCGTTCAAGCGTGATGTCCCGCTTGGCGTGATGGTAGAAACGCCGGCGGCCGCGATTGCCGTCGACACGCTCGTCAGAGACGTGGACTTTTTGAGCATCGGGTCCAACGATCTGGTGCAGTACACGCTGGCCGTGGACCGTGGCAACGTGAATCTGGCACCACGCTTTACGCCGCTCCATCCGGCCGTGTTGCGCCTCATTCGTGAGGTCGCGGCCACGGGTGCGAAATCCGATTTGCCCGTGGCGGTGTGCGGTGAGATGGCGTCACAACCGCTCATGGTCTTCGCGCTCATTGGCCTGGGCGTACGGCAGCTATCGGTCTCACCGCGTGCGGTGCCCATCGTCAAGCGGCTCATACGCAGCATTACGGCCAAAGCGGCCGAGGAAGCGGTCTCCACGGCTATGGCGTCATCTGGTACCGCGCGTGAAATTGAGTTGCTGCTACGCCGTCGTTTGCGTGTTGCGTTGGGCGAACCATAGCCATCGCTTAGCTTAAGCAAGACCGTGGCCGGCGCCTTGCAGGCGTCGGCATTCAGCGTGCACCATGCGGCTGAACTTCTTTTTCCTCTCGCGCGAGGTATGCGTGGCCGAACGTCATCTGTTCACATCCGAGTCCGTCACTGAAGGGCACCCTGATAAGGTGGCCGACCAGATCTCCGACGCTATTCTCGACGCGTTGCTCACGCAGGACCCCGCCGCACGTGTGGCCTGCGAAACACTGGTCACCACCGGTTTGGCCGTGATTGCGGGAGAGATCACCACATCGGCGTATGTGCATCTGCCCGACGTTGTGCGCGAAACCATTGCCGACATCGGCTATACCGATGCGCGCTATGGCTTTGATTCGCATACGTGCGCAGTCATGAGCACCATCGGTCGTCAGTCGCCGGACATCGCCCAGGGCGTGGATACCGGCGGTGCAGGCGATCAGGGTATGATGTTTGGCTACGCCACCGATGAAACCGAGGCGCTCATGCCGCTGCCCATTCAGCTGGCGCACGCGCTCACGCGTTCACTCGCCGAACACCGGAAATCGGGGGCGCTCCCGTGGCTTCGCCCCGACGGCAAGGCGCAGGTGTCGGTGGTGTACGAAGGAGATCAGCCGTTGTATGTCGACACCGTGGTTGTCTCCACGCAGCATGACGAAGCCGTAAGTACCACGAAGCTGCGCAAGGCGATTCTCAACGATGTCATTCAGGCCACGATTCCCGATGCCTATCGTCCCAAGCGTCTGACCACGCACATCAATCCCACCGGTCGCTTTGTGATTGGCGGACCGCAGGGTGACGCGGGGCTCACGGGTCGGAAGATTATCGTGGACACGTACGGCGGCATGGGTCGCCACGGCGGCGGTGCGTTCAGCGGCAAGGACGCCAGCAAGGTGGATCGCTCGGCGACGTACGCAGCGCGCTGGGTGGCCAAGAACATTGTGTCCGCCAAGTTGGCGCGTCGCTGCGAAGTGCAGTTGGCGTACGCCATTGGTGTGGCCGAACCGGTCTCGGTCTTTGTAAACACCTTTGGTACCGGTGAAGTGAGCAATCGCGATATCGAAGCAGCCATTCGCGACGTGTTTGACCTCACGCCCAAGGGAATCATGACGGACCTTGAGCTGCGTAAGCCGATCTTTCGGGCCACTGCGGCGTATGGACACTTTGGTCGTACACCGGAAACTATTGGTCGTGGACGTGGTGCCAAAACGCTGTTTACGTGGGAGCGTACCGATCGTGCGCGCGCGCTGCGTCGCGCAGTTGGCGCATAACAACTCGCCGCTCCCGTTGGAGGTTGCATGACGGAAGTGACACTGGCCCGCCTCGGGCTCGACAGTTCAACGAACTCCTACGTCGTGATTCTTCGCGAGGTGGGAGGGCGTCGGCTGCTGCCGATCTGGATTGGACAGCCTGAGGCTGAATCAATCGTCCTGCACATCAACAGCGTCAAACGCGAGCGCCCGATCACGCACGATTTGTGCAAGGCACTCATTGTCGCGCTGGGCGGTACGCTGCAACGGGTAGAAATCACGAAGGTAAAAAACAGCACATACTTCGCCGAGCTGCACATCGCCACAGAGCATGGCCTGTCGGTGTTGGACGCTCGGCCCAGTGACAGTATTGCCATCGCGCTCCGCCTCGACGCACCGCTGTTCGCCAACGAAGAACTGCTTACCGTGGTGGACGACGACGATGACGAAGATGGGACGTCGTTTGGGCCACCCACCCCAGTGCTGCTGCCCACGCCGCATGGCGAAATGACACCGGAGCAACTCAAGGCTTATCTTGAACAGCTGCGACCGGAAGACTTTGGAAAGTTCACGCCCTGACCCTGTGCGATTGTGACTGTATTTTTTCGTCGGAGTGAGCGGGGGGCAGCGAACCGTGCTGCGTATGGCACGGTGCTGCTTGGCCTGCTCTGCACGCTTGCCTTCGCGACCAGCGTGCAAGCGCAGGAACCCGATCTGCGACTTGTTGAAGGGCGGGTGGTGCGGCCGGCTCCGTTTCTCGCAGGCGATTCCTCCGCCGTTGTTACCGTGGCCAATGAGATGGTCACGCTGCATCGGGTGTCGCCGACGCTCAAAGGGCCGCTTGATTCCATGCGCACCGACAGCGAGGGAGCCTACTCGTTTCGCTACCTGCCCAGCGGAGGACCCGAAGCGGTCTACTTTGTCTCGGCAACGTACGACGGCATTGCGTACTTCACCAATCCGCTACGCTCCACCGAAACACGTGGCGCTGAAGCCGAGATCGCGGTCTTTGACACCACGTCGCGGGTCTTTCCGCAAACCGTGCGCGGTCGGCATCTCATTATCGGCTCGCTCGACACCACCGGGCATCGCACGGTAGTTGAAGTGTTTGAGCTCTCCAACGACAGCACCAAAACGCTGGTCTCGCGCGAGGAAGAGAACGCCGATCCCACGTGGGTGCTGCCCGTTCCGCGCGTCGCCAAGGAAGTCAAAGCGGGTCAGGGGGATCTGCCCGCCGATGCGTTCGTGCAAACAACCGGACAAGTCGCGCTGTACGCCGCGCTGGCACCCGGACTCAAACAGATCTCGATCTCGTATCTGATTGATGAACGCGAGTTTCCACTCACGCTGAACATCACACAAAACGCCGTGGTGCTGGAAGTGTTGCTTGAGGAAGCCGAAGCGCGTGTGACCGGTGGCAAGCTGGTGTCGGTCGAGCCGGTTGATCTCGAAGGACGTCGCTTTCAGCGCTTTCTCGCGCAGGATGTCGCGGCTGGTGACAGCATCATTATCAGTGCGCCCGGTTCAGGACTCGGCGGACGCGGTCTTTATGTCACCGTACTGCTTGGCGCGATTGGGCTGCTCATGCTGCTGGCGCTGTTGCGGTCGGGCATCCGCAAGCAGCGACCGATCGGGGCACCTGTGATCAAGCGGCCATCTGCGGCTGACGTGCCCACGCCTGAACGACTGGCACGCGAGATTGCCGATCTTGATCGTGCGTTCGGGGCGCAGGACAACCCGTCCGAGGCGGTGCGTACGGCGTACGAGCGTCGTCGCGCAGAGTTGGCGGAAGCGTTGCGACAAGAGCTTGCTGGCAGCGGTTCGGCAGTGTAAGCTCTTTGTATGGTGAGTTGGACTCGGGTTCGGACTCACTGACAATTGATTGTGCGCGCGGGACACGGAAGCCGGTTCAATGCCGGCGCGGCCCCGCCACTGTATCGGGCACGATTGCATCGTTGTTGATGATGTGATCACGCCTGCTCAAGTAGTCACTGTTTGGTGCACGACACCGAATGGGAAGACGTGAGCAGTGCGGCCCGGAGCCAGGAGACGACCCGCGCGCGATTTGTACGAACACCCTCGAGGGGGGGGCTCGTGCCGTGCGGTATCGTCCGCGCAGCGCTCACCGCGTTGCGGGCTGGTATGCACGTGCCCGGGCGTCCTCTTCCCACAGAAAGGACGCCCTTCGTGTTGCTGCTCCGTGTGTTTCGCCCGTTTGTTGCCTGCGCCATGTGCTTGGGCCTCGTGGCGTGCGCGGGTGAGGGTGAGAGCACG
>JBBSPO010000049.1:0-17191 GCA_038258695.1 Gemmatimonadales bacterium | reverse complement strand
GCCAGCTGCGAGCGCAGGCGGGGTCGTGCTGATTGTAGAAGACGAACCGGCCGTGCGGCGAACGCTGTGTCGGCTTGCGCAGCGAGCCGGCTACGTGGTGCTGGAGGCCACGCAGGGAGCCGAAGCTCTTACGCTCTGGCACGCGCGGCAGCGAGACATCCGGGTGGTGCTCAGTGATGTGCGCATGCCGGTGATGAACGGGCCTGAGTTCGTACGACAGCTCCGCACCCTCGGATCGCGAGTTCCGGTGGTGCTCATGTCGGGATTTGCCGACATGGAACTCACAGAGTCGTTACCTGCTGGTGTGACGCAGGTGTTGGCCAAGCCGTTTACGGCAGCCGAGTTACTGAGCGCGCTACGCTCGGCCGTGTCAGGGGTTGCCGAGGGTGACCCGAGCATGGTATGATTCCAAACTGCGCCCTGCGGCTTCCTGCAGGCGCATGTACTGCCCCTTGGTGTAACTGGCAACACGCCTCACTCTGGATGAGGAGAGTCTAGGTTCGAGCCCTAGAGGGGCAACTGAAAGCGCCGGCTGCGAGTGTTTCTGCAGCCGGCGCTTTGCTGTTTTCTACAGGTCTGTTGGCCGCTACATGCACTCAGGGAACCTTGAGGATCTCCCGAACGGAAGCGTCAAGATCGCTGGTGTTGATGTAGCCAATGCCGCCGGCTGACTTGTTCACCAGGTCTTTGACCTCGGCCGCTGACGCACCCTTTTTGGGGGCTGCGCCCTGGCCGGACAACGCCAGCTTGGTCCACTGCGACCGCACAAGCGCGGTGGGCTTTTTGACCACCTTGGCAAAGAACTTTTGTGTGAGTACGGCGTCGCCGTTTTCGATGATCTGCGCCTTCGTTCCGTCGGGCCACGTCGTGCTGGCGCCGGCAAAGATTTCGGCGACTTCACGCTCCGACAGGTTCTTGGTCTGCGATGCAGACACAATCACGCTGATTTGCGCCGATGCGCTGGACGCGAAGACTGGCATAACAAGCGCTGCAACAGCGATCAGCGCGGCACGAGTCAGTGCACGAAGTGTCATGGTGTGCACTCCTGGTCAGAGCCCGAAGGCATATGAGAGGTCAATACGAATCTCGGGGTACCGCACGGTGCGGCCGAGGAACTTGTACTGATGGAAGCTTCCATCAACTTTGAAGGCGACTTGCGGCACGGGGCGATACAACACACCGGCAGTGCCCTTCCCAAACGCGCCGTCATCCGCTTCGCCGGCCTCGGCATCACCGCCAAAGCGCTTGCTGCTGATCGTTTCCGGGTTGCTGTAGTAGTCCCACTGAATGTAGGGTCCGACTTCACCGCGCATGGTTTCTTTTGAGTAGCCCGCGCGCACGTACCAGGTGCGAATGGTATGATCGCCATTCAGGTTCACGTTTGACGCGTTCACTGGTCCGTTTGCATTGACCAGAAAGCGCGCGCGCTGAGCGGCATTGATTCCTGCGCCGTTGACCACCTGCACAACCGCATCGGCATCGCGCTGTGCTTTGTGATCGGCCTGCGCCCATTCGGCCTGCAGCGTGAACGCACCGACACGGGCTTCTGAATAGGCGTTAATGACGGTGAACGAATCACGCGCCATCCACGGCAGTACACCGGTCTTGGGCGAACCGTCACCCACTTCGCGATCGGAGTTGGTGGCACCGCCCGACGTGTAGCCAGACAGGCCCACGGTGTAGCTGCCGCGGCCAAAGTTGTAGTTGACGTCAGCACCGATGGGCAGGGTGCCAGTGATATCCCGACCTTCACCGTTGTCGGTGGACACACTGTAGCTCAGACGTCCGTCACCGGCACGTACCACACCGTACACCATGGCAGTGGTGGTACGCGAGATCAGCAGGTGGTCTGCATCAAACGCCTCGGGTGCTTCGATACCATAGTACGTGGGGACAGCATCGAGAATCTCGTTGTACAAACCAAACTTGCGGTACACTTTGCCCACGCGCACGTTGAACGCGTTCGAAGGTGTCCACTCACCCCAGAGATTCCGCACGTCGATGTTTTCCGCACCCGAGCCGTTGAGATTGATAAAGGCTTTGAACCGCGGATCGAACTGGTGCTGCATCATCACATTAAAGAACGGCTGCGAAAACTCTTTGGGTGACGCGGCGCGCTCTACGGCTGTGCCGTTTGCAACCGGCAGCTGGAACACTTTTTCGAGGCGAGTCGAGAAATATCCGTAGACCTGCAGCGCGTCCTGCGCCCCGGCAACGGCCGGAACCAAAGCAAGCGCCACGACGGCCATCCTGGCACGACGTGCAAGCATAGTAAAACTCCAAGGTGAAAGATTCTGCGTCCCGATCACGTGATCGTGATGGTCAAATGCTGGGTATCGGTCGGCAAATCCCCGACTTGAGTGGTCAGGTGAAATGTCAAGTTTTGGGCTCGCGACCCGACATTCATCGCAGTGAAGAGTGCGCGACTGGCGCGTACCCTTGTCTTCTCTGATATCCCGTGCCTGGTCACCTCGTTCATGAAATTTCTTGCGAACTTCCGGACAGCAACGAAGCTCTTCGTCGTATCGGCGGTCACGACGGCGCTGCTTATCGCGGTTGGTGTAGTAGGTATCCGCAACAGCACAGAACAGGCGCAGGTGCTGGCGCAGCTGCAACAGCAGGAGTTGCGCGGTATTGCGAGCATCAAGCAAGCCAGCCTGTTGCTCTCATATATGAATGCCGAAGTGGGCCGCGCGCTGTTGGCGACCGATACCGCTGAAGCGTCATATCATGCACAGAACGTGTCGGCCTTTGATCCGGAGTTTCTGTCGCAGATTGCGCGCGCGGATTCAGCGGTGGTGGACTCCGCATCACGCGTACGCATGGATGAAATTCGCTCCGGCTATCCGGAGTTTTTGTCGTCCACGCGTCGCGCTATTCAACAACGCATGGACTCTGATCTCGACGCGGCGCGCGGTTCTGCGATGGAAGCGTCGGCCGTGGGTCAGGCACTCGTTGACATGATGGCCGAAGTTGCAACCACGAAGGAAATCCTTGGTGAGCAGGCGTTCGAAGCGAGCACGGTGGCTGCCGCCAAGGCTCGCCGGTTGCTGATGATACTGGTTGGTGTGGGTGCTGCAGTTACGCTATTGCTTGGTGCGTGGTTGTCGCGCCTGATCACCGCTCCGCTGGCTCGTACGATGAGCGTGCTCGAGTCGGTTGCCGCTGGTGATCTTTCGCGGGAGGTGGCGGTTATTGGTACCGATGAAAACGCGCGCATGGGCCGCGCGCTTAACGTTGCCATAGACGCGCAGCGTGAAGCGCTGCGCGTGGCCAAAGCGGCTGGTGATGAAGCGCATCGCGTGGCGGAACGCGAGGCGGCACAGGCGCAAGAGCTGCGCGCACGTGTGGACTCCATCCTTGAAGTTGTGGCGGCAGCGGCCAGCGGCGATCTGACACGATCAGTCACCGTGTCGGGTGACGACGCGATTGGTCGCATGGGTGTAGCGCTTGACCGATTCCTCGCCGACTTGCGCGGGAGCATTGCCCAGATCGCCGATCACTCTGCGGGACTGGCCTCCTCGTCAGATTCGCTGGCCGCGGTCAGCGAAGAGATGAGTGCCACCGCTGAGGAGACCGCCGCACAGGCGCGCGCGGTGTCTGAAACGTCGGATTCGGTGCTGGTGCGTGTGCGCGAAATCGATCACGGTGCGGCCACCGTCGCGGCGCGTGTACGGGACATCGCCAGCAGCGCCGATGAAGCGTCGACCGTGGTTGATCGCGCCGTTCTTGCGGCATCAGAAGCGTCTACAACTATCGGTCAGCTGAACTCGTCGAGCGTTCGCATTGGTAAGGTGATTGACGTGATTCAGGCCATCGCGCAGCAAACGAACATGCTGGCGCTCAATGCGGCCATCGAAGCGGCCCGTGCGGGTTCGGCAGGCGATGGCTTTGCTGTGGTGGCCAACGAAGTGAAGTCACTGGCCAGCCGCACCTCTGAAGCCACGCGTGAGGTGGCCGTGGTGATTGGCGATATTCAGCGAGACGCGGGCGCCGCCGTGTCAGCCATCAGCGAGATTGGTACTGTGGTGGACCGTATTCGCACGCTGCAGCACAACATTGCTGGTGCGGTGGACGAACACACGGCCGTTGTCACGGATATGACGGCAAGCATTGGCGGGGCGCGTGAAGCCACCGAACACATTGTGCAGGGTATTGACGGCGTGGCCACGGCGGCACGTGGTACCAGCGACGGCGCTGAACAGACGCAGCAGGCCGCACAGGACCTGGCGGGTTTCGCGAATCAGCTGGGCGAACTGGTTGGTCGCTTCCGTTTTGAAACGACCGACGAAGTGGGCTCGGCCGTGGCTGATGGTGAAGTGCGCGGCGCGCCGGACGCACTCGCGCATGCACACGCGCACGCCAACACGCGGGAACGGGAACACGAGGTCGAGCCGGTGTTCTGAGCAACGCACCAGGGCGCGACGCGGCCAGTAACAGTGGGCCGCGCGCGACTCCTGCCGCTGCTGAACAACTCCGCTAGCTACGCGCCGCCGCCACGGCCAGGCACAGCCAACCGGCCAGAAAACACAGGCCACCCAGCGGGGTGATTGCGCCCAGCGCGCGGATGCCGGTAAAGGTCATGGCGTACAGTGAGCCAGAAAAGAGCAGCGTTCCGGCCACGAACAACCAACCCGCGCTGGTGGTCAGCCCACCGGGCCAGCGTGAGGCCGCGTAGCCCACCAGCAGCAGCCCCAGCGCGTGGTACATCTGGTAGCGGGCTGCGGTCTCAAATACTTCCAGCATGCGGGGCTCGAGCCGCTCGCGCAGTGCATGCGCGCCAAAGGCTCCGGCGCCTACACTGATCGCGCCCGAAAGCGCGCCGATCATAAAAAAGATGCGTTCCATGACACAAAGCTAAACCGAATCACCGCGTCCTGTCTGGCCTGCCACAGCGGCTCAGTTTCCCGCTTTGCGGCAGCTCTTGACCATGCGCGAAAAATCCTTCGGGTTGTCAATAATCTTCCAGAACTCGTCCAGATACTTGAGCGCCTGCTCCTGTTTTTTGGGGCTCAAGCCGGGGATGTTGGCCCAGACACCATCGATCTCAGCGCGCTTGGCTCGAAAGCGGTCGAGCATGGGTGCCCACTGCTCCGGCGTGTAGCATGGCCCCATGTAGTGGCGCTCGGTCACACGTTTGATCGGCAACACCTCGCTGGGCACGGCGTAACGCGCGTTAATCAGTCCGGCAAAATCCCAATCGTAAGCCACAGGATAAAAGACGCCAATTGAGTCCTGAAGCAGAAAAACATTGTGCTGCGCGCCCAGCGACCAGTCATTGCCGCCCACCATCACTTCAAACAGTGCGAGCGATTGCAGCGTCTCCTGATGCACGTCGGCAAAGCGCGCACCTGTCATTCCGTCGCGAAGCATCATCTTCTCTTCGTCAGCGACTTCCTTGTCCGTCTCCATGAAAAACGCCGGCACCGTGAGCGGTTTGGTGTTGTCGGCAGAATCGATGTAGGTGACCGTGGCCAGTCGTGTACGCGGCCTGATGTTGCTGACTACTTCGTACGCGCGATAAATCCCGTACTCCAACAGGATATACTGCTGGTACTCTTCCGCGCCCGGACGACACGGCGTGACAAGCTTGAGGCGTGGATTACCCTGCAACTCGGTGCCCGAGATGCGTTCCTTTTCACCGCGTACAAACAACGGCGGAAACTCGCAGTTGGTACGCTGCCGACGGTAATGTCCGCGTGCTCGCAGCTCCACCGGCAGTGTGACGGAACTGTCGCCTTCGCTGTATGCAAACGCCGCACCGTGCCATTCAAGTCTGGTACTGTCCCGCTGGCGTAGCAAATCGCGCATGTTGCCGGTAATCGTTACCGACAACACGCCGTCGGTCTTGAACAACGGTTGCGCCTGTGCAATGGTGGCTGGCACGACGAAGAGCGCACCAACCACACACAGCGCGCACAGCGCAGTCGCCAATAGTGAGCGCATGTGGGCGACCTCAGTACTGCGTCGCGGGTGGAATCGAGAAAGGCACATCAGCGAAGCTCCAACTTGCGAACGGGTGAATCGGGAAGCGCACGCAAGTCGTCGCTCACCACACCGATCGTGACGGTGGCAGAAAACGTGACACCATATTCGGCAATGCGCAAATCGCCGTCCTTCACGGTACCCATAAACTTCCAGCGCTCGAAAAAGCCGTTGAACCGTGGCTCACAGGCGTAGCGCGCGCGATCAACATCTTCGGTATGGATGCGCAGCAAATGTTCAAACGCCGCCGGCGCCTCTCGTTCGCCTGTGGCGGTCTCGACACTGGCGTTACGCTTGCGCCGACGCCACGCACGATCAGCGAGCGCCTCCAGCTGCTCCGACGACAGCGATTTGAGCACCTCATCGTCGAGCTTGGCCACGAACATGCCGGTGCGGTTGGCCACGGCCAGAGCGCGCTCCATGCGCTTTTCTGCCGTCCGGCCTTCAAGCGCGGTGGGGCGACCGAAGTCGGTATACCACAGCCCCAACATGAGCGCATTAAAACCAATGGAAATCACCCACGACACGCTGGGCGCTACTGCGGCGGCCATGCCGATGCCGGTGACCACAAAAATGCCGGTCGCGTCTTTGCTGTCGTCCAGTGTGGTCCGAAAACGCACCGCGGCCACGATGCCGCCAAGAGAAAAGGCGAGCGCGAGCGAGTACTTCACCAGTACCACGATTCCGGCCACCACCACGGGCAGAATGAGGTACGTCTGCACGATCGATTGCTGAAATCCCTTTTTCCGGCGCGTCAGTGTATAAATCCACGCTACCGGCAGCGATGTGGCGAACGCGGTGACCATGGCAATCACCGTTGCCAACGGTGTTGGTCGTCCGCCCGACGGGTTGGGCAGCGTGCCGCCGCTGGGCAGCAAGTCGGAGAATGTCTCCCCCCCCAGTGCGCCCCAGGCGGAGGGTACATAGCGGTACACGACTGCGGCGATGGCGCCGAAGACAGCGTAATAGATCACTACCCGGGCGACCGTGTTTCGCCACAGCGAATGTTGCGTGAGCCAGTCCATGGCGGCGAAGATGGCGCTTTGCGCTCTGGATCACAACGGCACGCCGCGTGTTCAACTGGTAAGTTCGGTGCGTAAATGGTACAGACCTCAACTCCCTGCCTCTTGATGCGATCTCTCTTTATTGCCTGCCTCCTCTCGACGGGCTGTGCACAGGCTCAGCTGGCGGCCGCTCCTGCCGGTCGCGCAGACGCGCCTGCGATCGCTCCACAAGCCAATGCTCCAGCCGCCCCCGCAACCGGTCGTGGCGAAACGGTGGCGGCCGGGCGCGCCCGGCAGGCGCAGCCGGCGTTGGTGGTATTGGTAAGTGTCGATCAGTTTCTGCCACGGTTTCTGGAGCGCTGGCCGTCGCAGTTCACGGGCGGGCTGGCCCAGCTGCTCAACCATGGGGCGGTCTTCACCCAGGCGTACCACGACCACGCCATCACCGAGACGGCGCCGGGGCACGCGTCGTTGCTGTCGGGTCGGTTCCCCTACAGCACCGGTATTGCCGCCAACTCAGCTGGAGTCAACACCAGCGACGCTCCGCTTCTCGGTGCGACCGACTATGGCGCGAGTCCGTTCCGGTTTCAGGGCACGACCTTGGCCGATTGGATGACGGCTGCAAACCCTGACGCACGAGTACTTTCCGTTTCGCGGAAAGACCGCGGCGCTATTCTTCCGATCGGGCGGGGCAAACATTCCGTTTTCTGGTACGCGATGTCCAATGGCTCGTTTACCACCAGCAGCTACTACGATCAATCGCTGCCGGAATGGGTGCAGGCCTACAACGCCGAAAGCAATGTGATGAAGAAGTATGCCGGAACGTTCTGGCAGCTGTCTCGACCTGACTCGATGTATGCCGAGCCCGACTCAGTGGAGGGAGAGAGTTTCGGGCAAGGATTTCTCTTTCCGCACTTCCTGCCGCCCGATGAACTGAGCGCCACCAACATCGTGATCGGCTACCCGTTTATGGACGAGCTGACCCTCGACTTCGCCCTGCGCGGCGTGAATGCGATGCAGCTGGGACAGCGCGGTCAAACCGATCTGCTGTCGGTTTCGCTTTCCACCACCGATGCCGTGGGCCATCGCTGGGGGCCGGAGTCGCGGGAGATGCACGACAACGTGCTGCGCCTTGATGCGGCGCTCGGCGTGTTTCTGGACTCACTCAGTACGCTGGTGGGGCGGGAGCGATTGGCAGTAGTTTTTACGGCTGATCACGGCGTTGCGCCAAGCCCGGATTTTCGCGCGGCGAGCGTGAACAATGATGGCGGCCAGCGTGTTATGCTCGATGACTTTGACGCCGCGATCCGCTCGTCGGCGGTGGTTGCTGCACGTGGTGAGTTTCCGCTGGAGGCGCTGAACTTTGACGGATTCACCCTGACGGTGGATCGCAGCATGGTTACGGATCGTGACCGTGACATCCGTGCCATTGCGCAAGCGTTTAAAAAAGACGCACAGAAGGTGCCCGGTGTGCTGCGCGTGGACCTGCTCGAGGATTTGGCACGCGCGGATACCGTGCGTGATCACATCGCCCGGCGCTGGCTGCACATGTTCCGGCCAGGCGGTGATGTGGTCGCGGTGGTGACGCTCAAACCATACAATATTTTTGGCACGGGCAACGTGGCAACACACGGCAGTCCGCATGACTACGACGCGCATGTGCCGTTGATCTTCTGGGGATCAGCATTTCATGCCATGCGGAGCGACAATCAGGTTCGCGTTGTTGATATTGGGCCCACACTGGCGGCACTGTTGTCGGTGCCGGTCACCGAACGGGTTGACGGCATCGTATTGCAGCAAGCCTTTCGGGAGTCACCAGCGGATCGTTGACACGCGCGTGAAGCGCACATCGGCGATTTCCTGATCTACGCGTGTTTTGTACGTCGGTGATGGCCTGATCTACGCGTTCGCTTGCCCGCAGCAACCGTCGCGGGCACGCGTTTGATCAGGGCACCACAACGCCGGTGCCACCGTCAAGCCGCACAGCGCGTTGCGCGTCGCCAGTAACGAACACTACATCCACCGTCGTCAGCGACGGAAACCAGCGCGAGATCTCTACTCTGATATCGCGGCCTGTGAATGGGCGCGCACAGCGCAGCAAGAAGTCGCCGTGCACTTCGACATGACGTCCTCCCTGCGGATCGGTGCCGCCATGCATATGACCGACAGACTGCACATCATGCGCATGACTGTCATTGCCCGCGTGCACTTCGACGGGAATGATGGAGCAGCCGAGTTCCGGATCGAAAGCCAGCATTTGCGGAAACGAATCCCGCACCACGCCGATCGTTCGCGCTCGTCTCTCGCGCTGCGCGGGTGTTCGCGGCTCGCCTTCAAAGCCGTAAATATTTTCGGCCGGCGCCAGAAAATCGATTGACGCGGTGCGCTCTTCTATGGCAATGCGCACCACCGCGAATCCATGGGTGTGCGCGAACGTTTGCGCCTGTATGCGTGGCGCGTACGCAATCAGTGTGAGCACGGCGAAGACACGAACGCATTGCCCCGCAGACCTGCGCATCATGATGTGCAGATTACGCGGCGTGGCGACGCGGCGTCGCCACGCGGATCAGTCACCCGCTACGGGCTGCGGCGCACCACGACCAACGGGTGAAGGTCCGAGCACCAGCCCACGCAGTTTGGCGGTGAAGGCATGCAGGAGCACGTACAAACACGGCACAACAAACAGCGTCAACAAGGTGGACAAGCTCAGTCCACCAACAACAGCAATAGCCAGTGGCCGCATCAACTCGGAGCCATTGCCCAGACCAAGTGCCAGCGGTGCCGTGCCGACAAGTGATGTGACCGTGGTCATCAGAATGGGGCGCATGCGCGCCGCGCCCGCTTCCACCACCGCTTCAGGAATGGACGCTCCAGTCTCTTCGCGGTACTGATTCACAAACTCCACCAGCAGAATGGAGTTGTTGACCACGATGCCAGCCAGCAGAATCACCCCAAGCAGTGCGGGGGCGCTGAACGGCGTGCCGGTGATTTTGAGAATGGCAACCACACCAACCAATGCCAGCGGTACGGCCGCGAGAATCACGAACGGGTCAGTGAGACTTTCGTACTGCACCGAGAGCACGACAAACACCAGAAAAATCGCCAGACCGACCACAAGCAGCATTTGTGCATTGCTTTCCTCAATGGCCTCTGCTTCACCGCCAATGATGATGCCATAACCATCGGGCAGCGACAGGTCGGCGAGACGCGTACGAATGGAGTCGGTGACCGCGCCAACACTTGCCACGTTGGTGAGCACGTCGCCTGTCAGCTGGATTTGTCGATTCTGATTGACGCGACGAATGCTGGAAGGACCAAGCGCCGGTCCGACAAAGGCAACGTCTCGCAGCTGGACCGGCGAACGCCCGGCACCGGCGGGAAAGAGCGGCAGGTCAGCCAGATTGTTGACGCTCTGAAAGCGACCGCGCGGAAAAAACACACGCACATCGTATTCGAAGTTGCCCTCGGCAAAACGTGTGGCCACCGTGCCGTCAAGCGCGGTGCGGATGGTCTGACCAACCGTGGCCACATCAAGCCCGAGCGTGCGTGCACGCTCACGGTCCAGCTCAATGGACAGCAAGGGATTCTGATCGTCCGCCTGAAACTCAAAGTTCTGCAGACCCGGAGTGCCCTGGAGCGTACGCGCAACGTCGCGGCCAATCTGGTCGAGCGCCAACAGCTCATCTCCGATAATGGCAATCGACACCGCTTCGCCGCTGCTGGAGGTGCGAAGGCCGCGAATGCGAGGCGGTCGCACACCCACACGCGCACCGGCAAAGCCACGTGCATCAATGCGCCGCTGGAGCTCAGTGACCCATTGCTCCGCGCTTATCTCACGCTCATTCGCCGGATCGAGGCGGATATCCAGACTGCCGCGCCCTGAGTTGGCGCTGCTCGTGCCGCCAAAGAGAAACCCGCCGGCCGTGGAAAATACACTGACCACGTTGGGCATCTCCTGCGCCATGCTTTCGAGCTCGCGCGTGAGGCGATCGGTCTGCTGCGGCGTCGCACCGGCGGGAAGGCGGATGTAGGCACCAATCGTGCCGTCATCGACCTGCGGCAAAAACTCGTTGGGAATACCGCGCCCCACCATGACGGCGGCCACCAATGATGCGGCGGCAGCGCCCACCACGGTCCAGCGCCAACGCACGGCCCCGGCTGCGGCGCTGCGATATCGGTCGGTCAGATTCTCAATGAAGCGGTTGAACGCGACCAGTGGCCCAAAACGCTCAAGTCCGCTGGAGAAACGCACTTTACCAAGCTGGGCAGCGAGCATGGGCACCAGCGTGAGTGCCAGCGGCAACGACGCCAGAATAGCGAACGAAATAGTGAGAATCAGCTCGCGAAAAATAAGTGCGGCCAGTCCTGTGATCAGCAGAAATGGCGCCACCGATGCGAGGTTGGTGCTCGTTGACGCAAGAATGGCCTTGCCCACTTCGGCCGCACCGACGTGTGCACTTGCTTCCGCATCCAGTCCGTCCTGCGTGCGACGGCGATAGATGTTCTCGAGCATCACAATCGCGTTGTCGAGCAACAGTCCGGTGCCAAGTGCCAACCCGCCCAACGACATGATGTTGAGCGTCAGGTCGGCCACACCCATCATGACAAACGTGGCCAGCACCGCCAGCGGAATGGACACACCAATGATGAACGTTTTGCGGAACGACCGGAGGAAAATGAGCACAACCAACATGGCCAGACAGGCACCAACAACGGCTGCACCCTGCACCGACGCGAGGGCATCACGAATGAAGCCCGACTGGTCAAAGGTGACGTTGTATTTGATGTCGCGCGGGATGTACGACGATGTCTCAAGGCTGGCGAGCATCGCTTCCATACCATCGACCACCTCAACCGTGTTGGCCTCCGGCTGCTTCTGAATACCAATGCGCACCGCTGGTACGCCATTGAGTCGGGCCCAGAAACGCTGTTCCTGACTGGTGTCGCGAACTGTCGCGACATCGCGCAGCGGGATGCGACTGTCTCCGGTGCCGGTGAGCAGCACGTTCCGAATATCATCTACGCTTTGGAACTTGCCCGTGGTGCGACTGACCAGCTCAAGATCCGGACCCGAAACGCGACCACCTGCAATGTTCTGGTTGTCGTTGCGAAGTGCCGTAAGTACGCCGTTTACGGAGAGCCCAAAGCCACGCAGTCGCTCCGGATCGAGTTCCACTTGCACTTCGCGCACCAGTCCTCCTGACACATCGACTGATGCGACGCCGTCTACCGCGAGCAGCTGTGGACGCAGGCGTTGATCAACCCATTGCCTGAGCGCCACGAGGTCGCGTTCGCTAGATGAAAACGCCACCTGATAAATCTGTGCCTGCGACGGATCCGATTTGTTGATGACCGGCGGATCGGCCTCTACCGGCAGTCTGGCGCGTACACGTTCCACGTTTTTCGCGGCATCCTGCAGCGCAAAATCGACGTTGGTACCGTATCGGAAATCGAGCGAGATGCTCACGCGCCCCTCGGAGATATCAGCCTCCATGCGCTGCAGATTTTCTGTGCTTGCCAGCGACGACTCGAGCACCTTGGCAACGGTCTCTTCGAGTACCACCGGTTCGACACCGGGGTTGGACACCGACACGCGTACCTGCGGATACACAATGCGCGGCAGCAAATCCACAGGCAGTCGTCCTACGTACACCAGACCGAGAACCAGCAGCGTGCTGGTGAGCATGACAGTTCCGATCGGGCGCAGAATAGACCAGCTGGAAAGGCCGGAGTATTTGGGTTGTTCGTCTTTCATGGTGTGTCTCGTTTGATCGTGCTGCGGTTCGTGATGCTCACCGCTCACTGCGTAACCCGTGCGATTCGCGCACTATCGGAGCCGGGTGCAGAGGCTGGACCGGCGCCCGGAACGGCTTTCGCGCCTGCGGCGCGCGAGGGCGAGTCGGGGGCCAACGGGTCGACAATGCGAACCTGTCCCCCTTCACGAACGAGTGAGTTGCCGGCCACAATGACCGTGTCTCCACGATTCAGCCCCGAAAACACCTCCAGCCGTCCATCAACGTCAGCACCCACACGCACCGCGCGGCGCTCGGCGAGGCCTTCACGAATCACAAACACGCTGCGGGCGCCAGTGGCGCCGAGTACGGCGCGTGTTGGTACCACCAGGGCGTCGTTTTTGGTGTCCAGATTGAGCGTGGCGCGCACCGTGTAGCCGGGGCGGAGCAGCGACGTGGAGTTACCCGTGATGGCTACTTCTACCGGAATAAGTCGGGTCACGGAATCGGCGGCCGGGAAAATGCGACGGATGCGGCCTGGAAACCGTGCACCGGCCAATGCATCCACGCTCAGATCCACGCTCGCACCGGCGCGCAGCTGGGACACTTCGAGCTCCGAAACCGGCAAGCGCACCACCAACGTAGACAAATCGGACACCGTAAAAAGGCGCGTGTTGGACGAGACAATGTCGCCACTCTGGACAAATCGCGCGGTCACCACACCATCGATGGGGGACTCAATGCGCGCGAAATCGAGCCGGGTTTTGAGCTGGGTTGCGGTAGCGCGGGCCGACGCGAGCGCGCTCTGATCACGTTCGTTTTCCGCTGCGGTGACGATCTGCTTGCCAAACAGCTCCGCCGACCGCTTGGCCGTGGCGTCTGCAAAGGTGAGTACGGCTTCGGCCGCGCGCAGCTGTGCCTCGAGCTCACGCGCGTCTATCTGCGCCAGCAGTTGGCCGGCTCGCACGCGCGTCCCTTCCTCGGCTCGTACCTCGAGCAGTGCGCCCCCAAGCTGGGCGTTGACACTGACGGTTCGAATGGGCTCCAGGAGACCGGTGACGAGGCTTGTGTTGGCCATGGTCACACGTTCGACTACCGCGATCTCAACCGGAGTGATCTCGGGGCCGCCGCGACCGCGCCCGCCTCCGGGGCCACCTCGGCCGCCGGCCGGCGCTTCGGAGGAGTCGCTACCGCAAGCGGCAGCGCTCGCTGAAGCGAGCACGAGCACAGAACATTTTAAAAACAGCGATGGTCGCATGGTCACGATAATGGGCGTCAAAAAAAACGGGCACGGCCGGAAGTCTCGGCAGAGTGCCCGCGACACTATCTATACGCCTGAAGCGCCCGGGGCGTTCATTTCTGATGTTCGGACTCCCACAGGCCTCTACGTTGAGACCGCGGCGACTACCGGGCCGGCCAGGGTCACTCGTGGGCCCTTCGCCGGGATGGGGTCGCTAGCTTGAACTATGCCTACTCTGCCCGGGACGGTTCGCGGCGACACCGATCGTCTCTCAACATCCGACCGCCCGAGGCGCGTTTCCACAACGCGGTTGATCCTGCGCGGCTTGACGCTTCGGTGTCCGCACTGTGGAGGTCGGGGTCTTTTTGCGACCTTCTTCACGCTTAAGCCGCAATGTCCCACATGCGGCCTGCGAATTGAGCGTGGCGAGAGCGACTATTTCGTTGGCGCCTATCTGTTCAACCTGATTGCTGTTGAACTGATTCTGTTTTTTTGCGTGTGTGGATTTGTGATTGTCACATGGCCCGATGTGCCGTGGGATCTGCTCACCTTTGTGACCGCCGTGCTCATGCTGTCCGGATGTTTTCTGTGCTACCCGTTTGCCAAAACCACGTGGTTGGCGGTTGATCTGGCCATTCGTCCGCTGTCGGATGAGGAAATGAGCTGGCATCACGAGAACGGCCTGCCCGGCGACCGTGAGCTGCCGCATATCTGAGTTTTTGCGCCGCGACAACGTGTGTTGCGACTGATGTGGTGGCAGAGTGCGGCGGCAGTCTGTCGCTTTGAGTTGGGTATTCAGCGGCGTGAGCCGGCCACCGCGCTGTACGCACTCGTGTTTTTCCTGTTGACGTTTGCATTTGTGAGCAGCGGCACGGTGGAGTTAATCCGCGATCGCGGCGCGCTGCCCAAGCTCTCGCCACTGGCTATTTCCCTCGCACTCGGTGGACTCACTGCGTTTGGTCAGGTGATTACCACCATGATTACCGCCAGTGCCATGTTGCGGGACCGCGCGTGGCGCACCGATCAGCTGTTGTTTACCACGCCGCTCTCGCACAGCGCGTGGGTTGTGGGACGCTGGTTTGCGGCACTGCTCACCATGTGCGTGGTGTACGGTGCGCTCATGTTTGGTGTGCTGGCGGGGGCTTGGGTGCTGTATCTCGTACACGGCTCGCTGAGTGACTCTGCCTCTGCTGCGACAGCGCACGCAGTGTCCGCTGCTGACGTGATGCTCCGAACCATGTGGGCGTGGATGACACTCACCGTGCCCACCACGATTGCGGTGGCCACGATTCTCGTGACCGCGGCGGTACGCACCCGACATTTGCTGGGCGTGTTGTCAGCGGCGCTGGCGTTGCTGTTTTTATGGCAGGCATGTGAGGCAGTGCTGCGCAATGCGCCCGATATATCAGGGAACATCCCGTTACTCGCGTCGCTGGCCGACCCATTTGGCACCACCGCGCTGCAGGTTGTGACTGCTTCATGGAGCGACACCGAAAGAGCGACGCGGCTGGTACCATTTATGGGGTTGGTGGGTGCGAGCCGGATGTTGTGGCTCGTGCTGGCGTTCGGTATTGGCACCATTGCGCTAAGGCCTGTTCGGCACAACACGCGAGGCAACGTTTCAGCGTCTGCAAAGACGGCGCGCACCGGGCGCTTCAGCGGTCGCGTGCGCGGCACTCTGCGAAACAGCGTGTGCAACACTGTGAGTAGTCGCGTGAACAACAGTGTGCGCAGTCTCATGCGATGGATTGACACACACCCGTTTCTGGCCCTCATGCACTTCTCGTTGCGATGGACATGGCGGGAGCGCGGTTGGTTGGTCATTGCGGCGCTCGGCATGGTCAATGTTGGGGCTCATGCGTTTACCGCTGCACCGAGCATGGTCGCCAGTGCATCGGGAATCATTGTGTTGGTGGCTGAGCACGCCCGGTTGTTTTTCATACTGCTGGCGACGATTTACGCAGGCGAGATTCTTTGGCGCGATGTCGATGAGCGTGTTGTGGAGCTGGTCAACTGCTCACCGGTTGGTTCGGCACAGCTCGTGCTCAGCCGCGTGTTCGGTGTGATGAGCGCGCAGCTGGCGCTGGTGCTGGCGCTTGTTGGTGTTGCGTGGGCGTTGGCAACTCTGCGCTACGGCATGGTGTCTCTGCCGCGCGTGTTCGCCTATGCAGCACTGTGGCTATTTGTGCCCTTTGCGCTGTGGCTTGTGCTGTCGCTGGCAGTGCACGTGCTGGTGGGCAACAAAATCGTGGCGCACCTGGCTCTGATCGCGGGCTGGGTGCTGGCGGTAGCGGTAGACGCCAACGGTTGGGCGCAATCGCCGTGGATTCGTTATGCCGATTTGGCGCCGCTGGGTGCCGACGGAGCCGCGCCCTTTGCGCTGGCATTGCAACAGACTGCGTGGTGGTGCACCGTAAGCGCGCTACTGCTGGTCTTTACGGTGCACCGGTGGCGAAGCGTTACTTCTCGACGATAATCAGAAACGGAGAGGCCGCCCAGAAGGCCGCCGGATTGGTGATGCGCACGCTTGGACCACGGAAGGACCCATCGTCGTCCTTTCGCTCCGCTTCGAGCAATGCCACGTCGTGGCGCGACACTATGCGATAGCTCTTGTCGGCGCGAGGAAGCGGGATGGTGAGCGTCTCACGTTTGTCGACGAGCGTGAACAGGGACTCATCCAGAGAGCGAACCGGTACCAGCGTTTCGCCCAATCGCACCACGAGCAGTGCACGCGAACCGCCCTCTTCCGTCACGATGCGACGGTCCAGCAGCTCGCGCTTGGTGCCAACAACATAGAACACACGATTGGCCTTCGATTCTACCTGACGTACTGTGTCGGTAAGCGCAGACTTTTCGTACACCAGCTGCACGTTCGCCTCGCGCAACGAGCGGACTTCGGCTTCGAACGCCACAATCTCCTTGTCCCGTTCAGCCAGCCGCGTTTGTACATCGCGCAGCAGTTGTGATGCGGCCGACGATTCACCGCGCAGCGCGACCACGGAATCGCGTGCACGCTGCAGTTCCGACTGGCGTGCACTCAACCGCTGGCGCAACTGCTTGAGTCGGTCAAGAATGTCCTGTCGCGCCGCTGAGGCCGAAGCCCTTCCGCTTTCGTCGCCCGCCTGCGGCTGTACACGCGCCGTGAGTCCGCGCACCTGACGCAACTCGGCATCGATTTCTTCGGCGAATCGACTGGCTGCCGACAGCTCGCTCACCGCTCGGCTCTCTTC
>JBBSPO010000048.1:0-17280 GCA_038258695.1 Gemmatimonadales bacterium | reverse complement strand
TTGATTGTGTGCAAGACCGACGAGGATGCTGCGATCGAGAACAGCTATCTTGCGGTGCTAGATCGACAACTCATTGCAGGGATCATTCTCGCGCCCGCGCCCGGGCATGCGGATCACCTGCACCCCTATATCGCCCGTGGCCTGCCGATTGTGTTGGTGAATCGGCGGTTTGATCACCTGCCGCTTTCGTCAGTGACGTGTGACGATGCGGACGTCAGCCAGCACTGTGTGCAGCAGCTTATCGACGAAGGCCGACGTCGGATCGCCGCGATCACCGGACTTGAAGGCGTTTCTACAACTGAGGAGCGCCGCGCTGGGTACCAGTCGACAATGCACACTGCTGGGCTGTCAGTGCTAGAAATAGAAGGCGGGGCGACGCTGGAAGGCGGCTACCGTGCCATGACCACGTTGCTTCAGCGTGACGAGCGGCCCGATGCGGTATTCGTCTTCAATAATCTCATGACGCAAGGCGCTGTGCTGGCGACTCAGGATGCGGGGTTGCGTTGGCCCGACGATATTGATATTGCTGGCTTCGGCGCGTTTCAAGCTTCCAAACTGTACCGGCCACCGTTGACGCTGATTGAGCAGCCGACACACACCATGGGCGCGCGCGCGGTAGCTATGCTCATTGACCAGATTGAGCATCGTAATGGGCATCAGGCGCATGTGGTGTTGCCAAATAGGCTTGTTCCGCGCGCGGCGTGGGTCGCACACCGCATGACGGTCGATTAATACGGGCACATCGCAACCGATGACACTGCAATCACGCGTATTGCATGTCTACAGGAGATGAAGCAATGCAGCCTCTCTCATCCACCAAGTGGCGCTGGCCGCTACGTACCGGTCCCTAACATCCACGATTCATTGCACATCAATCATCGTACTTGCATCTCGCTGATGCTATGCATCGCGTGCTGAGAGCTTGTTGTTTCTGAAATCCCTTGTTAAAGGAGGTGTAGCTTCGTGTTGCCTTGAACAGGCACGGTATGCATGTGTGTTCACATGCCCACTTGTTTCGCACTGTCATAAAAGGAGTTCTCACATGACGAGCACAGACGTAACGAATGGAACCGACATCATCAATGGTATTGATCCGTTTGAGGTACGTAAGTTGTACAAGCATCTGCGTGTTGTCGACGTCGTCGACGCGATGGACGGCATTGGGTACTTCAATATTGGCTTGGTTGACCGCGAGATTCGTCCGCTTTGGAACGGCATCAAGTTCTGGGGTGTGGCGCTGACGATGCGCTGCGTGCCATCGAATCGACCCATGTGGCAACTTGAAACCACCGAGGATATTGTGCGGGCGCACGGCATCTGGTTCAAGGAAGTGGCACACCAAGGCATCAACAACCTGATCAAGCCTGGCCATGTCGTCGTCACCAACACCGGCAGCGCGCATGAGGTGGGCTTCTGGGGTTCGGAGAATTCGCTCGGCGCGATACACGCTGGCGCGGTTGGCATTGTCACCGACGGCTACTGCCGCGACACGGGCGAACTCGAATTGCAAAAGACGCCAATGTGTACGCGGGCGCGTGGACGCACCATCATTCCGGGCCGTATCCAAGTGGTCGATGTGCAAACGCCAGTCGGCATCGGCGGAGCGCAGGTACGTCCTGGCGACATCGTCGGCTGCGACAACGATGGACTCATTGTCGTACCCATCGAAGTCGCGCAGGACGTGGCGGTGCATGCCCGTGCCGTGCTGCTGGCTGACATGCGGTCGCGCCGCAAGCGCTACGAAAGCCTCAACATGCCGTTCGACGAGACCGTGGACACTGCGCCCGTCGAGGAATACTATCGTCAGTTTGCGTAATGTGGTCAGACCATACTCAAAGGAGAGCAGACGATGCGTGCTCATGAGATTCACCACACGATGTCCCGCCGCCAGATGCTGCGCGTGCTGGCGCACGGAACGACCGCCGCCGGATTGGGCGTGCTGATCGCCGCCTGCGGTGGCAACGCTGTACCACAGGCGGGGGAGCAGAGCGGCGCAGCACAAAGCAATGCGTCGCGAGACAACGCGCAGGCACCGGCCCAGTCCGGCGGCGGAACCACGATTCAATTTATTACGCCAGCTGCGCTCGGCACTGAGCGCGACTTATACACGTCCTTTATCAACAATTTCCAGAAGGACAATCCTGACATTACCGTCAATGTCAGCTTCGAGGCATGGACCGATTACATGACCAAGCTGCCGACCATTTTCGCCAGCGGCACGGTGCCGGATATGATTCATCAGCACATGAGCATCGTACAGGACTATGGCGTGCGCGGCGCACTGCTCGACCTCACCCCGTACATGCAGCGCGATAGCGTCTCGCCGGACGCGTACATCCCGGCCTTGTTCGAATCGTTCAGCAATAACGGTGTTGTCTACGCGCTTCCAAAGGACAGCGCGGCATGGGGCATTTACTACAACAAGGCCATGTTCGATGCCGCCAAGGTGCCGTATCCCAAAGATGACTGGACGCTGGATGACCTGCACACGTATGCAGTTGCGTTGACTCTTGATACCAACGGCAATGCGGCCTCGAGTCCCAACTTCGACGGTGCCAACGTGAAGCAATGGGGATTTGCCTGGATTGAGCCAACGCCAACCACGTCTGAGGTGACGCGCGGCTTCGTGAAAGCCTATGGCAGTGACTGGTACAACGAGCAATACACCGAAACGCAGATCACCGATCCCAAGGTGCAGTCTTACTTTCAGCTTGCAGTCGATCTGCGATGTAAGCTGCATGCCAGCCCGGCGGCGTCACAGGCCCAGGCCCAGGGCGATCCATTCCGTACTGGCTTGGTCGCAATGGTCCAAGGCTTTCACGCGACCGATTACTTCTGCCGCCAAGAGAAGGTCACCTTTCCGTGGGATGTGACCTTCCTGCCATCCGGTCCCGGTGGTCAATTCGTTCCTGTTGGTGCAAGCGGCTGGGCCATCCCGGCCAAGGCCAACAATCCCGATGCTGCATGGAAACTGGTGAAGTACCTGACCAGCGCCGAGGTGCAGAAGACCATTGGTGATCAGAAGCGCTGGGGACTCTCACGCAAGGAGGCAATCGACTCGATCATTCCAGACAAGCCCGTTTCAGGATTCACGAAGGTCCATGTTGATCCGCTCATGGGGAAGAGCGACCGCACGGTTATTTCCTTCAAGTTTCCGGCCAAGCAGTCGCAGATCAAGCAGATTTACTCGACTGAGTTCGATGCCGTGTGGACGTGCAGCAGCGATGACATTGCCGGCGCATCCGAAACGGTTAAGCAGCAAGTTGATGCGCTGCTGCAAAGCTGAGAAGAACGACAGCACATGGTGGAATACCCTCACCCTGCGGCGAGCGCCGCTTCCTTCTCCCCGTGCGAGAAGGATTACGGGTGAGGGCATCCTGAACGGCATGGAACGTACCGGCATCTGTCGAAGCTACCGCATGCCGGAGAGAGGAACTGATGGCAATACTAGCACCATCTGCGCGCCCGCCCCGATCGCGCCTGATGCGGCGTGAGGCGCTTGACGGCTACGTGTTCATTGCGCCGTGGCTCATTGGGTTTGTACTGTTTGTCGCCGGCCCGATGATCGCTGCGATTGTGCTTGCAATGATGCGCTGGGACTTGATCGGCAGTCCGGCATGGGTCGGCCTCGCAAATTTCAGGCGGCTCTTCACAAATCCGCTTATTCGCGTGTCGCTCTGGAACACCGCGTTTTACACGTTCTTAAGCGTGCCGCTCCAACTTCTGGTGGCGCTTGGCACCGCGCTGCTGCTCAATCAGCGCCTGCGCTTACAGTCCGTTTTTCGCACCGCTTTTTACTTACCGTCAGTCATGCCAGCGGTCGCGAATGCGGTGCTCTGGCTCTGGCTGTTGAATCCGGAGATCGGCCTCGCCAATGCGCTGCTCCGGATGCTCGGCTTGCCACAGAGCCAATGGATTTATGATCCCGCCACGGCCAAGCCAACGTTTATCCTGATGAGTCTCTGGGGTGTCGGTAACACCATGATCGTGTTCCTTGCGGGGCTGCAAAGCGTGCCCGTGTCGCTGTACGAAGTAGCCGACCTTGATGGCGCAAACTGGTGGCAGCGCTTCCGCCATGTGACGCTGCCAATGCTCTCGCCAGTCATTCTGTTTAACTTAATCATTGGTATCATTGCATCATTTCAGGTGTTCACCAGCGCGCTGCTGCTGACCAACGGCGGTCCACAAAACGCAACGCTGTTCACCGTTCTGTATATTTATCGGCTGGGCTTTGAACAATCAAACATGGGGTTGGCAACGGCGCTCTCGTGGCTGCTGTTCCTGATTATCCTGGTATTCTCACTGATTCAACTACGGCTTTCACGCAGTTGGGTGTACTATGAAGGAGGATAAGCATGAGTTCCTCCGATGTTCGGGCCCAAGCGCCGCGCAGCAGCGCCGCTCGCGTTGTGCATGGCCGATCAACGCGCGTGTATGCTGGCCGCGCACTGCAATATAGCGTCATGAGTGCGTTGAGCATGATCTTTATGATACCACTACTGTGGATGATCTCAAGCTCGCTCAAGCAGCAGGGCGAGGTGTTCGCCTATCCACCGATCTGGATTCCGAGTCCACTGCAGTGGGGCAACTACGTCGAGGCCTTGCAGCGCGCGCCGCTCTTGCTCTGGCTCCGTAACACGGCAACGATTACCCTGTTCACGATTATTGGCAATGTGCTGAGTAGTTCGCTGGTCGCGTTCGGTTTTGCGCGGCTGCGCTTCCCAGGCAAGAACGCGCTGTTCGTGCTCCTGCTGAGCACCATGATGCTGCCGGAAATTGTGACGCTGATTCCGCGCTTTATCATGTTTCGCTCGATCGGCTGGGTTGACACCTTTTTGCCACTGATCGTGCCCTCGTTCTTCGGCGGCGGTGCGTATAATATTTTTCTGATGCGCCAATATTACATGACCATCCCACGCGATTTCGACGAGGCTGCGCGCATGGACGGCGCATCGAATTTCATGATCTGGCGGCGCATTCTGCTGCCGCTCTCGACGCCGGTGCTGATTGCAATCACGATTTTTTCGTTTGTCGCGCACTGGAACGATTTCCTTAATCCACTTATTTATCTGTTTAGCGAGAACAAGAAAACACTGGCACTCGGTCTGCGCGCATTCATCAATCCGCTGGACGCATCCTGGCATATCAGCATGGCCGCATCCATGTTTATTGTCGTTCCCATTATGATTCTGTTCTTTGTCGGCCAACGGTACTTCATCCGTGGCGTGGTCATGAGCGGCATTCAGGGACGCTAGCGCACGTTCAATGGATGATGGACGTACGTCAGCGATGTCGCTTGCCACAGAGATGAAAAGCGATAAAACGCTACCGCTGTGTGCGCTGTGGCGAATGCTCGTTCGCGAAAGAAAAGAGAAGGTATGCTACCCACAACCTCGAAAGTCGCGATGTTACGTGACATTGGCCCGCCGGACTCACGCCCATTTGTGATCGAAGAACTCCCGATTCCGGAGCTTGTCGATGGCGCGATCCTAGGGCGTATGCGTATGGCCGGCGTGTGCGGCACTGATGTGCATATTTTGCATGGCACGGTGAAGATCAACCCACCGGCAATTCTCGGCCACGAGAATGTCTGCGAAGTGGTCGCAATCGGCGGTGATGTGCCGCGCTATGATATCAGCGGCCAACAGATTGCGGTCGATCAGTTGATCACCTGGTTACCAAAGTCGTGTATGCAGTGCTACACCTGCACCATTCTCGGGGATCAATCGAAGTGCGAGCAGCGGATCGGCTATGGCGGCTGGCTGCCCGCCAAAAAGCATCCGTACCTCGTCGGCGGCTTTGCCGAGTATGTGTGGCTGCTGCCTGACAGCGATGTGGTCATCATTCCGCCCGACATCAAGCCGGAAGCGGTGGTACTTGGCGATGCGCTGCGAATCATGGTGCATGGCCTGGAGCGCATCGGTAACATAGCGTATGGCGATACGGTGGTGGTGCAAGGCAGCGGCCCGGTCGGTATGATGGGTATGCTGCTGGCGCTCGATGCTGGCGCGGAGCGCGTCATTGTGATCGGCGCGCCGGAGTCACGGCTCCAGATGGCGCGAGACTTTGGCGCGGCGGCCACGTTTGACGTGACCACGACCACGCCCGCCGAGCGGATTGCCACCATCCTGAACATGACTAGTGGGCGCGGGGCCGATGTCGTGCTGGAGTGCGCGGGCGTTCCGGCGGCGGTGGCTGAGGGATTAGAGTTGGTGCGCGTCGACGGGCGCTACCTCATCGCGGGGCATTACGGCGACGCAGGTACGGTGCCGCTCAACCCGCACGTCATCAACAAGAAGCAAATCTTGATCACGGGCGCATGGTCGGCAGCCAACACGCACTTCTTGCGCGGCATGACGCTGCTACGGAAGCTGCCGATTGACAAACTGGTGACGCACTACTTCGCGCTCGACGAGATCAACGATGCGCTGATCGCCGCTGAACGCCAGGAGACGCTGAAAGCGGTAATTGTGCCGTAACAGCGCCGTAGCAGAAGGAGCCTCTGTATGCGCGCAGCATTTATCGGCCTGGGGAATATGGGCGGCCCCATGGCGCACAACATTGTCAACGCCAGCCACGAGCTTACGGTTTGGAATCGCACCAGCGCGGCCATGGATCCGCTGGTTGCCGCGGGGGCCCGCGCTGCTGATTCGGCCCGTGCTGCCGCCCAGGGCGCGGAGGTCATCGGTCTGTGCCTGTCGACGCCCGACGTTGTCCGCACGGTCATGCTGGGCGCGGACGGTGTCCTGCACGGCGTCCAGCATGGCGCGGTGATTGTTGATTTCAGCACGATCGATCCGGCGACAAACCGCGCCATGGCGGCTGCGTGTGACCGGGCGGGTGTCGCATACCTGGATGCACCGGTCAGCGGCGGCACTGCCGGTGCGGCAGCGGGTACATTGACCGTCGTCATCGGCGGCGCTGCCGCGGCGGTGGAGCGCGCGCAGCCCATACTGCAGGCCGTTGGCACACACATTGTCCATGTTGGACCAAGCGGCGCGGGCAGCACGGTCAAACTGATTAACCAATTACTGGTTGGTGTCAATCTCGCGGCGGTGTGCGAGGCGTTTGTGCTGAGCCAGCGCGCCGGCATTGATCCGCAGACCCTGTTTGATGTCCTCGCCACATCGGCAAGTGACAGTGCGGTGTTGCGGCGAGCCATTCCGGACTTCGTGCTCAAGCGCCATTTCGCGCCGGGTTTCGCAGTGCAGTTGCTCTGTAAAGATCTCGATCTCGCACTGGGACTCGGGCGTGAGACACACACGGCGCTGCCGCTTACCGCCAACGCCCGCCAATTGTATGAAGAGGCATGTGCGCTCGATCTTGCGAACAACGATATCACGGCCGCGATCATACCGCTTGAGCAGCGCTACGGCATCACGGTTCAATCCACCGAATGACGAAGGGGAGCAGCATGGATCGCTTTATTACGGATAGTCCGCGCGTCGCCGCCGATCTCGTCAGCGCCATGTACGCGCAGGCTGCGACAACGGTGTACGAAGCGGCCGGGCAGTGCGGCGGCATGGATCACACGATTCGTTCGATGGTGCCGGGCTTGAAGGTCTGCGGCAGCGCGCTCACGGTGCGCTGTCACCCCGCCGACAACCTGACGCTCCATGCGGCGATTGCGCTGGCGCTCCCTGGCGACGTGATTGTTGCCGATGTTGGGGCGTACTTGGAAGCCGGGCACTGGGGCGAGATCACCACGGTTGCCGCACAAGCGCGTGGCGTTGCCGGGCTGGTCATCAACGGCGGCGTGCGTGACGTTGCGCCGATTACGCGACGCGGGTTTCCGCTGTTCGCGCCCGCCGTATCCATGACGGCGACGGTCAAGGCAACGCCAGGCTTCATCAATCATGCCATCGTCTGCGGCGGTGTGACCGTCCACCCGGGCGATCTCGTGCTGGCCGACGACGATGGCGTGGTTATCGTGGATGGCGCGCACGTCGCTGCGGTGCTGGAGGCCGCACGCGCGCGCGAGGAGCGTGAAGCCGAAGTCATGCGCCGTCTCGAAGCGGGCGATCTCACCCTCGACGTTCTTGGATTTCGCCAGGCGCTTGACCGCCATGGAGTTGCGGTGCGCGGGTAAAGGATGACGCGATGAATGATGCACATGCACCCCATACGTTTGCCCAGGCAACACTGCACCGCTTCGTCTGCGAGATCCTGTACGCCGTTCATGTACCGCCTGATGATGCCGCGACGGTGGCGCGTTCGTTGACGGAGGCCGATGCGCGTGGGTTGAGCAGCCACGGCATCAGTCGCCTGCTGCCAGTGTACGTGCGTCGCCTTCAGGTTGGCACGACAACGTCACGTCCAGCGATGCACCTCGTGAGCCAGCGTGGCGCGGTGACGGTGCTTGATGGTGATGCCGGACTGGGACAGGTGGTCGGCACGGCGGCGATGACGCGCGCAATTGACACAGCGCGCGACATGGGCATGGGCGCGGTGGCGGTGCGCCGCAGCTCGCATTTCGGTATCAGCGCGTTCTTTGTGGAGCAGGCCATTGCGGCGGGCATGATCGGGATGGTGATGACGAACGCGCCCGCGAATATGCCCCCGCATGGTGGCCGGCAACGCTTCTTTGGCACCAATCCCGTGGCGTTTGGGGTGCCGTGCGGCGCGGAACGTCCGGTTGTGCTCGACATGTCAACGAGCGTGGCAGCACGCGGCAAAATCGTGATGCTCCAAAAACTTGGTCAACCGGTGCCGCCTGGCTGGGCGATTGACCCGGACGGCAATCCGACGGAAGAGAGTGCCGCCGCACTTGCGGGCGCGGTGCTGCCGATGGCCGGACACAAAGGCGCGGGGCTGGCGTTCATCATTGACGTGCTGTGCGGTGTGCTGGCGGGCGCGGCGTTCGGTCCGCACATTGTCGATTTGTACGACGCGGGCGATCAGGCGCAAAACGTCGGGCATTTCTTTCTGGCGTTTGCGGTGGACGCATTCATGCCGCTCGATACGTTCACCGCACGTATGGATCAGTTCGTGCGCGAGGTGCGTGCGCAGCCGCGCCAGCCGGGGGTTGATCGCATTTACGTGCCGGGCGAATGGGAGTATGACATCGCCGAACGCAGCCAGCGCGACGGCGTGACGTTTCCGCTGTCAAGTGTGCGCGAAATGGATGTGTTGGCGCGCGACGTCGGCGTGACACCGCTCAGCGCGCGCGCACCATCCAGGCTGAACACACCGGCCATGAACCGGAGGAGTCCATGAGCGAAACGTTGTATAACATCATCGATACGCATGCTATGGTGCCGGCCAATGCGACGTGGTTCGAGTCGCGCAACCCGGCAGATACGCGCGAGTGTGTGGGGCGGTTCGTCGAAAGTGGCCCGAACGAGATTGCACAGGCGGCCGAGTCGGCGCGTGCTGCTGCTACCGCGTGGGCTGCCACACCCGCACCACACCGCGCCACGCTGTTGACGCATGTCATCGCCGCTATTGAGCGACAGAGCGACGAATTGGCGCGCTGCATGACGCACGAGATGGGCAAGCCGCTGCGCGAGTCGCACGGTGAGATGATCAAGGCACTGGCCGAAAGCCGCTTCATGATTGGCGAAGCCTATCGTCTGGATGGTGAAACGGTGCCGAGCGAACGGCCGCAGTTCTGGACGCAGACGGTGCGCGTGCCCGTTGGCCCGGTCGCGGCGATCACGCCCTGGAACTTTCCGGTGCTGACACCATTGCGTAAGATCATGCCCGCGCTAGTGACGGGTAATCCGGTGGTGCTCAAGCCCTCTGAGGAGACGCCGCTCACCGCGTTGCGGCTGGTCGAGATCATGCATGCGGCCGGACTGCCCGCTGGCGTCCTCAATCTCGTCACTGGCGGGCGCGCAGCCGGCGCCGCATTGGTTGATCATCCGGCCATCCGCGCCGTAACCTTCACGGGCTCGACGGCGGCGGGTCGCGCGATTGCCGCAGCGGCCGGGCAGCGTCTGGTGCGCGTGCAGGCCGAGATGGGCGGGAAGAATCCGGCCGTGATCTGGGAGCCGCCCGATCGCGCCGATGCCATCCGTCAGATCGTCAGCGCGGCGTTCGCGTGCAGCGGTCAGCGCTGCACCGCGATCAGCCGGGTCATTGTGCCGCGCGCGGAAGCGTCCATCGTCGCTGATGCGCTCATGAACGAGATGGCGGTTCTACGGCCAGGCCATGGCATGGAACCAGAAACCACGCTTGGCCCACTGATCACGTCAGCGCATCGCGCGCGTGTCCACGGCTTCGTTCAGCGTGCCGTGTCTGCGGGTGCAACGCTGCATACGGGCGGCACGTCGCTGCACGGCGGCGCACTCGACCACGGCAACTTCTACGCACCAACTTTGCTTGGCGCAGTCACGGCCAGCATGGACATTGCGCGCGCGGAGGTGTTTGGGCCTGTGCTTGCGCTCATGCCCGCTGACAGCTTTGATGAGGCGGTAGCGCTGGCGAACGATGTCGAGTACGGCCTGACGGCGGCGATTTTCACGCGGCGGCTCGACTTGGTCGGGCGCTTCGTGGACGGCATCCAGAGTGGCATGGTGCATGTCAACCACGGCACAGCGATTGAGTCGCACCTCCCATTCGGCGGTGTGAAAAGCTCGGGCCTCGGCCCCGGCTCAATCGGTGCGACGACCAAGGACTTCTTCACGGATATCAAAACGGTGTATCTGAAGTATACATAAGGTGTCGTGTATGAAACTTGCAATTGGCGGCGACCATGCCGGCTTTCCGATCAAGGGACCAGTCATCGACGTCGTGCGCGCGGCAGGGCATGACGTGCAGGATTTTGGTACACATAGTACCGAGCCGGTGGATTTCCCCGATATTGCGCGGCTGGTATGCGCTGCGGTGCAGAACGGTGACGCGGAACGTGGCATCATGGTATGCGGCACCGGCGTCGGCGCATGTATCGCTGCGAACAAAATAATTGGCATTCGCGCGGCGCTGTGTCATGACACCTTTTCGGCGCATCAGTGCGTCGAGCACGACGACGTGAATGTCCTGTGCGTCGGCGCATGGATCGTGGGCATGCGCGTGGTCGAGGAGATTGTGCGCGCGTTTCTGGCGGCGGAGTTCAGCACGTCGGAGGAGTTTCGGCGCCGGGTGCAGAAGCTCGCGGTACTCGAGCAGGAGGCAGCACACCGGTGATGGTCATCAGTGCATATCAGCCGTACCGACAGATGCTCCTGACGCTGCTGGTCGGCCTGATGCTCACCGCGTCGTGCGCGACACGCGCAGGCATTGAGCCGTTCGTGACCGGGCTCAACCAGCCGCGCGGTCTGGCGTTTGACGCCGCTGGCAATCTCTTCGTTGCCGAGGTTGGCGCCCTGCGTCCAAGTGATACGGGCGGCCCAAAGCCGGAAATCAATCATAGTGGTCGGATCTTACGGATCAATACGCACCGTCAGGTGACGGTCACGGTGGATGGGCTGCCATACACCCATTATGTCGCTAATGGCGATACAGGTGCCGCAGATGTCGTGAGCATTGATGGCGCGCTCTATGTGCTGACGGGCGAAGGTTACGATGATCAGGTGTCACGGTCGGTGCTGCGCGTGGTGCCTGGCGCGCCGCCGCATCTGGTGGCGAACATCCTGAACTTCATGACCAGTATCACGCCACTGGAGTATCAGATGAGTCATGGCGGTGTCCCAGTCAATCCGTATGCGCTGGCGCTGGCACCTGACGGCAGTGCGCTGTATGTCAGTGATGGTGCATCGGGACGTGTGCTACGTGTGACCTTCGATGGAACAATGCGCCGGTTTGCGGAGCTGCCGGATATGCCGCCGCTGGTCGGCCTGGCGTTCGGTCCTGACGAGCGGCTGTATATCGCGATGTTCAGCGCCCTGTCCCATACTGTAGGCAGTGGCGCGATCTGGGTCGCCGATTCGTCCGGCAGCCTCACGGTTGCGGCCAGCAGGCTCACGATGCCGATAGATGTCGGGTTTGATGCCGCTGGCAGACTCTATGTGCTCGAGTTCAGCGACGGCATGCAGCTGGATCAGCCCTACGCTCCGGGGAGTGGCCGGCTGCTGCGGATCGGACAGAACGATTCGCGGACGGTCGTGCTCGACCACCTGAACTATCCGACAGCGATGGTCTTTTCCCGTGCCGGTGATCTGTACATTGCGGTTGGCGGCGCATTCACGGCGCCGGGACAAGGTGCGATTGTCAAACTACCGTGCCGTGAACTGCACGCGCCAGCTACATGCCCACAGTAGCCGGTATAGGATTGGCTCATGCCACATGCGAAGAAAGAGGTGTGAAAAGCGTTTTCTTGGAGCAGCGGCTGCCCCTTCAAACCTCCTCGCTGCCCGCAGGTGATGACCTGAACGTAGTATACTACCGTTAGCCTGCTGGGGGAAATCGTGTCCACCACGGGTCGCCGACCGCCATACCGCACGCCAGCAGCGCAAACCCATGCCGCCAATCAGTGGCTGTGACGCAGACGCCAACCTCTTCGCTGCGAATCGTCGCGGTGGACAAGATTGCCGAAGTGGTAACGATTCAGAACACCGGCGCGACATCGCTCGACCTGACCGGCTGGACGATCTGTAGCCTCCTGGGCCACCAGCGGCATGCCCAACTCATCGGCACGCTCGCAGCGGGTGCGACACAGGCGGTGCCGTCCGAGGCCGGGCGCGCGATCTGGAATAATCGCGCCGCCGAATCATCAGCCGTGTATATTGACGTGGGCAGCCTGGGAGCATATTGGAGCGAAACGCCATGAGCGATAAACACACGCCGGCAGCGGAAACCACAGCGGTCATTGACCGCTTCGAAGGCGACGTCGCGGTGCTGCTCGTTGGCCCAGAGCAACCGGAGGCAGCACGACAGCGGATTGCCGCGAAGCTCGCGCGGCTCCGGCGCGGTGATCAGCTGCACACGTCGTGCGGACCCATGTGACATCGCTATCCGCATGACCTGGAAGTTCCTGCCAGGAGGTGCCACGTCTCCACGGTTGTACGTATTGTTTCCTGTATCACTATCCCGGCTCAACGCCTCACTGGCCACCAGCTGTCATCGTTCTCGTACAAGGACCTATCTACGGGTAGAGCAGCAGTTGCACCTATTTGACTCACATCCCCATATCCATTAAAATATGGTAAATGATTTCAGCTTGCTGTGCTCCCATGCATAGGTGGGCGGGTAGGTCGCGCAGGTGCGACACGCCACCGCGTGACGTTCTACCCGATGTGCGGGTATAGAGAATTGGTTGTGCCTGATGCAGTCTCACACCGTTTCGTTGCCGGTGCTCCACTATCCGTTTCCAGCAGCACACCACCGCTGTGCCGATAGCGTCGATACGCGCACGCTCGCGTGGGCTGACCAGTTCAATCTCCTGCCTTCCGAATCGGCGGTGCGCCGCTTGCGCGCCGCTCGGGTTGGTTGGCTTGCAGCAGTACTGGCACCGACGGTTGCGTCGCACACCTTGCAACTCTTGTCTGACTGGACCTTCTGGGCCATTCTGTGGGACGATCTGTGCGATCATCCCCAGATGCAGCAGCCGCCCGTGCAGGTCGCGCAGTGGAGTCAGACGCTGCTGGCAATCCTGTGTGGCACCCAGGCGCCCGACCCCGAGTCGCCGCTCGCGTGCAGCATCGGCGATCTACGGCAGCGCCTGCTGCACGCGGCCACGCCTTCACACGTTGACGCCTTCATCGCGACCGTGGACGCCTTTTTTGCGGGCTGTCGCTGGGAAGTGACCAATCGTTCCATGGGGCATATGCCGGATGTCGCCACCTATCTCCCGATGCGCCGCCACGCCTCAGGCATGGCAACCGCCCTCGAACTGGTCATGTGCGTGGAGCCGATTCGCGTGCCACTCGCCGTGCGGGCGCATCCCCAGGTGCAGCACCTCCAGGACCTCGCCATCACGATTGTGTGTTGGGCAAACGATCTGCTGTCGCTGCCAAAGGAGTTGGCATGCGGGGATGTGCATAATCTGGTGGTGATCCTCCAGCACGCCGAGCAGCTGTCGCTGCAGGACGCGGTGACGCGCGTCGCCGCGTGGCATGATGCAGCGGTGTGTGACTTTGTCGCGGCGGAGCGCGCGCTCCCCGCATTCGCGCCCGCCGTCGCGGCGCCGCTGCAGCGCTACCTCATGCTCCTGCGGTCCTTTATCCGCGGCAATCTTGACTGGTCGTTATCCATGTCGGACCGGTACCACACGACCGAACGCATAGATGCTCAAGATGGGACTGACCAGCATGACTCTCCCATGACCGGGTACCTCCAACGGGAGGTATCGGCATGACGCCACGGCCGCGCACGGCATCCACCACAGCTGCCAATCTCCAGCGCGCCGATCAGGCGACCCACGGCGTGCGACTCTGGCAGTTCTTGGCCTGGTTACTGCCGATTGCGTACGGCTTCGCGGTGCTGGAACTGCTGGTGTTTCTGCTGGTGCGGGATAGCACCGTTGGCATCGCGCTCGCCATCACCGTCAGCTATATCAGCTGCTTGCTCGTGGCGCGATGGCTCCTGCGCCGCAACCGCTGGGACGCCGCGCTCGCCGTTATCGGGGGGGGGCTGCTCGGAGTCGCCATCGTCGTGATGCTGGTGTGGTCACTGCTCCTGCCCGCACTGGCGTTGCTGCCGTTGATCGTGGTCATGCTCGCGCTACCCTACCGCGCGGGACCGTCACTGCGCCGCTTGATCCTCATCTGCTGGGCCGTGATGGTGCTGCTGGCCCTGCTGGGCGAGGTGGTCGCACCGGTGGTGCAGCCCCCGCCGTGGGTCACCAGTGTGTTGCGCGTCAGCACCCTGAGTGCGGCGGCGGCCCTGGTGTTGCTGCTGCTCTGGCAATTCAGCAGTCGCCTGACCGAAACACTCAGCCACACGCAGGCCGCGAACGCGGCCTTATGCGTGGCCCAGACGCGCCTGGAAGCGCAGCGTGAGCGTTTGACGGTTACGCTCCACAGTATCGGCGATGGCGTCATTACGACGGACGTGGACGGCATGGTGGGGATGCTGAACCCCGTCGCGGCCACCCTGACCGGGTGGCCAGCGCCCGACGCGTTAGCCCAACCCGTGACCACCGTCCTCCCGATCATCGATGCTGAAACCGGTGCGTCCCTGCCCGATCTGGTTGCGGCGGTGCTCGCTGTGAATGACGTCGTGGTGCTGGACGCCGCTGCGGTACTCCGTGCGCGTGATGGCGTCCAGCGGCCGATTGCGGGTAGCGCCGCTCCGGTCCATGACCGCAGTGGACAGATCGTGAGCGTGGTGCTGGTCTTTCGCGATCTGACCGACCGCCTGCAGGCGGAACAGGCCCGCCGTGCCTGGGAACGCACCCTCCAGGAAACCCAAAAGCTGGAGAGCTTAGGCGTGTTGGCCGGTGGCATTGCCCATGACTTTAATAATCTGCTGACGGGTATGTTGGGCAATGCGTCGTTGGCGCTGCTGGATCTGCCGCCGGACGCTCCGGCGTATGCGAGTGTGGCACAGATCGAGGTGGCGGCGCAGCGTGCCGCCGAGTTAACACGCCAACTGCTGGCCTACTCGGGACGTGGTCGCTTTACCGTGCAGCGGCTGGATCTGAACGTGCTGGTGTCCGAGATGCTGACCTTGGTCCAGAGTTCAATTGCCAAGACGGTGTCCTTACAGCTCCATCTGACACCGCAACTCCCGACGATTGATGCTGATGCCACCCAACTGCGCCAGGTGGTGATGAACCTGGTGGTCAATGCCTCGGAAGCAATGGGCGCGCAACCCGGAACGATGACCGTGACGACGGGCGTGCGCGACGTGACGCGCGCAGAGCTGGCGCAGACGTATCTCGCGCTGGATGTGCCAGCGGGAACCTATATCTCGTTTGCGGTCGCTGACACTGGCAGTGGGATGGATGCACGTACGCGCGGGAAGATATTTGAACCGTTCTTCACGACCAAATTTACCGGTCGCGGCTTGGGCCTGGCTGCCGTTCTCGGCATTGTGCGCGGGCATCACGGCGCGCTCACGGTGGACAGCACGCCCGGACGTGGGACGACCTTCACGAGTTTGCTGCCTGCGGCGGGTGAACCGCTTGACTCCTTGCCCGCGCGGCCCGGCCCGACGACACGCTGGCGGGGGCACGGTACCGTCCTCGTCATTGACGATGATGCGGAGGTGCGGGGCTTTGTTGGGCGCGCGCTGGAATACGCTGGCTTTACGGTCCTCACGGCGGCGGATGGGCAGCAGGGCGTGGACGTGTTTCGTCAGGAAGCGGCGACCATCACCTGGGTACTGCTGGATCTCACCATGCCCGTGCTGAATGGTGGCATGACGTTTCACGCGATCCGACACATCAAGGCCGATGCACGGGTGGTGTTAATGAGTGGCTACAGTGAGCAGGAAGCGACGGCACACTTTGTGGGAGACGGATTGGCGGGATTTCTTCAGAAGCCCTTTACCATTGCCGACCTGGAAACGCAGCTGCAGCAGGCCGTACCGTGACGACTCCAAGCGGATAAACATCGGCGAACTGAGCGTGCCGCAAACGCAAGTGCGCCGAGAGCAACGCCACGCGCAGCGCACCGGCACACGCGCAGCGGGTGTGCCACAGGCCGTGCCGCCGCAGGCTGGCCGGGCGATCGGGAACAACCGCGCCGCCGAATCCGCAGCGGTGTAGACGCAGACCGGCGGCCTGATGACGTAGTGGAGTGAAACGCCATGAGCAATGATCAGACTCACACCCCGGCGGTACCAGCGGTCATTGATCGCTTCGAAGGTGCCGTCGCGGTACTGCTTGTCGGCGCAGATCAACAGGTCGTGGACGTGCCGCGTGATCAACTGCCGCGTGACGCGCAGCCGGGCCAGTGGCTGCGGGTGGTGTGGGATGGGGATGCGATTCGGCAAATAACACTTGATCATGATGCGACCGCAGCAGCCCAGCAGCGCATTGCCACGAAGCTCGCGCGGCTTCGGCGCGGTGATCATCTGCGTGAGCCATGAGCATCACGCACACGGTGCGCTGCCAGAATGAAACGATTATTTGTGTTCAGAACACAAAAAAGTATTCCTTCACGCACGATTTCCCTGTTATCGCTCGGCGTCGCATCGTGTGGTCCCCAAGCAGCTACATCTTTTTGCCGCGCGAGGTCTTGACGTAAGGCGGCGGTGCTGCACGCGGCGGCGGTGGCTGGAGCGTGCCACTCAGGAACGCCAGCCCCAACTCTGCATCGGACATGCCGAGGATCGAATCAATCGTCTGCGGTTTGATCTGATCCGCCAGGTCGAGCACCGTCGCACTGTCCGCGCGCAGTGTGTTGAGGTGCTCCATTAGCCGTGTGATCGCGGCCTGCTGCGCGGTGGTACATG
>JBBSPO010000047.1:0-17287 GCA_038258695.1 Gemmatimonadales bacterium | reverse complement strand
CGTCCGCCACTGGCATCGCGGTAATCACGAAAGCTCGTGCCACGTGCCACAATGCTCGCACGCAGAATGCGCTGCAGCGCGACATGCAAACGCTCCCACTCGTCGGGCGTCAACGCTCGCACGCTGCGCGACGGATCGATGCCCGCTTCCCACAAACTCTCGGTGGCGTAGATGTTGCCCACGCCCGCCAGTCGTGTCTGGTCCATGAGCGCGGCCTTGATGGCTCGCGCGGACTGGCCGAGTGTCTGCGCCAGCGACTGCGCCGTAAAGCTCGCCTCAAGCGGTTCCGGTCCCAGTGCGTCGCTGTAACGCACGAACGTCTCCTGTGACATCAGGGAGACCGTACCGAGTCTTCGTACATCACGGTAGTGCAGCGTGCGGTTGTCATGCAGCGCAAACGACACGGTGATGTAGTCCGCGAGTTCCGGCGGCAACGTGCCGTCATCAACGAGCAGCGAACCGGTGAAACGTGGCTGTACCACGATGTGCGCAGGCTCGTCGCTCAAATCAAGCACGATCAACTTCGCGCGTCGCCACACACGTAAGATGCTACGTCCGGAAACCGTGGCCGACAAAAGCTCCGCCGTCGCGCCGCGCAGCACGTCTTCCCGCAGCACACGCACATTTACAATCCGGCTACCCTCAATGCGCGCGCTCAGGTCACGGGCAATCGTTTCTGTTTCCGGCAACTCCGGCATTTACGACAGCCGCTCGTGCTCCCGCCAACCGATATCCGTGCGGTATTGCTTGTCCGCGAGTTCAACCTGTTCCGCGCCTTCACGACTGATGCGACGCGCGCTATCGAACGTATCGCCAATGCCGGTGACGGCCACCACGCGTCCACCACTCGAGACAAGCTCACCGCTGTCATCGCGCCTTGTGCCGGCATGAAAAATCCGTCGCGTGTCGGTGTCGTCGGGCAATCGCAACACGTCACCGGTACGCGGTGTCTCCGGGTAGTTGGGCGCCGCCACAACGGTTGTCACTGAAGCGCCGCCACGCCAGGTCAACGGCGACATGTTGCCAATGCGTGCACCACCGGCAATGGCCAGCATGGGCTCCAACAAACTGCTGGTGAGCATGGGCAAAATGGCCTGCGTTTCGGGGTCACCAAAACGACAGTTGAACTCCACCACCTGGGGCCCTTCTTCGGTGAGCATGAGTCCGGCGTACAGCAAACCGGTAAACGGCGTGCCTCGCTTGCGCAGCGCGTGCAGCGTTGGCAACAGAATGCGTTCGGTGACGTCGTCGAGCAGGGCAGGCGTGCCCAAAGAAACCGGCGTGTACGCGCCCATACCGCCGGTATTGGGGCCGTCATCACCGTTGAGCAATCGCTTGTGATCCTGCGCGGGCAGCATGGTGAGTACGTCGGTTCCGTCGGTGAGCGCAAACAGCGACAGCTCTTCACCTACCATGAACGCTTCCACCAGACATTCATTGCCGGCATCACCAAACGCCTTGTCGTCCATGATGCGATCAATCGCGGCGTGCGCTTCAATCTCGGTGTGACACACGATCACACCTTTGCCTGCGGCCAATCCAGACGCCTTGATGACAACCGGTGCACCAAAGCGCTCACGCACCGCTTCGTGGGCACCGGCGGCTGTGCGATGTGTTTCGGCGTTGGCTGTCGGTACACCGGCGCGCGCCATCAGCTGCTTGGCCACATGCTTGGACGTCTCGATTTCCGCCGCCTCGGCCGTCGGGCCAAACGCGGGCACGTTGCGCAAGCGCAAACGGTCAACCAGACCATCGGCCAGCGGCGCTTCGGGCCCTACCACCACAAGCTGCACCTGTTCACGCAGTGCCAGCTCCACCAGGGCATCGCTGGCCGACGCTGCAACGTCCTCAATGCGTGCCAGCTGCGCGATGCCCGGGTTGCCGGGAGCGGCAATCAGTTCGATGTGAGTATTCTCGCGCGAGAGTGTGTCTGCCAGCGCGTGTTCACGTCCGCCGTTGCCCACGATCAGAATCTTCATCCCGACAAACTAATGCGCAGACTGTCGCGGTTGGATGCGCGCGGTGCCGGAGACTGGCCCGGTCAGACGCACGCGCTACCAACCGCATCTCAACGACGGGCCACTACAGCCCCGGCGGCGGACCCTTGGACGTATCGTCATTCGGTGGCGTGGAGTTGTCCGAGCCGCCAGACGGCTCTTCAGCCGTAGCCGTGGACGACCCACCAGTCGCCGACCGGAACGCCTCAGCAAACGCGTCGGCGGCACGCGTAAACACGTCACCCACTTTGTCAGCGGCCGCGCGCGCCTCACGTGCGTAGTAGTCAGTGGCTTCGCGCACATCGTCGCCAAGCGGACGCGTGCCTTCTTCGCCACGCCGCACGTACGCACCGCCAATGATGCGGCTGTAGTCGCCCGACTCCACCCAGCGATCGAGTTCGCCCAACCGCACGGTGTGAAACGGATGCACGCGCAGCGCCGTGTTGAGCGCCTTGAGCACGGCGTCCCACGACGAGCCACCCACCTCGTACTCTCGAGCCTGCGCGATGTAGGCGTCAAGGTCGACGGTGTCGTTGACCACTTTCCCGCCCGCCAGCGACAGGAACGCGCTCATGGATTCCCGCACGTTCTGCGAGCCGAGCAGGCCGGCCCGGTCAGCCGATAGTTCGGACTTGCGATACCACTCGAGCAGTGCCAACTGGAACGGCAGCAGGGCCACGCTGGCCACGATCGGCAGCGCCTGCAAACCGAACGTCATGATGATGATCGCGATGGTGCGATACGTGGTGTGTCCACTCATGATGTGGCCGAGCTCGTGCGCCAGAATAAAACGCTGCTCTTCGTACGACAGAATTTCGAGGGCGCCGGAGTTGATGACAATGAACGGTTTGTCGAATCCGACCGCGCCGGCATTGGCGAGCGGTGTCTGGGCCACGTAGAGCTGCGGCGGCTCGGTGCCCTCAGGTGGCCAGTCGAGCGCTTGCAGCACTTCGTGGTACAGCGCGTACAGATTGGGCCGCTGCGTGGGGCCCACGAGCACGGCGTCGCCGAGAAAGAGGTTGCGGATACCGCGTTCGCCAAAGAAGCCGGCGATTTTGCGCACCGCGAGATCGAAGCCCGGCAGGGCGCGCAGCGAGTTGAGTGCGGCGCGGTCAGCTGGATGTTCCCAACTGACGGAGGCGATCTGGGAAAGCGGAACCTGGGACATGGATTACGGGGCTGAAGGTTTAAGTCACTACGTGGTAGCCCGTTGGAAGGTTACGTGCCAGGGTGGAAATACGTAAACGCCGTTTGACAGCGTTTACGGTTGCAGTTGACGGTGGACAGTGAAGGTTCTTGCCAACCGTTGACGGATAGATGGGAGCCGGACTGAGGTTTTCAGGTGAGGGCGGCGTCGAGGTCGGCGATCAGGTCCTCGACGTCCTCAACGCCGCAGGAGAGGCGGATCATGCCGTCGGTCAGGCCCATGGTCGCGCGGATATCGGGCGGCACAGACGCGTGTGTCATGCTGGCGGGGTGACTGATCAGGCTCTCCACGCCGCCCAGCGACTCGGCGAGCGCAAACACCTTCATGCGCTCCAGCACCTGACGGGCGCGCTCCATTGACCCTAGCTCGAGCGTGATCATGCCACCAAAGCCGCTCATCTGCCGTTTTGCCAGCTCGTGCTGCGGATGCGACTCGAGGCCGGGATAAATGACCGATTCTTCACCCAGCTTCTGCGCCAGCCAGGCGGCGATCTGTCGGCCGTTGGCGTCGTGGGCTTTCATGCGCAGCGGAAGCGTCTTGGTGCTGCGCAGCGCCAGCCAGCAGTCAAACGGTCCGGGCACGGCGCCTGCGGCGTTTTGAATGAATTGCAGGCGATTTGCCAGCTCGTCCTCAAGTACCACGGCAATGCCGCCGATCATATCAGAATGACCGTTGAGGTACTTCGTGGTCGAATGCCAGACAATGTCGGCGCCGATTTCGAGAGGGCGTTGGAAGATGGGCGTGGCAAACGTGTTGTCTACCACGAGCAGGGCGTCGTGCCGTTTGGCGATATCGGCCATGGCGGCGAGGTCAGCGAGACGCATCAACGGGTTGGTTGGTGTCTCGATCAGCAGGGCGCGAGTCTGGGCCGTCATCGCGTCCGCCACACGCTGCGCATCGCGTGTGTCCACATAGGTGAAGGACAACCCGAAATGCTGCAGGATCTTGTCGAACAGCCGAAAGGTGCCGCCGTACACGTTCTCGCCCACCACGATGTGGTCGCCAGCGCGGAACAGCTTCATGATGGAATCGAGGCAGCCCATACCGCTCGAGAAGGCGAATCCATGCTGACCGCTTTCGAGGGACGCGACATTGCGCTCCAGAGCCTCGCGGGTCGGATTCTTGCCCCGCGCGTACTCGTAGCCCTTGTTCCGGCCAACCCCGTCCTGCACATAAGTGGACGTGAGATAGAGCGGCGTCATGATCGCGCCAGCGAGCGGTTCAGGGCGTTGGCCCGCGTGAATGGCCCGCGTGGACAGGCCAGCCTCAAGATCGTCCGGAAAGATGCGCGTCATGGCACTCAGGAAAAAAAGTCGGGAAGTGAACTGCAATGGCCGGAAGCTAGCCGCCGTGCCGGGTGGTCGCACGAGTTGCCGTCCTTCGATCCGCCGCCCGCCGCGTGACACCCGCACTCTCTTCACCCTCTCCGACACATCGCCCACGCATGTCCTCCGCCCCGCTCGACTCCCGACCACGCTGCCTGATTGTTGATGACGAGGCGCCGCTACGCGCGGTGCTGCGTCGCATTCTGGAACAGCAGGGTTTTCATTGCCGCGATGCCGCGTCGGGTGTGGAAGCGGTGGTCTGTCTGGAAGCCGAGCCAGCATCGCTGGTGTTGTCGGACTATCACATGCCGCACATGGACGGCGTGGAATTGCTACAGACCATTCGCGAACGCTGGCCTGATACCGCAGTGGTGATGGTCACCGCAGTGTCCGATGTGGAGCTCGCCGTGCAATGTCTCGCCTCCGGCGCCATGGACTACGTGACCAAACCGTTCCGTGTGGAAGAAATCCGGGGGCGTGTGGGACAGGCGCTTGAAAAGCGACAGCTGTTGCTCGAAAACACAAACCATCGTGAAGAGCTCGAAGCACGGGTGCAAGCACAGGCCCGCGCGTACGAGGAGCTGTTTCTCGCGTCGCTGCAATCATTGGCTGATGCGCTTGAAGTAAAGGATCCGTACACGTGGGGACACTCCGTGCGCGTGGGGCGCTACGCGATGGCGATTGCCATTGAACTCGGCCTCGACGAATCACAGCTGGTCCAGATTGAACTTGGCAGCCGCCTGCACGACATCGGGAAAATTGGTGTGCGTGAGACGGTGCTCAACAAGGAAGGTCCGCTTACCGACGAAGAGTATCGACACATCATGGAGCATCCGGTGATCGGCTGGCGCATTCTGTCGCCGTTGCTGCGCGATGCACCTGTGGCGCTCGCTGTTGTGCGCTCACATCACGAACGCGTGGATGGTCGTGGGGCGCCCGACCAGCTCAAAGGTGAACAAATCCCGATTGAGGCGCGCATCGCCGCCGTCGCCGACTCGTTCGATGCCATGACCAGCGGTCGGCCGTATCGCGCCGGCATGGCCGTGGGCGATGCCGTTGACGAACTCCAGCGCTGTGCGGGTTCGCAGTTCGATGAGGGGTGCGTGGCGGCATTTGTCCGGGCTCTTGAGGCCCGGGCCTTTCCCTTGCCCGATTCCCGCGTCAGACGACCAACCATGCGTGCGGCCTGAGGGAGACTAGTTTCGGTTGCGGCTCGCTGGCGAGCCGGTGTCAGCCGAACTCACGTGATGTTGCGAAGCCACGCCAGCGGGCCCATACCATCCAGCGCCTCTGCGTGACTGATCGTGACTTGCGCTCCGTTGACAAACCATGACGCAATGGCCGCATCACTGAGCGGCACGTCCAAGCGTCCCTCCAGTCGCAGTCCAACGTGTGAGCCCAGGTCAACCACTCGCTCCGTGCCCTGCGTGTGCACCTGCGCCTGATAGGGAATGTCGTCGAGCAGCACGCTGGTAAGGTTCGACGGCAGACGGTCAGCCAGTCGTGCCACAGTAAACACCACGCCAACGCCGGCGGCCGTCAGTTGCTGCGCCAGATTCTTGGGTGGGGCGTTGTGGTCGAGCAGGAGCGCTACATGCCCGTCGCACGCCGCCAGCGCGCATAGAGTGGACGCACCGGGTGGCAGTAACAGGGCCGGTCGCGAAGTCGCCAGCGTGCGCACCAGCGGCGCCGAACGCTGCAGCAGTGTGAAACCGGCCGCGACCAGCGTGTTCATGGAAACGCCACCAACGGCCCTGTTCGAGGCCGCCAGCGCGTAGGGAAGCAGGGAGAACGGGTTGGTCATGGTGAAAAGAGATAGTGCATTTGGTGACCAATGCCACTGAAGCAGTAACTGCCGCGCGTGTAACGGTGACGTGATCTGAAGCGTCTGTGTGTCAGACCGGCTACGTATGCCGCAGCGGCCCCCACCAGATGGTCAACGTGTATACATTCCAACGTTTACCGATTTCACCGCGTTCGCGCGCGCATGAGGTTCCATGGCATTTGATGGGTTGATGGTCAGTGTCTCCGGCGTACGGGGACGTGTCGGCGAGGCGCTCACGCCCGAGGTCATGGCAACGTTTGCCGCGGCGTTTGGCGCGTGGGCCAAAGTCAAGCATCCGGGACGTCCGATCATCGTGGGACGCGACAGCCGAGTGAGTGGACCCATGTTCACGCGCGTCGTGCATAGCGCGCTGGAGTCGGTGGGCTGCGACGTCATCGACATTGGCATGGTGCCCACGCCGACAGTGCAAATGGCCGTCGAGCATCATCACGCGGCGGGTGGGCTGGCCATTACGGCCAGTCATAATCCGGTGGAGTGGAACGCGCTCAAGTTCATCGGATCCAGCGGTTTGTTTTTGTCAGCTGCCGAGGGCGCCCAAATGCGTGCGCTGCTCGACGCCGGCATTCCGCGTGCGAGCTGGGACGCGCTTGGCTCCGTGTCGGCGGACACGCAAGCCGTGCAGCGTCATCTCGACGCGGTGCTGGCGCTGCCTTTCCTTGATGTCGCAGCGATTCGCGCCAAGCAGTTTCATGTGGCGCTCGACTGCTGTCATGGCGCGGGCAGTGTGATCATGCCGCAGCTGCTCGAGGCACTGGGCTGCAAGGTGTCGGCGATTGGTATGGATGCTGATGGCCGTTTCCCGCGTCCACCGGAACCGGTGGCTGAAAATCTTGGCGCCTTGAGTGCGCTGGTGCGCGAAAGCGGTGCGGTGGTGGGGCTGGCGACAGATCCCGATGTCGATCGGCTGGCACTCACCGATGAAACCGGTCGTGCGATTGGCGAAGACTATACGCTGGCCATGGCCGTGCGTGCGGTGCTTCCATCGCGTCCGGGCAACGTGGTCACCAACCTGAGCACCAGCAAAGTGGTGCAGGACGCCGCGCACGACGGCGGTGCACAGTTTGAGTTTGCGCCGGTTGGCGAAGTCAACGTGGCGCTGGCCATGCAGGCGTCTGGTTCAACCATCGGTGGTGAAGGTAACGGCGGCGTGATTCTGCCTGAGCTGCATTTGGGTCGCGATGCGCCGGTCGCTGTAGCGCTCGTGTTGCACCTGTTGGCGACCACGGGCAAACGCGTGTCTGACTTTGTGTCGGAACACCCGCGCTACGTGATTGTGAAAGACAAGCTCGATCGTCCCGATGTACCGCTCACCAATGTGTACAGCGCATTGCGCCGTCGTTTTCCCGACGCGGTGGCCGACACGCAGGACGGCTTGCGACTCAACTGGCCCGACCGCTGGGTGCATCTGCGCCCATCGGGTACGGAACCCATTGTACGCGTGATTGCCGAAGCGCCCACGGAATCGGCGGCGCGTCAGCTGGTGGCTGATGCGCGCGAACCGCTGGCAGCGCTTGTTGGCGCGTCCTGATTTTTTGTAGCATTCACAACAAACCCAGCTCTTATGTGCGGCATTGTCGGATACGTTGGACCACAAATCGCTACACCACTGCTCATTGACGGCCTCAAACGCCTCGAGTATCGCGGCTATGATTCCGCGGGCGTGGCCGTGATGAATGGCAAGGGTGTCGAAACACGCAAGGCGGCCGGCAAGATCGCGCGCCTTGAAGCGGTTATCGAAGCTGATCCGCCGCAGGGCACGCTGGGTATCGGGCACACACGTTGGGCGACGCACGGTCCGCCCAACACCATCAACGCGCATCCGCACGCCAGCCACGATGGCACCATTGCCGTGGTGCACAACGGCATCATTGAAAACGCCACCACACTCAAGCGTTCACTCGAAGCGCGCGGCTACGTGTTCAAGTCGGACACCGACACCGAAGTGTTGGCGCATCTCATTGAAGCGGCCTATGCCGGCAACCTGGAAGCGGCCGTGATCGAAGCGCTGCATCAGGTCGATGGCACGTACGGTATGGCCGTCATCTGCAGTCAGGAGCCCGACAAGATTGTGGCGGCACGCAAGGGCAGTCCGTTGCTTGTAGGGCTGGGTGACGGCGAGTACTTCCTCGCGTCAGACGCCAGCGCTGTGCTCGCGCACACGCGCGAGGTGGTGTATCTCGACGACGACGAACTGGCTGTGCTCACGCGCGATGGCTATCGTATCCTTGATCTGAACGCCAATGATCAGGACAAGCCCGTCAGCCAGATTGACTGGGATCTCGCACAGATTGAACGCGGTGGTTATCCGCACTTCATGCTCAAGGAGATTTTTGAGCAGCCGACCACCGTCACCGACACCATGCGTGGCCGGTTGCTCGTGGACGAAGGCTTTTCCAAGTTGGGCGGCATCAACATCCTCAAAGATGACCTGATGGCCGTGGACAACATCGTGATCACGGCCTGCGGCACCAGCTGGCACTCGGCGCTCATCGGCAAGCTGATGATTGAAGAGATGTGCCGCATTCCGGTGGCGGTGGAATACGCCTCGGAGTTCCGCTATCGCAATCCGATTGTACGTCCCAACTCGCTGTGCATTGTGATTTCGCAGTCGGGTGAAACGGCCGATACACTGGCCGCGATGCGCGAAGCCAAGCGGCGTGGTGCGCGCACCATGGGTCTCGTGAACGTGGTGGGTTCAACGATTGCGCGTGAATCAGATGGCGGCATTTACCTGCATGCCGGTCCGGAAATCGGTGTGGCCAGTACCAAGGCGTTTACCAGTCAGGTAGTGGCGTTGGTGCTGTTCACGCTCAAGATGGCGCGATTGCGCGACATGTCGGTGGAGAAGGGACGCGAGATCGCGCAGGCACTGGCCGCCCTGCCGCGACAGATTCAGAGCATCCTTGATCGCGCGCAAGAGATTGAGAACATTGCCGAAGAGTTCAAGCGCGCCAGCAACTTTTTGTACCTCGGACGCGGCTACAACTTCCCCGCGGCACTCGAAGGCGCACTCAAGCTCAAGGAAATCAGCTACATCCACGCCGAAGGATATCCGGCGGCTGAGATGAAGCACGGACCCATTGCGCTCATCGATGAAATGATGCCGGTGGTGTTCATTGCGCCACACGACGCGGTGTTCGAAAAAGTGGTGTCAAACATTCAGGAAGTAAAAGCACGCAAGGGCAAAATCATTGCCATCACCACGCGCGAAGAAGAAGCGCTGGAGGGACTCATTGACTACGAGTTCCGCGTGCCCGAAACCATCGACTTGCTGACGCCCGTGTTGGCGTCGGTGCCGTTGCAGCTGCTGGCGTATTACATCGCGGTGAAGCGTGGTTGTAACGTGGACCAGCCGCGTAACCTGGCCAAATCGGTCACGGTGGAATAAACCGCAACGGTACGCTGGCTGACGGATAGCTGTGCACGGAAAAACATCGCGCTGCGACGTGGTGGTGGTGGGTGGCGGCCTGGCCGGACTCACTGCTGCCTGGCAGCTCGCGGCCAGTGGATACTCGGTCACGTTGCTGGAGGCGCGCGATCGATTTGGCGGACGTGTGCTTACACTGCCATCGTCGCCGCAACCGGACGATGCGCCGTGGCTCGACGTGGGGCCCGCGTGGTTCTGGCCGCATCAGCAACACATGCAGGCGCTTGTCGCGCACTTCGGGCTGCAAGCATTCGAGCAGCACACCAGTGGACTGGCCACGTTTGATAAAGGCGTGGGCAGCCCGCCGCAGCGGTTTGATGCCTCCGCGCAGACGGGGCGGTCGCTGCGATTGGTGGGCGGCATGCGTGCGCTGACTTCGACGCTGGTTACGGCGGCGAGCAACGCCGGTTCCTCATCTGCGTCGCTCATTGCCGGCGCGCATGTGCGTTCAATCCGCCGTACCGGGCACGCCGTAGAAGTCGCTGGTACGCGAGATGGCGATCCGGTTTCATCGTTCGTGTACTCCGCGCGAGCCGTTGTGTTGGCCATTCCGCCACGAGTACTGGTTCGCGATGTGGTGTTCGATCCGGCACTTCCGGATTCGCTCCAGTCCACGATGCGCAATACAACCACGTGGATGGGACACTCCATGAAGTGCATTGTGTCCTATGCGTCGCCGTTCTGGCGGACGGGTGGATTGTCGGGTTACGGCGTGAGCTGGACGGGACCGCTGCAGGAGATTCACGATGCCTCGGTGCCTGCGACTGACACAATGCCGGCGCGACACGCGATCATGGGTTTTGTAGCGCCTGGCGTATCGGCAGCGCATGCGGCGTTTCGCGAGGCGTCAGTGGCCGAACGGCGCGAACGTGTGCTTGCACAGCTGTCGCGCCTGTTTGGTCCGCAGGCGCACACGCCGTCAGGCATGGCGGAACTCGACTGGAGTCGCCAGCCGCTGACGGCTGGTCCGGACGACGCGCAGCCGCCAGCGCAGCATCCGGCCTACGGGTCGCCAGACTTCGAAGCGCTGCTCTGGGACGGACGCCTGGCGTGGGCTGGTGCCGAAACCAGCGCCGTTGAGGGCGGATATCTGGATGGTGCGATTGCCTCCGGCATCCGGGCGGCGAAGTTGTTGGCCGCAACGCTCTAGTGGCTCGTATCTCAGCTACCGGCCGTTAGGTCACGCGGTCGTGTGTTCATGGCGCAACGGCTAAGTTGTGACCATGCGTCCCGCCATTCACTGATATGCGCGTCCTGCTGCAACGCGTAAGCCGAGCCGAAGTTCGTATTCGTCCCGACGGAGCAAACGCCCCATACATGTCGGGTCGGATCGGGCGTGGATTTTTATTGCTGACAGGCATCACCCACACCGATACCGAAGCGGAAGTTGTGTGGATGGCCGACAAAGTCGCGGGGCTTCGCCTGTTCGCTGACACCGATCACAAGCTGAACCTTTCACTCAGCGAGGTGCACGGCTCGGCGCTGGTGGTATCGCAGTTCACGCTCTACGGCGATGCACGCAAGGGACGACGACCAAGCTTTGTTGATGCCGCCCGACCGGACACCGCGATTCCGCTGTACGAACGTTTTGTGACACTGCTGCGTGAACGTGGTATACCGGTGGCGACCGGCGAGTTTGGCGCCATGATGGATGTTGAACTGGTAAACGATGGCCCGGTCACGCTGTGGCTTGAGCGCGAGGCCGCCAGCAATGCTGACTGAAATCTCCCAACCCACTGCCTTGTGATTGTTTCTCATTCGAACTCACTCTCCCGCTGCGCACTGGCGCTGCTCGTCGCATCGGTTTCTCTCGTCAACACGGGAGAGGCACAGGCGCCGGCTGTTCCGCTATCGCGCACCGCACCGTCCAATGAGCGAATGGAGCAGGCCGAGTTGGCATGGGCGGCTGGTGACTACGTGCGTGCGCTGACGGCGATGGCAACGCTGTTGCGCAGTGATGATGCGGCATCGTTTCGCGAGCGTATTGCACTGCTGACCGGTGAAAACTGGCACACAACGCTGGTGGCAGAAAACGCGCGCGCTCCGCGATGGTCTGCCGATGGCCGGCATGTCGCGTTTGAGGTGGGTTCGGGGGCGTCCCTGGTCACACATGTGGCTCGTGCCGTTGACGGCTTTCCGGTGATTGCTGAAATCGCCGGCGGCGGCGTGGTGTTTTCTGTGGACGGCGCGCAGGTCGCGTACATTTCCGGACGCGGTACCGACGCGGTTCTCATGACGCGGTCGCTTGATTCCGAGTCTGCTACCACCGTCGCGATGCCGGGCCTCGTGCCCGCACAAGTGGTGTTCGCCAACGATGGTTCGCTGCTAGTGGTTGCAGCCGCAGTTGACAGTACTCGCACCAGCGTATTCCGTGTTGCGCCCAACGCCGCACCGCAGCGTGTCAGCCGTGTGAACGAAGTGGTGTCTGATGTGCGGCTCACAACCAATGGCGCATACGCACTGTACGGCGTTGGCGGACGCAGCCCTGTACAGATTGGCACGGGACGCGGCTTCGCTGGTGTGCCTCCACGTCGACAGTTTGCGCTGTTGCAGCTGGCAACTGGTGTGGAGCGGCTGATTGACGGTGAAAGCCCGGTGCTGGCAGCGGGCAGCGGTGCGCTCACGTATGTCTCGCGTGCGGACGGTACGTCGCGCGTGCATCATCTGGTGCTCGGCGCCAACACCGAGTCGCGTGTTGTGCACAGCACCGCCGAGCCGCTGGGCAGTGTGGCCATAACGCCTGATGGTTCGCGGGTCACGTTTCAGCAAATGCCCCGCGAAGACTGGGAACTGTACACTGTTCCGTCAGACAGTGGTGCCCCTGATCGTGTGACGCGCGAGATCCAGCACGACTTGTTTCCGCAGTGGCTCGACAACACCCGCTTGCTGGCGGTGATCGGCGAAGGCCGCCATCGTCGCTCACACTTGTACACCGGCGGTCGGCGCATTCGGCTGTTCCACAACAACACCGTGCGCACCATCGCCCCGGAGTACGAGTGGGCGCCAAGTCCAGACGGCAACAAGTTGCTCATCGTAGCCGAACGCGATGGCGATACGGTCACACCGCATCGTTATCTGTGGTCCATGGATCTCACGCGCGAAGTCACAGTCGCGGAGCTTGAGCAGCGGGTGAGTGACAACCTCGCGGCCGAACGTCGGCTGCGCGCGAGCGGTGAACGTGCGTTCGCGCCCATCCTCGCTGAAGTGCGGCGTGCAACCGCCGAGGTGAACACTGATCGTGTGTATGGCTACGGCTTTGATCTGTTTCAGTTCGACTCCAAGCACATCTCGCAGCCCGGCAACGCCAAAGCGAGAGAGTATCTCGTGAACACGTATCGTTCATTCGGCTACCGTGATGTGCGCGTGCAGGATTTTGAGGCACGTGCGGCCGTGAATCAGCCCACCATTCCCACGGCAAACATTCTGGCTGTGCTGCCCGGCACCGTACATCCGGAACTTGTCTATGTAATCTCAAGTCATTTCGACTCGCGTGCACAAGGCCCCGGTGCCGACGACAACACGTCAGCCACCTCGGCACTGCTGGAAGCGGCGCGCGTATTGGCCAATCGTCCACAGGCGGCCACCATCATGTTTGCGTCACTCACCGGCGAAGAATCCGGTTTGCTCGGCTCGCGTGAGTTCGTGCGACAGGCCAAGGCGTCTGGCATGCAGCTGGCCGGTGTGCTCAACAACGATATGGTGGGCTGGGCCAACGATCAGCGACTCGACAACACCATTCGCTATTCGAACCCTGGCATTCGCGATATTCAGCACGCCGCGGCCATTCAGTTCAGCAATCTCATTACGTACGACGCGTTTTACTACAAGAGCACCGATGCGCAGGCGTTTTACGACGGGTATGGTGACGTAGTCGGTGGCATTGGTTCATATCCGGTGCTGGGCAATCCACACTATCACCAGACGCACGATGTGCTCGAAACCATCAACCATCAGTTGGTGGCCGAAGTCGCGAAGACGACGGTTGCATCCATCATGTATCTCGCCTCGTCGCCGTCACGCCTCACCGAGCTGTCGGCACGTGTGGTGAGCGGTACCAATACCGACGTGTCGTGGCGCGCCAGTCCTGAAAAGGACATTGCACATTACGTGGTGCAGTGGGGACCTGAATCGGAGCCCGCACGCTACCGGCAGGAAGTGCGCGTACCGCGAGCGCAGCTGTCGAACGCGCCAGCGGGGACGGTGGTCTCGGTGAAGGCCGTGAATACACGGGCGCTCGACGGATGGGATTGGGCGGTACTACGGATTGGTGAAAACTGACCGGTGGCACCACCTTCGGTGCAACTTGATATCTTACTCTCATGACCACTCCCCGCGTAATTCTTGCGTCGCAATCGCCGCGCCGGCGAGAGCTGCTATCGCTCATCGGCATCACCCACGAGGTGCAGCCGGCGAACATTGATGAAACGCCATTCGAGCGTGAGTTGCCCACGTCGCACAGTGAGCGCCTTGCCCGGGGCAAGGCCGCCCTCATTGCGCAGCGCGAGCCTGGCGCTTTGGTGATTGGTGCCGACACGGTCGTGGTGGTGGGAGACACCATACTGGGCAAGCCGGGAGACGATCAGGATGCACGCGACATGTTGCGTCGTCTGTCAGGGCGAACGCATCGGGTGTACACGGCCGTGGCAATCGCCCGCGATGATATGGTGGACTCTGAGGTCGAAGGCGTGTCGGTGACGTTCCGGGATCTTACGGCGCGTCAGATTGACGCTTACGTGGCCACCGGTGAGCCGGCGGATAAAGCTGGTGCGTACGGCATTCAGGGTTATGGGTCGACGTTGGTTGATCGCATTGAAGGCGATTTTTTCGCTGTGATGGGACTGCCGCTGCGGCGTCTGGTGGCCTTGTCGGAGCGCGCGGGCTACTCGTATCTGTTCGGGCCGCTTGAGGATCGCTAGCGGCCATGCAGGTCGCGTCGCCTGCGTTGACCGTTGGTGCCGGCCTGCGCGCGAAACTGCTTACCTCAGCGCTTTAGCCGTTGGAGCGCTGCGCCAGTTCTGCAACTCGCATGTCGCGATACGATCTCTCCCACACACGCACGCGTTCCATCACGTCGGCAACAGTAATGCGTGACATGCGATCCGGTCGGTACACCATGTCCAGCGGATAATCCTCGCCTGGATCGCCATACGCATCGATCATCAGATCGTGCGCGAAGTCGTATGGGCCAACCCGCTTGGGATTGGTGTAGCCAATCAGGCTGATCACCGGCGTGCGCAGCGCAATGGCCAGGTGCAGTGGCCCGGTGTCGGGTGAGATCGCCAGTGCGGCTGTATCAAGAATCGCGGCGAGCTTGCGCAGTCCGCTGCCGAGTGCCGAGTGCGCACACGGTGCACCGCGCATGATCTCGGCTTCGGCCGAGAGCTCGCGCGGAGAGCGACCACCCACCAGCACCGGCTGCAGTCCATGCTCGTGGTACAGGGCGTGACACACGGCAATCCACCTGTCCGCAAACCAGTCTTTATCCGCCTTGCTCGTGGCGATCACCAGCGGAACGATCGGTCGGTCAAACTGTGCGACAAAATCCCGTTGCCACGCCCGTTCTTCCTCATTCCACGGCCCGAGTGACCACTGTGGTATGCCATGCGGTATGCCCAGCGCCTCGAGAAACTCAAAGTACTGGTCCTGCACATGCTGACCGCGATGTGGCGCAATGCGATGAGTGGTAAACAACCAATTCGCATCACGCGCCCGCGCCTTGTCGAACCCCAGCTTCACGGGTGCGCGTGTAAACGCGGTGATGAGTCCCGCTTTGAAATACACCTGTAGTCCAAGCACCAGATCAAACTGATGCTGGGCGAGTTGGGCGCGTACATCGAGAAATGCGCGCCAGCCCCGGGCGCGGTCAAATACTATGATGTGATCTACAAGTGGATGTCCACGTACCAGCGTTGCCGGTCCGGGCTGCAGCACCCAGGTGATATGCGCAGTGGGCCGGTGCGCCTTGAGGGCATGAATGATCGGCATGACGTGCACGGCGTCACCAACCGCGCTCATCATCACAATGCAAATGCGATCAAGCGCAACGCGGGACGGGAGCGGTGGCGTGGTCTCGCGCGACAAGTGCAACTGTGCATCGCGTGAACCGACACGTGACTCATGGCGTGAATCACCGCGTGCATCATCGCGTGAATCACCGCTGGAGGCCTGATTGCCGTGCGCACCGTCATGCATGAACCCTTCATGCGTCAGCCTGCCACTCACGGTGCAACCGCCAGCGCTGATTGTACGAGACCGTTCAGCCACTGCTCGTCCAGCACGCGCTCATGCCGGCTGTGCCACTTGGTAATCGAGCGCGCCAAACGGCGGACATTGCGCGCCATCACAGCAATGGGCGGCTGCTCGCGAAACGAGACCACGTCAACGTCGAGCACCCAGGCGGCAAGCCCTTCCGGCTGTGGTACAAGCAAGATGTTTTTCACGTTGAGGTCAGGATGTACCGCGCGCGCGCCAGCGAGTTGCGCAAGCAACACGAGCACCGCTCGCTCCGCAACATCACGTGCAATGTCTGGCGCGGTGCCCAGCAGCACGGCCCCAAAGTCCCACGCATCGGGAACGTAGCGCGTGGCCACGTCAACGCGTCGCAAGCCCGGACCGGCCGGATAGAGCGCGTAGGCCAGCAACTCGGGTGTCGGTACGCCATGCTGTCGCAACGTGATATTGACGGCCGCTTCGCGTGGCGCGCGGGTTGGCATGAGATAACGGTCTCCGGTAATCGGAGCGAACAGTCCGCCGTGCCACGCGTGTCGAACCGCAAGCGTGGTGTCGCACTCCGGTAGTTCCGCCACGTACACAACACCGCGCCCTCGCAGCGCACGCGGCTGTGGCTCCGCTTCGGCCCACGCGTACAGTGTGTCAAATCGGCTGAGCCGCTGTGCCAGTGCGTCAAAGAGAGTCGGTGCAGCCACCAGCGTCGCTGCCCGTACTCGTCCCGATTGATACGGTACGGGATCGTTAGTGTTCAACGGGCCGGGCATGTGCGCGAGTACAATGCTTCAGCTCAGCGGCTGTTGTTGGCGCATGGGGTGCGGTGGGCGCACTGCATGCACGGGTCGCGCTGGGCACACCGAATGCGGCGGGTGCCCCGCAACTCTGCGCCAACACTCAGCGCGACTCGTCTGACGGCGGCCGCGGGATGGCCGGCCGTAGCGTGGTGCCGGGCCCTTGTGACGGCGGCACCGACATTGGCGTGTTGAACAATCCGGTGTTGGCCAGATGATGCGGTACCGATGGCTCCACACCGTACACGTTCACCGCCGGACCGCGATGACGCTCGGGCACAAGCTCCGGTCGCGGGCGCAGCGGCACGGAATCGGTAAGCTGTGCACGCACATCTTCACTGATCAGCACATCACCGCCACGCGCGAGGTTGCACAGTCGGTTGGCCAGATTCACTGTGTCGCCAATAAGCGTGTACTCCAACCGACGGGGCGAGCCAATGTTGCCAACAAATGCGTCGCCGGCGTT
>JBBSPO010000046.1:0-17530 GCA_038258695.1 Gemmatimonadales bacterium | reverse complement strand
GGGCGGCGCCGCCCGCGGCCCCCCGCGCCGGCCTCCGGCGCTGGCGCCGTTGGGGGGTGGGGGGCCGCCGTGGGGGGGGGCGGCACACGCGCGCCGCGTTTGGGGGGGTTGGGGCGGGGCTGGGGGCATGGCGGCAGCGTACGAGCGAGGGGCATGGCCGGCTTGGAGCAAGGCCGGTACCACCCGGCACCGCCTGCCCCAATGCGCGCCGGAGCGGGCCCCCGCCCGCGGCCCGGCTGTCGGCCCCGCCGTTGAGACGGGCCGCGGGCGGGGGCCCGCGACCCCACGCACCGATTTCAGCCAGCGCGCCAGATGGTACCCTGAGCGGTATCCTCGATTTGGATGCCGCGAGCCACCAGCTCGTCTCGAATCGCGTCCGCAGCCGCAAAGTCGCGAGCCGAACGCGCTGCCTTGCGGGCGGCGATTCGCTCTTCTACCCAGAGCGCCAGTTCAGCGTCGGTTTGCGTGGCCACGGGCACCAGATCGAGCACGCCGTCCATGGTCGCGAAGACGCGCCGAGCTTCGTTGAGGGCGGCGCTGTCGCCACCTTCGCGATCGAGCTCGCGGTTGGCATCGGAGATGAACGTGAACAGGGCGGCCAGTGCTTCGGGTGCGTTGAGGTCATCGAACAGCGCGTCGCGGAACTCTGCTTCGGCGCGTACCGCAGCCTGCGCGAGTTCGGGGGTTCCACCCTGTGCTTCGCGCAGTCGTCGCGCGAAGGTACCAATGCGACGCACGGCGGCCTGTGATTGCGCGAGTGAGTCGTCGCCCAGATTGAGCTGCTTGCGATAATGCGCGTTAAAAATGAAATGGCGATACACGGCGCCATCAATGCCCTGCTCGCGCAGATCTACCACCGTGGCCACGTTGCCCACGCGTTTGGCCATTTTCGCACCGTCGGTGAGCAGAAACTCACCGTGGCACCAGCAGCGGGCAAACGTTTTGCCGGTGGCGGCTTCAGACTGCGCGATTTCGTCTTCGTGATGCGGGAAGATGAGATCAATGCCGCCCGCGTGCAGGTCAAAGGTCTCGCCCAGGTACTTCATGGCCATCGCCGAGCACTCCAGGTGCCAACCCGGGCGTCCACGTCCCCAGGGAGAATCCCAGGCGGCGCCGGTTGTTTCGTCTTCACCTTTGGCCGATTTCCAGAGTGCAAAATCCTGCGCGTTTTCCTTGGCGTATTCGTCCTGAGCCACGCGCGCGCCGGTTTTGATTTCGCGCGTGTCGAGCTGCGAGAGTTTGCCGTAGTTGGCAAAGCGGGAAATCGCGAAGTACACCGATCCGTCATCAGCCACGTAGGCCGTCCCGTTGTCCACCAGCGTTTGCACCAGTGCAATCATTTCGGCGATGTGTTCCGTAGCCTTGGGATACACTTCGGCATCCTGAATGCGCAGATAGCGGCGGTCCGCGTGGAACAGTTCGGTAAACGGTTCAGTGACCTGCGTGATGCTTTGCCCGGTCGCCGCCGCCTTGCGAATGATCTTGTCGTCTACATCGGTGAGATTCATGACTTGCAGCACGTTCCATCCGTACAGACTGAATGTGCGTCGCATCAGATCTTCAAACAGGAACGTCCGGAAGTTTCCCAGATGCGCCGGATTGTACACGGTAGGCCCGCACGCGTACATACGCACCGTGTGACTGTCGGCAGGCGCGAACGGCTCTACCGTTCGTGTGAGCGTGTTGTACAGGCGAAATCCGGTCATGGCAGACAAGCGGGGGAAAGCGAAACGGTCGGGCGAATACTCTGCTAATCTAGCGCGGCGTTACGGGGCGCAGCACACCGCCCTGGCAAACGAGGTGCGACGCCCACGGACGCTCAGGTGACGGCTCGGCCGATTGCGGAATGCGCAGCGGACCTTCGCGGGTGGTGGCGAGCACGGCCCACTGCCGTCGAAGTGCGCGCGCCAGCAGTCGGGCGGCCGCGAGTGGTGAGACGGCACTGGGTTGCTCAGCTTCGCTGATGAGCAGCAGTGCGAGTGGCGACGCACTTGTGGGTGCAACCTCCGATGCAGCGGCCAATGCGGCTACCTGTGCCGCTCCTGAGGCAGTCGCCGGTGGCGGTGCAGCTGGCGGCGGTGCCATCCTCGCTACAGCCGCCGGCGATTCCGCAACGCGCGGTGCGCGACCTGACGAGTCGTACGGCGATTGAACAAACGGTGGCGCTGCACGCGTGCCATCCGTGCGCTGGTACCAGCCCCGACTTCGCCAGGCGCGGTCAGTCAACGTGTCCATGTCGTCCCACACACGTGAGAGCGGCGGACGCACCACAAGCCATTGCAACGCCGAACCAGCCGGCAGCGCTTCGCTGGCACAATCAGAAATGTGTTGCGCGGCCGAACGGTATACATGCGCAAGTACCCGATCACCCGTGAGCCCCACCGGATCGTGCAGCACGATCAGGCGAGACGGCTCGAGTGTGAGCTCACACTCGCGCAGCAACGTGATGGTCAGCATCGCACCACCGGCGCCTGCACTTACTTGCAGCTGTGGCAGCGGAACGCGCCAGTGCGCGGGTGGGTGTAGTGTCGTGGTGGTCATGAGCGCACAGTAAATCCCACGCCCACAAACAGCTTCATCGTTTTGCTACGGGCGACATCTTGGCGACTCGTGTCGCTGAAGCATACGCGTTTCGGGCCAAAACAGCCGTACGCGTCCCCAACACATCCTACCGCAACGCCGCCAACGCCTCCAATCGCTCACGATGAAATCCGTCGAGCGCTTCCGCCAACGCATCAGGCTTGAATCGCACCGGATCCGTGACCGGCAAACCAGTTTCGGCCTTGGCGCGTTCTACCGCCTCATGCGCTTCAATATCTGACAGGTCAAACGTATTGAGCGCCACACCAATCACCGGCGCCGGACGCAGTGGCTCGGCCAGCTGCTCGTACAATCGAATGAGTTCACTGAGCGTGGGAATCGGTACCCACGGATTGCGATTCACCGTGGTACGACTGGGCTGCGCACACAGGATCATGGCGTGCGGCAGCGAACCGTGCATGAGTCCCAACGTCACGCCCGAATAGGCGGGATGCACAATCGAGCCCTGACCTTCCACCAGCACGATGTCTGCGTTGGCGGCGGCTTCGATGGTCAGGCGTTCTGCAGCGCCGGCAATGAAGTCCGCAACTACTGCGTCTACCGCAATACCGCGCCCTTCAATCAGAATGCCGGTTTGTCCGGTAGCTGCAAACGACACGCGGTGGCCCAGCGCGCGCACGCTGTCCTGCAGCTGCAGCTGCGTCGTCATTTTACCGATGTTGCAATCGCTACCAACGGTAAGAATCACCGTCGCGTCAACTTCGCGCACACGACCATAGGCCACATCAAGATCGGTCGGAGCACGTCGCAGGTCGCGAATGGTGACGCCCGCCTCTTGGGCGCAGGCGGCAAACTCCGGATCGTCGCCGAGCAGCGTGTGCAGTCCGCTCCAGACATCGAGGCCGGCGCGCAGCGCGTGAATGAGCAGCCCCCGCCACTCGAGAGGGAACTGGCCGCCAGGCGGTGCGATACCCACAAGCAACGCGGTGGGATTGTGCTGCATCGCTTCATCAAACGTCCCGACCACGGGGATCCCCCCCCCGAAGCCGAGTACGTCCTGTGAAGTGCGACCGGCGGCAGCGCTGTCCAGCACGACCGCGACATCGCGCGGTGCGTACCGGATACAGGCGTTGGCCGTCTTGGAGGACATCGGACCGAAGTTTCCTTCGGCTAAAATCAGAAAGCGTCGCGGACGAGACATTGCGGGCAGCGGAGGGACGTCAGACTGGGGACGTCATAAGTCAGTTGCGAGGGCCCTCTCCGCGCAACCCCTCAATCTCCGCAATCAGCTCGGCTTCGCCTGCAGCCTTGCCCTCAGGGAGCGCCGCCGGAGCCTTGGCCTCCTCCTTGCCACCGGCCGGCAGCTGTTTGGCGGCTGCCGACGAACCGGCCGACAGCATGCCCATGCGCTCCTTGAGCGCAGACAGCTGCAGATCGGCGCTGGCACCGCCCGCGTGCCGCTCCAGCTGCTTGAACTCGCTGCTGAGCTTGTCACCGGTGAATTCTTCCTCGATTTCACGCGCCGCGGAGAGCTGCCGTTCGTTTTGCGTGATTTTTTCTTCCATGCGATTGAAGGCTTCAAACGCACTCTTGTCTGACAGCCCCGACATGGTGTTTGAAATGCGCTGCTGCGCTTCGGCGCGACGCTGACGCGCGAGCAACAGATTCTTTTTGCGTTTGGCCTCTTCGATTTTATCGTTGAGGTCACGCAATGACTGCTTGAGCGCTTCGGTTTCGTGCCGATGCGTTTCCCAGGTTGTGGCCAGCGACTGCGCGTGCTCGAGGTGTTCCTGCTGACGCAACAGCGCCTGCTTGGCGAGATCGTCGCGCCCCTGTTGCACCGCCATCATGGCGCGGCCTTCCCAGTCGTCAGAGAGCTTGAACTCACTGTCCGCCTGGTCCTTAAGTCGCTTTTCATCAGCGATCGCGGCGGCCACCTGCTGCTTGGCCTTGGCCAGCTGGTTTCGCATGTCCACGATGATCTGATTGAGCATCTTCTCCGGATCTTCGGCGGAAGAGATCAGATCATTGAGGTTCGACTTGATCAGGCTTGAAAGTCGATCGAAGAGTCCCATCGGTCAGCGTCCCTCGCGGAAGGAGGCCAGCTCGCGCACGTGCGAGGCCAGCGACAGAGTCATGCTTTCGTACGACGCGAGGAACTCCTCGTAGTCGAGATGTGCGAGCTCGAGTGCTTCGGTGAGCACCACGTTCTGGCCGTCAATGCCATACGAGCCGTGCAGCAGATCGGTGGCGTTGAGTTCAAGCAGTCGCCGACTGAGCGCGGCGACTTCGGCCGCGGCGGTGGGCAACGGCATGACCTTCACGCGCAGCAACAACACGGGCGGCGTGTAGCTCACGACAACATCGAACTCCAGCGCGCCGCCGGGTCTCACAGTCCACAATCCCTGTTCAACCTCTTCGTGCGTCACGCCTTCTGCGGTCATGCGGTCGAGAAATGACTCGACATCTTCTCGGGTGATCATGCCTTCCTCTCAGGTGGGGTCGAGCAGGCACTACGCAGGCGGTGCCCTCAGAAGTTTCGCCGTCTGATCTGAAGCTTACCGCAAAATCACGCGCTGGGCCACTCGCTCACGGTTCGCAGCGGGCAGCAAACAGCTTTGCGCCACGCTTCTCGGACCCCAGCAGCACACGTCCGTCGGGTAGCCAGGCCACCGCTTCGCCCTGTGGCTCACGCAGCGATGCCAGCGAGCAGCGAGCGCGCACCTTACCAGGCCGACCCGTTGGCGACGACTCAAACACATAGAGCGCGCCGTAGGTGCGTACCGCCAGCAACGCCTGCCCGTCACCGTCACCAAACGCATTGGAGATCGCGGCATCAGTCACCATGGTGGCTTCGCGATTGGTGGGCACCATGGGCAATGAATCAGCCAACTCGGCGGTCACAATTTGCTCACTGCGCCACGCACTTGCCGGTACCCGGAACAGTAGCGACGGACGGTTCCGGCCATCGCTGTCACGCAGCCGACGTTTGGTGGCCAGCCAGATGGACGTATCGGCGCTCACCCACATGGACTCCACATCATGCGCGCCGTCGGGATAGCGAAACCTCACCGACGCAGCCGCTGGTACATCGGTCGGCTTGCCGCTTCCCGGTGCAGCCGGTTCCTGGACGCGAAACACGGTTACAAACTGCTGCTGGGCGAGGTTGTCACCCACATCACCGATGTACAAACACGCACCCTCGGCGCAGGGTCCGCTGGCCATCGCCTCCCAGTCACGATTTTTCGCTCCCGTAACTCGAACCCGGCCAAGGTCACGACCCGTACTGTCGAACGCAAACAGCCGCTCATCGTTACCCGCATCGTTGTGCGTCCAGAAAACGCCCGGTTGTGTGCGGCTGCGCACCGCCGATGACGATTCCTTGAGGTCTTCGTGCGTGAACTCGCCGAGCACGGTTACGTCGCTAAGTTCGGCCACGAACCCCATGTCAACAGAATCGGATAGCACATCGCTCGTTGCCGTGCGCTCCTCACCCGTACCATTGGCGCAGGCTGTACAGATCGAAACGTTGACGAACAGCAGGCACGACAAAGCAAACGAGATCGCCCGCACGCGCAGCATCACCGACGCTTGATTTCAACCAGCCGTTCTTTGGCCAGTCGTCGCCCTGTAGGCGTGGCGGCCAGTCCCCCCCCCGCCGTTTCACGGTAGCGCACGTCCATGTTGCGTCCGATTTCACCCATGGTGTCAATCACTTCGTCGGCCGGAATGGCGAACGTGATTCCGGCCAGTGCCATTTCAATGGCCGCCAGGGCAATTGCGGCGCCGGTTGCATTGCGAAACACACACGGTAGTTCAACCAATCCGCCCAGCGGATCGCACACGAGTCCGAGCGTGCCCTGCTGCGCGAGCGCGGTGGCGTGCCCCACCTGCGCGGGTGTTCCGCCGAGCATTTCTGTGGCGGCACCAGCGGCCATACCGGCAGCAGCGCCTGTTTCGGCCTGACAGCCGCCTTCAGCGCCCGAGAGTGACGCGCGTTCAGCGACTACTGCACCAATCAGTGCGGCTGTGGCCAACGCATCAATGACACTGTCTTCGCTGATACCGCGTGCAGCCGCGAGTCCGGTAAGCACGGCTGGCAGCACACCGGCACCGCCGGCAGTGGGTGCCGCCACAATCACACCCATGGCGGCGTTGACTTCCTGCACCGCGAGCGCACGTGCGAGTACATCGCGAAAGGGTGTGCCGGCCAACGGGCCCGGCGGACCGTTGGCCAACTTGGCCGCGTCACCACCGACCAATCCAGAGGCAGAAAAGAGATCACCCGTCATGCCACGTTCCACCGCACCGTTCATCACGTGCAGCGCACGTCGCAGCGCATCACGAATCTCCGAGACCGGTCGGCCCTGATCACGGGCTTCGGTTTCCAACGCCAGTTGCGAGAGTGGAATCCCCTGCGCTTCGGCATCAGCGATTGCTTCGGCCAGACTTCTGTACATCAGGCACTCACCTTGTCGAGACGGAACGCCCACTTCACCCACGTTAATCCGCGAATGGCGTCGCGCACCGCTTCCGACGGTTGTTCATCAACTTCAATGACCATAAAGGCATCACCGCCGCGTTCTTTGCGGGACAGCTTGAGTGTGGCGATGTTGAGTTCACCATCACTGAGCAATGTGGCAATGCGTGCCACTGATCCTTTGACGTCAGCAGCGACGAGCACAATGGTGTGCAGGTTTCCAGACACCTGCACCGCGTAGCCATCAATTTCCGTTACCATCACGCGACCAGCGCCGAGTGACGCACCAACCATCACTGATTTGCGGTCTCCCCGCTCTACGGTGATGCGCACACTGTTGGGATGTGCATCGTCGTCGAGCGTAGTTTTTTCAAAGCGATAGTCGAGCCCCTCATGCTCCATGATGTCAAGCGCCGTGCGCAAGCGCTCGTCATCGGGACGAAATCCCATGAGACCGCCCACCAGCGCTTTGTCGGTGCCGTGCCCTTCGCCGGTGCGGGCAAACGAGCCGTGCAGCTCGAGCAACGCGCGATCAGGCGTGTCGCCCACCAGACAACGGGCGAGCAAACCAAGCCGGCAGGCGCCGGCCGTGTGACTGGAGCTTGGCCCAACCATAACGGGGCCGATGATGTCGAGAAGAGAGACCATGCTGTAATCAGCCCCGCCGCGACGTCTGGCGCCAGTGCGCACCCGACGCCTGGCCCCAGTGCGCACCCATTGCCGCGGCGCCGCCTGTCGGCGTCAGAGCATGCTGCCCAGATACGCGCCGGTAAAGCTGCCCGGTGTCGCCGCCACCTGTTCCGGTGTGCCGGTGGCCACAATGGTACCGCCGCGCACACCGCCTTCGGGGCCCAAATCCACAATCCAGTCGGCCGTCTTGATGACATCAAGATTGTGTTCAATCACCAACACGGTATTGCCGCGGTCCACGAGCTTGTGCAGCACTTCGAGCAAGACACGCACGTCTTCAAAGTGCAAACCTGTGGTGGGCTCGTCGAGAATGTACATAGTGCGGCCGGTATCACGCTTGGCCAGTTCAGTGGCCAGCTTCACGCGCTGCGCTTCGCCGCCCGACAGTGTGGTGGCACTCTGACCAAGGTGGATATAGCCCAGCCCAACGTCGCGCAGTGTGATGAGTCGTTGCGCAATGCGCGGCTGGTTCTCGAACACGGTGCACGCGTCTTCTACCGTGAGATCGAGCACGTCGGCAATGGAGAGTCCACGAAAACGTACTTCGAGTGTCTCACGATTGAATCGCTTGCCTTTGCATACATCACACGAAACAAAAACATCGGGCAAAAAATGCATCTCGATTTTGACAAGCCCGTCGCCCTGACACGCTTCGCAGCGACCGCCCTTGACGTTGAACGAAAACCGCCCAGGCCCGTAGCCACGAATTTTTGCTTCGGGCAGCTCCGCAAACAGCTCGCGCACGGGTGTGAACACGCCCGTATATGTAGCCGGATTGGAGCGCGGCGTGCGACCGATCGGGCTCTGATCAATGTCAATGATCTTGTCGAGATGCTCAATGCCGCTGATGCGATCATGCACGCCGGGAATCACACGCGCCCGGAAAAAATGACGGGACAACGTGCGCTGCAGAATGTCCGTGACAAGCGTTGACTTGCCGGAACCCGACACACCCGTCACCGCGACAAACAATCCCAGCGGGAACTCGGCGGTGACATCATTCAGATTGTGTTCGCGCGCACCTTCCACGCGCAGCGTGCGCTCAGGATCGGGCGTGCGACGCTGTGCAGGCACCGGCACCATGCGTGCACCGGTCAGGTACTGGCCGGTTACCGATGCGGGCGCCCTCTTGATGTCGTCAATAGTGCCGGCGGCAATCACAATGCCGCCGTGCTTGCCCGCACCCGGCCCAAGGTCAATCACATAGTCGGCTTCGCGGATGGTTTCTTCATCGTGCTCTACCACGATCACCGTGTTGCCCAGATCGCGCAGCTGCATGAGCGTCTTGAGCAGTCGATCGTTGTCGCGCTGGTGCAATCCAATGCTCGGCTCATCAAGGATGTACAACACACCCACCAGACGCGAGCCGATTTGCGTGGCCAACCTGATGCGCTGCGCTTCACCACCGGAGAGCGATTCGGCGCTGCGATTGAGCGTGAGATAGTCCAGTCCAACGTCAATAAGGAAACGCAGACGATCGCGTACTTCTTTGAGAATCGGGCCAGCGATTCCTGCATCGAGCCCCGGTTTGTTGGCGGTGCGCACCGGCACCGTATCCAGGAACGCCAATGCGTCAGCCACTGAGAGCTCTACCAGTTCACCGATATTGCGTTTGTGCATGGTGACGGCCAGCGACTCGCTGCGCAGCCGTTTGCCGGCGCACTCGGGGCACGCTGCGGCCACCATATAGCTCTCAAGTTCAAGGCGAATGGCGTCTGAGCTGGTTTCATCGTAGCGGCGCTGCACGTTGGCGACGATGCCGTCCCACGTGGCCACGTCCGCTGCAGCTGTCTTGCTGGCGGCGGTGGACGCGCGCTTGATGCCAGTGCGTTTGGGTGCAGCGGGTGCGGCATCCGCACCACCGTCAGCCAAGCCAAACAGCAGCTGTCGCTTGACGGGTGCCGTCAGTTCGCCCCACGGTGTTTTGAGTTCAAAACCAATCTGTCGCGCCAAGCCTGGCAAAATGGACCGACGCAAAAAACCATCGGGCTCGCCCCACGGCAGCACCACACCCTCAAGAATGCTGATGCGCGGGTCGCCGAGAATGAGGTCTTCACTAACGCTGCGCGTGGTGCCCAGACCGCTGCACGTTTCACATGCCCCAAACGGCGAGTTGAACGAGAAGTGGCGTGGCTCGAGTTCGGGCAGCGAGATGCCACACTCGGGACAACCCTGGCGCTCGGAAAAAAGTGACGCCTGCGGCTCCTTGCCGCCGTAGCGCACAACTTCTACCAGACCATCGGCCAAACGCAATGCGGTTTCGAGCGAATCGGTGAGTCGTCCACGATCTTCGCTTCGCACAACCAGTCGGTCAACCACTACCGAGATGGAGTGATTGGTGCGCTTGCTCAGCTTTGGCGGATCGGCGAGTTCAATGAGTTCTCCGTCCACGACGGCACGCACAAAGCCTTGCTTGCGTGCGTTCTCGAACAGATCGCGAAACTCACCTTTGCGCCCCTGCACCAGTGGCGCACGAATCTCAATGCGCGTGTCTTCAGGCCACAACAGCACCTGCTCGGCAATCTGCGCCGGGCTTTGGCGCTGCACCGATCGCCCGCAGTTGGGGCAATGCGGCGTGCCGGCGCGCGCGTACAGCAGGCGCAGATAATCGTAAATCTCGGTGACTGTACCAACGGTCGATCGTGGATTGTGTCCGGCCGACTTCTGCTCAATGGAAATAGCGGGCGACAGTCCTTCAATCGCGTCAACATCGGGCTTTTCCATGAGGCCGAGAAACTGCCGGGCGTACGCGCTCAGCGACTCCACGTAGCGCCGCTGTCCTTCGGCGTAAATGGTGTCAAAGGCAAGCGATGACTTGCCCGATCCGGAGAGTCCGGTAATGACGGTGAGCTTGTCACGGGGAATCGTGACGTCGATGTTCTGCAGGTTGTGTTCGCGGGCGCCGCGAACAATCAGCGAGGTCTCAGGCATAGTCACGTAAGTAATCGGATGGTCGTGCACTCTGACAAGACCAAACGGCTGGCGTGCGGTTCCAGTTCGCGCTGCGGCCACTGAAGGGTTACTGTGCAGCTATGACCGGACCGCTCTCCCCCGAAGCCGTGGTGCTCGCCATCACAACTGTAGCCACCGAGGCAGACGCCGAAGCACTGGTACGCGCGCTGCTTGAGGATGACCTGATCGCCTGCGGCACACTGCTGCCGCGCGCCCGCTCCCTGTATCGCTGGGACGGCGAGATCACAGACGAAAGCGAAGTCGTGATTCTGCTCAAAACCGTGGCGGCGCGGCTCGACGAGATCGGCCGCGCGTTCGCGGAGCATCACTCGTACGAGGTTCCCGAGCTGCTGGTGTTTCCGTCTCAGGCGGGGTTGGAAGGGTATCTGGATTGGGTGCGCGGACAGGTTGAGTAGTTCCTTGGCGTACGTCCGGACTAACCGGGCAGTGGCTCAATCGTGGTGCCCCACAACCGTTTTCCTGTCACATCCCACAGCGCCGCTGTCAGGGCTCGTGTGCCGGGCTCGATATCCAGGGTTCCGTAGAACTGTAGATCATCGCTGGGTGGACGATTGGGCAGCGGTGCGGCACTCACAAATCGCACCTCGGGCCCAAACGTCGCATCGAGTCCATTTGGGCCAAAGGTTCCGGCGTGCATGGGGCCGGCCACAAACTCCCAGAATGCATCGAACTGTGTAAACGCCGCACGCTCAGGCGCGTAGTGATGTGCGGCGGCGTAGTGCACATCGGCGGTAAGCCAGACGACATTCCGCACGCGTGCGGCCTGCAGCGCGCGCAGCAAACGCGCGATTTCGAGTTCGCGACCAAGCGGTGCGCCGTCGTGTGCATTGGCCACTGCTTCAAAGTTGCGCTCGCCATTGCGTTCGCCGTCGGCCACCACAAGGCCAATGGGCATGTCGCTGGCCACCACCTTCCACACCGCGCGACTTTGCTTGAGTGACGTTTCAAGCCACGCGAGCTGGCTCTCACCAAGCAGTGCCGAACTCGCCGACAGTTCCGACTGAAGGTTCGCCGAGTTGGCGCCGCGATAGCTGCGCATGTCTACTACAAAGATTTCGAGCAGTGGTCCATAGGAGAACGACCGATACACGCGACCCGCTTCCGTTGCGTGACGCCGAATCGGCAAGAACTCAAACATGGCCTGCTTCGCGCGTTCGGCGAGCACCCGCACATTTTTTTCGGTGTAGCGGGCATCTGATTCCAGCACCAGATCATGGAACCAGTTGTTCACCACCTCATGGTCGTCCCACTGCGCAATGATCGGGACCTGCGCGCCAAAGGTTTGCGCATTGGTGTCCATGAGATTGTACTCGTACTGACCGCGATACTCGTCAAGCGTTTCTGCAACCTTTGATTTGGCTTCGGTCATGACGTTGCGCCACATCGTGCCGTCCGCCAGCTGTACTTCGCGCTCAAGGGGCCCATCCGCATACACGTTGTCGCCTGAGTGAATGAACACATCAGGTTGTGCACGCGCGAGCGCGTCGTACATGCGAATGCCACCGCGCGATTCATCAATACCCCACCCCTGGCCCACCATATCGCCACTCCACGCCACACGCAGCGCGCGATCGGCCGTGACAGGCGCGGTGCGGAACTGTCCGACCATCGGTTCGCTGAACGCGCCAGGCGAGCCCACATTCTCGTATCGGGCGCGGTAGAAAATTGTTTCTCCCGCTGGCAGACCCGTGATGTCGAGATGCGTAGTGAAGGCGTTGGCCGGATTGGTGGCAGCCGATTGCACGCGGCGCACGTTGGTGAAACGCTCCGAGGTGGACCAGTCCACATGCAAAATGGCCGGACGGTCGGTGCGGCTCCAAAGCAGCGCGCGGTCAGCCAGCGGGTCGCCGGTCTGGACGCCATGGGACATCACCGGACGCAATCGGTCGGCGGTAATGATGGCCGGCGCACCATGCGACGGCAGCCAGCCGCGAGTGCCTAGCAGGGCCGAAGCCGCAGCAGCCAACGTTCCGCCAACAAACGCGCGACGCGGGAGAATAAGGTCGCGGGTGATTGTGCGCGTGAGATCGCCTGGGTTATCGCTCATATGACCAAAGTTATCGCGTGGCGCACCCGATCATGCGCCACTGTAACGCCCCGTGCCCATTCCGTTACGCCGTTGGCGCCTGGTGACACGCGGCGCCGGTTTGGTCGTCTGCATTGCGATGATTGAACTCTCCGCTCTCACGAAGCGCTACGGCCGGTTCACCGCCGTTGACAGCCTCGACCTCGTAGTGCCCGCCGGCGAACTGTTTGGATTTCTGGGTCCAAACGGCGCCGGAAAAACAACCACCATGCGCATGATCGCCGGCATCTTGCGCCCCAGCAGCGGCACGGTGCGCATTGCGGGCGCTGATCTGGTCGCTGATCCGCTGGCCGCCAAACGCTCGCTCGGCTTCATCCCCGACCGACCGTTCATTTACGAAAAGCTCACTGGCATTGAGTTCTTGCGATTTGCCGCTGGGCTCTACGGCGCGCAAGGGAAAGCGGTAGACCACCGCGCGCAGGAGTTTCTGGCGCTGTTTGATCTTGAACCGTGGCGCGACGAGCTCGTGGAGAGCTACAGCCACGGCATGCGACAGAAACTGATCATTGCCAGTGCCTTTGTGCACGAGCCGGCGGTGATTGTGGTGGACGAACCGATGGTGGGCCTCGATCCCAAGTCGTCGCGCATACTCAAAGAGCTGTTCCGCCGTTACACAGACGACGGGCACACCGTGATGATGTCCACGCACACGCTCGAGGTTGCCGAGGGCATGTGTGATCGCATTGGTATTATGCAGCGTGGTTTGCTGGTGGCCTGTGGCACCATGCACGAACTGCGCGCGGAAAATGGTGACGATGGTCTGGAAGATATTTTCCTGCGTCTGACTGGAGAGAAGGCCACGCGCGATGTTGGCGAGGTGCTGCATGCGTGAGCCGCTGCGCGCGGCACACGGTGCGGAAGGAGCCGAGGCAACACGCGGTCGCGCACCGTCAGCGCCGGCGGGCATGTGGCATTTGCTGGGACCCAAGTGGCGCATCGCACGCGCGCGCGCCAAGTCGGCCGGTGAAGGCAATACGTCACGCGCTGTTGTACTCGCGTTGCTTGGCAGCGGATTTTTCTTTGCGGCGTTTGCCGTGTCGCGCCGCGTGCTGATGTACTTCAAGAGTGCCGACGATATTGGCGCGATTCTGGCGGCCAAAGTGCTGGCCATGATGCTGCTGGCGTTCTCGTCGATTCTGTTGCTGTCCAACGTAATTGGCGCACTGTCAAGCGGATTTCTGGCGCGCGATCTCGATCAGCTGGCCGCCGCTCCCGTGCCTGGAGGTTCACTGTACGGCGCTCGGCTGGTAGAAACCGGTGTGCACGCCAACTGGATGGTGATGCTGCTGCTGTTGCCGCTGCTGTCGGCGTACGGCGTAGTGTATCAGGGTGGCCCGCAGTTTGTGGGCTTTGCACTGCTGGTGTTAGTGCCGTTTTTTCTGATCCCCACAGTGCTCGGCTCACTCACCACACTGCTGCTGGCCAACATATTTCCGGCCCGCCGCACGCGCGACATTCTGAGTGTGGTCACGGTGCTGGCCATTGCCACGCTGCTGGTGATGTTTCGCATGGCGCGTCCCGAGCAGTTGGTGAAGCCCGAAGGCTTTGAAAACTTCATGGACTTTGTGGCGGCCATTGATACGCCAAGTTCACCGTGGCTGCCCAGTGAGTGGGCCAGCGATGCGATCATGAACTATTTGCGCGGTGGGCCGATCAGTACGGCGCTGCTGCGCTTGTGGGGCGCGTCGGTTGCGTTGCTGGCCGCGGGTTTTGCAGCACACCGACTGTTGTGGGCACGCGGGTTCAGTTCAGCGCAGGAGGGCGCGGGCAGGCACAAGGCGGTCACCGTGCGGCCGTTTATTGACCGCGTGTTTGCGTGGCTTCCACCGCACCGCCGCGAGCTGGTGCTCAAGGAGCTCAAGATTTTTGCGCGCGATACCACGCAGTGGAGTCAGCTTATTCTGCTGTTTGTACTACTCGTGGTGTACGTGGCCAACGTGCGCTACCTGCCGCTGACCGGCGAAGGCGTGACAGTGCTGCTGCGTCAGCTGGTGCCGTTCTTGAATCTGGCCGTCGCCGGTTTTGTGCTCGCGTCCATTGCCGGACGGTTTGTGTTTCCGTCAGTGAGTCTTGAAGGTCGCGCGCTGTGGCTGCTGCGTTCAAGTCCGCTGGACATGCGCGACTTGTTGTGGGCCAAGTTCTGGGTAGGCGCTGTGCCGTTGTTTGTGCTGGCCATTGTGCTGGTCGTGGCTACCAACCTGTTGCTCGACGTGACGCTGTTTGTACACGTGGTCTCAACACTGGCCATTGCGTGCCTCGTGTTTCCGCTCACCGCCATGGCGCTGAGCTTTGGCACGTTTTATCCGCAGTACGACGCCGAGAATGCCGCGCAGATACCCACTTCCTTTGGTGGACTGTTGTTCATGTTGTCGGCGATTGTGCTGATTGCCACGATTGCGTACGGCACCGGCCGACCGGCGGCGCGCTTCATCATGGCCGATCATTTTGGCTGGGCGTTTGATCCAACACGTCTGGCGCTGCCGTTTGCACTGGTCATTGTCACCTGTGCGGCGTTTACGCTGCTGCCGCTGCGGTTGGCGGTGCGAAAGTTGGAGGGGTTGGAGCGGGGATAGGGGACTCTGGGCCGCGTCACGGCGCGTGAGTCAGAGCCTCTGAAAGAGGGGACCGGTGCCGTCTACCTGGACCTCACAGCGAGTCGCTGGCGCACTGGAAGTCGGGCGTGGTGGTGGCCTGGTAACGGCCGCCTCGTTCGGCGTCCAGGGCGGCGGCGCCAGTGAGGCGGTTTGCCGTTCGGACGGTGAGGGAGGATGTCTGAAGGGCCCGCCAGAGCTGCTCAGCATGTCAACGCTCGCAGGCTGGCAGTCGGCGGGAGAAATGATTCGCGTTATGCCTGGGCCGATCCTGGCAATCGACGATGATGAGTCAGCCGGACTTGGCGTGACCTCTCGCCTTGATCTATGCTCTCTTGCCAGGCTTCGACGAGGCGACACCACGGGTCCTGAGCCGAGTAGGTGGTTGACGATGGGGGCAGGTCTGAGTCGACCCGAGCACCAAATGCGAACACGCGCGCTCTTCCCGTATGATCGGCTGGCAGCTGTTTACATGCATCCCTCGCCACACATCATCGCACAGGCTGGCAAGGTGCCGGACTTACTCACCGCGCGCTAAGGCGCGAATCGTGACGTCTTCCTCGAGGGCTGAGCCGCCGGCTACCCGTTGCTCCGAAAGTGCTTGATTGCCTCCAGGACTTCAATGTCGGCGGCGTCTTGCAAACGTCCGGTCCGCTTCGAATCAATCAGGTCATCGATCGACGCGGTGGGGATTGTCACGCCTTCAACCGTGAAATGGTGCGCGCGTGGGTGCGCCTGCGCCCAGACCACATTCCACGCGCGCGTGAGCACATCCACGTTGGGGATATCGCCAATCATGGTGACGGGCCGGCACGCCACGTCTGCTGGGTCGAGCTCGGCGGCCATGCCAAATCCCAGCGTGGCGAGCGCCGCCAGCACGCGCGTGGTGTTTTCTACCGACGGTTCAATGAGGATATCGATGTCCTGCGTGGCGCGGGTGGTCCCCCAGAGCTGCATGGCCGTGGCGCCCACAAGGAGATAGCGGGCCTCGGCAAGGTTTAGCGGATGGCAGACGCGCGCAATGCGGCTCTTAAACGCGGTCATGGCGTGAGGTGCCGATCACGCTTCCAATCGAGAAAATCCTCATAGCGATCGAAGCTGCGCGACTCGCGGACAACCCTGAACGTGTTGTCATCATGCGCCAGCAGTGTTTCGTCGGCGACATGGACGCGCTGTTCCGGCGTGAGCGCGAGGTCGCGCAGTAGCTGCATCGTGCGGGAGGCGCCAAGTCCAGCGCTTGCAGGATTCGGGTCCGGCGCCGTCTCTATCAAGGCGGCATAGCGCCGCACCGCTTCGGACACGATCCAGCTGCGGGAGCGATCCTGCGCACGCGCCAACCGGTCTGCTGCGGCCAGAGTTTCCGGCGGAAGCGTGATGGCGATCCGGGCGTACGGTGGCTGCAGTGACATACTGAGTATTACTCAGTGTTATCACGCGAAACAAGCAGACCACATCCGACGTGGTGAAGCAGCGGAAGCGGACCAGAACGCGAAACGTAATGCCCGGCACGACCACCTTCAGCCTGGGACGTGTTCCCGAAGCACGTCCAGGAACGACACGGCATAGACACCGTCGCCACGACGGACGACGCGTGCACGCCCACGCTTGGTGAACGTCGGTTGGTCTGCGATCAATGCAAGCAGCGATGTAGACAGCGGCGGTTACGCCGCCGCCAACTGCCCACCGCAGCCGGTGCAGAATCGCGCGCCAGGCTGCGTGATCTTTGCGCCACACGATCCGCACGCACCCGGCAAGTACGAGCCGCACGACGAGCAGTACACCGAATCACTCTCGGGACGCGGTCCGCATGTGCCGCAGTTGGGACGACGTGACTGCACGGCGCGCACTGCCGCCTCAACCGGGTCTTCACCGTCTGCCAGTGCTTCCCGCGCCACGTTCGTGATGCCGGCGTCGTCCTGCTCGCGCAGCTCGGCCAGCGCCAGCGCGGTGTACTTGGCTTTTAGCTCAGCGTAGTCACTGTCGGACAACTTGCCGGTGGCCTGATCAAACTCGATCTCGCGCAACGCTTCGAGCGCGAGACCTTGGTCGGGCGCAATGTTGGAGCGCTGCACCGCTCGCGTGACATCGCGCGAATAGGCCGAACGCGGACTTTCGTTTTCGTCGACCGCGCTCAATAGCGGCAGCAACACAAAGGTGAGTGCGGCCAGT
>JBBSPO010000045.1:0-17813 GCA_038258695.1 Gemmatimonadales bacterium | reverse complement strand
CTTCCACAACGACGCGATGTTGCACACCACTGTAAACACCGCCGTGCCCTGCACTACCTGAATGAGCTTGTACGGCGTGAAGTCACGCAGCAACTGCTCCAGCAACAGTGCTGAGATGAGCGTGCCGAGCAACATCATGAGGTACATGAGGGCGACAACGCGCGGACGCTTGTCTTCCTTGACGATATCAGTGGCCAGCGCCAGGCCCGCGGTCTGTGTGGTGTGCGCACCGGCGCCAACCAGCAGAAACGCCAGACCGGTAAGCCCCCACGCCGCCCACACGGGTGCACGCTGTCCGGCTTCGGACAAAACCAGCAATGTAAAAGGCATGATCGCCAGCCCACCAAACTGCATGAGCGTACCAATCCACAAATACGGCACGCGCTTCCAGCCCAATACGCTGCGGTGCGTATCGGACTTGAAGCCTACCAACGCCCTGAAGGGCGCGACCAACAGCGGAATCGCCAACATGATGGCCACAATGGATGCCGGTACAGCCAGCTCCACAATCATCACGCGGTTGAGTGTGCCAACAAACAGCGTTTGCACCATACCAACCGACAGCTGAAACAACGCCAGTCGCAGCAGGCGCGACAACGGCACCTCGGCCGTTGCCACATCTGCGAATGGCATGTACTTGATCCCGATCCGGGACCACGTACGAATCAACGCTGCGTTAACTCCACCGGCCATCAGTAGCCCCTCACCACACAGGCTGAACGCGCACGTCGGCCGGCAGCGCCTGCCGGTGCGGCGTGATAAGAAACAGCTTCAGGAACACCAACGCGTTGGCACCCTTGAGCGCCGCGATCCGAACCGACGACAACACGCCGCCGGCCTTCTCGATCTCATTCATGCGCTCCGTGTTGTGCCACATCTCATCCATCAGTTCCCACACGCGCGGGTTGTCGGTGTCAATGGTTTCGGGAAACACCTGACGACTGATCAGATTCGTGAGTTTGATGACGTCACGATCGAACGCATCAGGCTCGAGGCCCATGGCGTTGAAGAACGGACGTCGTGCATGGTCGCGTACATACATGGTGCAGAACACCGCCAACAAGAAGAAGCGAATCCACAACTTGTTGCGCCCTTCCAGCAGCTCCGGGTTGGAGCGCATGAGCACAGCAAACGCCTCGCCGTGGCGGAACTCATCAAGGCACCAGTTTTCAAACCACTTGAAAATGGGATGAAAACGTTTGTCCGGCTTCTTCTCGAAGTTGCGATAAATCGTGATGTAGCGCGCGTACCCGATCTTCTCCGATAGGTACGTGGCGTAATAAATGAACTTGGGCTGGAAGAACGTGTACTTCTTGGCCTTCGTCAAAAACGAAAGATCCACCGCCACATTGAAATCGTTCAGCGTGTGGTTGATAAAACCAGCGTGGCGTCCTTCATCACGACTCATAAAGCCAAACAGCTCGCGCACATCGGGATTCTTTACGCGCTTCTTGATTTCGGCGTACAGAATACACCCGGAAAACTCGGCCGTAACCGAGCTCACCAGGAAATCCATGAACTGCTCGCGCAGCGCCGGATCCATGTCGTCAAAGTTCGCGTCGAAATCGGCGTTCCGCTTGAAGTGCGTTTTATTGGGATCGTCGCGGAACTCCTTGAGGATCGCGTCCCACATGGGGCGATTTTCGGGCGTGACTTTGAGCGCGTTCAGCTGCTCGAAATCCGTGGTATAAAAACGCGGCGTGAGCATCGCGTCCTGCTGGGCGAGCTTGGTGCTCTCGTTGGGAGCAACCCGTGCCCGAAGCGGTGCCTGTGTAGTGGTTTCGTACATGATGTCTATGCCTCTTAGCCTTCGAATCCGACTTCGTACAGCGCCGAAATTTCGGTGCTGCCAAACAGGCGGACCATCTGTCGTTTGAACCAGCTGGCGCGGTACACGGTGGCCGTGCTTTCAAACGTCTCCACCGTACCAAACGGAATCCGGCTGGGTGTGTTGTGCACCAGCACCGAATCACCTGGATCGATGTTCACGCCATCCAGGTCAACGTGTGCGTGAAAGTGATCGTGCGTGGCTTCCAGATCCACCGTGCAGCGCACATCGGAGCGCCGGCTGGCGAAATACCACGTCGCAGCCACCACCGCCAGCACACCGCCCACCATCCATCCGATCATGCCTGTGCTCCTGATGTAGCAGTCGACACCGCGCCACTCGTGCGCGCGCCAACTGCAGGTAACAGTTCATACGCCTGGCTTCTGTAAAACCCGCGCTCTACACGCTGCGTGCGGCCACTTCGCCACGACGCCAACGCTGGCGATTGTGCAATCGCCGCCCGCAGGCGACGCTCCGACATGGGCACAATGCGCGGCGACCGATCGCGGCTCGGAAACAGGCGTCCGATCGCGAGCAGCGTGCCGAGCACCGGGGTCCATGGCGCCACCGTATAAACGATGGGGCCGCGCGTGCGAATCGCAAGTGCCGCGAGCGCTTCGAGCATGTGCGGCAGGTCGTAGTGGATGACCGAATCCATGGCCACCACCGCGTCCACCGTACCGCCAAACGCGGGATCGAGCATATCACCAGCGTGGAAATCAATGCGATCTGCCACACCAGCCGCTTTCGCCCGCTCCACTCCGTAACCCACAAGTGTGGGCGACAGGTCCACCGCGGTGACATGGGCACCACGCTGCGCCAAATCCACCGCCAGCATGCCCGTACCGCAGCCGGCATCGAGAATGCGCCAGCCTTTGAGGTCCTCAGGTAAAAACGACAGCAACGTGTGACGCATCGTATCGCGGCCCGCGCGCACGGTCGCCCGTACCCGCGAGACTTTTTCATCGCTCGTAAGCGCTTTCCAGCCAGCTGCCGCCGTGCGGTCAAAGTATTCACCAATCCAGGCCCGCCGCTCGAGGTACTTGTCCGATGCGACGTGCGAACCCCCTGTCAGCGTTCCCTCGAACGACGAACCTGAAGTCGGTGATGGTGCATGCGAATCCTGCGATGCATGCACATTCTGAGATGCACGCGACGCATCGCCCCCAACGGGAGCGTGCGTCTCATGCGGCAGCGTGCTGGACATCAATCAAACCCGAGCAGGTCAAAGATCTCGCGATCCTTGAGCGACGTGGCGTACAACGGCTCCACTTCGTTGAGCATCTTGCTGGCCAGCTTGAGATATTCGTTCTGTACTTCCACCATCTCGGGCGTCGCTTCCATTTCAAACACCGTCATCTTCTTGAGACGGCTTTTGCGAATCGCGTCTACATCCTTGAAGTGCGCCATGAGCTTGAGTCCAACGCGCGCGTTGAACTTGTCAATCTCGTCGGTCTCGCGGGCACGGTTGGCCACCACACCGCCCAGTCGCACTTTGTAGTTCTTGGCCTTGGCCTGAATCGCGGCAATGATGCGGTTCATGGCAAAGATGCTGTCGAAATCGTTGGCGGTGACAATCAGGCAATAATGCGCGTGCTGCAGCGGTGCGGCAAAACCTCCGCACACCACGTCTCCCAGCACGTCAAAGATCACCACGTCCGTGTCTTCGAGCAGGTGATGTTCCTTGAGCAGCTTCACCGTCTGACCGGTCACGTAGCCACCACAACCGGTACCAGCTGGCGGACCACCCGACTCAATGCACATCACGCCATTGTAGCCTTCAAACATGAAGTCTTCGGGGCGCAGCTCTTCGCCGTGAAAGTCCACCGACTCGAGCACGTCAATCACCGTGGGCACCATGCGCTTGGTGAGCGTAAACGTGGAGTCGTGCTTGGGATCACAACCAATCTGCAACACACGCTTGCCCAGCTTGGAAAACGCAGCCGACAGGTTGGATGATGTCGTGGACTTGCCAATGCCTCCCTTGCCGTACACAGCGATTACCAGCGCGCCGTCGATCTTCTGATCGCCATCAAGGTGCACCTGTACGCTGCCTTCTCCATCGCCGACCGAATCCATAATCGGCAGTTTCATTGATGTAGCCACGTCACTCTCCCACTAAACTTCGCATGTGCGAAGGCTCAGGTAACCGCATAAACGCCTTCGAGACGATCTTCGAGCTCTGCAGCGGCTTCGCGCAGTGCATCAAGAGTCGCGTCGTCGGGCGACCAGTATCCACGATCGGTCGCCTCCAGCAGACGCTGAGCCATGCCCAGCGCGGCATTGGGATTCAACTCGGCGAGTCGATCCCGCATGGTCTTGTCCAACATGAACGTATTTGATACTTCACCGTACACCCACTGGGGCACCGCCTTCGCACCACCCGTGGCCGACCAACCCAGCGTCGTGCACACGTGTCCGGTAAGGTTGCGCGCCCCTTCATATCCGTATTCCAACTGTCCTTCGTACCACTTGGGATTGAGCAGCTTTGTACGACTCTCCAGCTCGACCTGTTCGCTGAGCGTGCGCACCTTGCCCTGCGCACCTGAATAATCACCCAGGTACACAGCCGGCGTATCGCCACCGCGCTGCTGCGCGATTACACGCGTGACACCACCCAGCGATTCCACATACTGGTCAATATCCGTGGCACCAAGATCGACCGAATCCAACCCCTGAAACGACACTTCGGCCGTGGCCAGAATGCGCTTCATGAGTTCGGGCTGCGCCACCGGCCGGCCATTGGTGCCGTACGCAAACGACTTGCGCTGCACAAACTGATCGGCCAGTTCATCTTCGTTTTCCCAACGACCCGTTTCAATGAGCAGGTTCACGTTGGAACCGTACGCACCGTCGGCGTTGGAGAACACCCGCAGCGCTGCGTCCTGCAGCGAGGCGCCGGTGGCTTCCATCGTTTCGAGCGTATGCTTGCGAATGAAGTTCATGGACGGATCTTCATTTGCTTCGGCGCACAGCTGACACGCTTCGGCCAGCAGTTTGACCTGCAATGGCAGCAAGTCTCGGAAGATACCGGACAGCGTAATGACGACATCAACACGCGCACGACCCAGCTGCTCAAGCGGCAGCAACCGCGCACCGCACAGGCGTCCGACTGAATCAAAGCGCGGCACCACACCCATGAGCGCCATCACCTGCGCCAGCGGTGCACCTTCGCTCTTGAGATTGTCCGTGCCCCACAACACCACGGCCACCGTTTCCGGCAGCGCACCGGTGTCGTCCACATGACGCTTGAGCAACGACTCAGCGCGCACGCGGCCTTCGAGCATGGCCATGGCGCTGGGCACACGATAGGGATCAAAGCCGTACAAGTTGCGACCCGTTGGCAACACGGCGGGCATGCGCAGCAAGTCACCACCCGGTGCCGGCGGCACGTAGCGTGCATCAAGCGCACGCAGCACACCCGGCACTTCGTGATCCTCACTCAGCTTGGGCTCGAGCTCAAGCATGAGCTCCAGATGCTGTTCCACGGCGCGTTGATCGTGCACCGTGATTTGCGCATCGGCCGCAGCCTGCATAATGGCGCGCAGTGAATCCTGCACCGTTGCACCTTGCACCAGACGTTCCACACCAGCGCGCGCCAATGTCATGCCCGTGCGACGTTGTTCGGAGTTGGCCGTCGTACCAGCCATGCACTCTTCCAGCGACGCCAGCTCCCGCTCCGGACGGCCACCGCGCGCGATCTCCAGCTGCACATCCACACGGGCTTCAGGAGGCATGCCATCACCCACCACATGCAACCCCAATGGAATGAGCGCGTACTCCAGTTCTAGCAACCGCTCGCGCAACTCGGCCACACGATCATCCATTTCGCCCAGTGACCACGCTGGTTCCGCGGCCGCGAGTTCAACGGCGGCCGCCTGCTGCTGCACCAGCACCCGCAACGCACCCGCTTCTTCGGACTGCGCGCGATCAAGCTGACGCCAGCGGTCGAGCGTGGCCTTGAGCTCCAGCAACCCTTTGTACAGGCCCGCGTTCGTGATGGGCGGCGTGAGATACGACACCAGCGTGGCGTTACCACGTCGCTTGGCGAGTGTGCCTTCGGACGAGTTGTTGGACGCGTACAAATACACGTTGGGCAAATCGCCAATCAGACGTTCGGGCCAGCAGGTGCTATCGAGTCCAGCCTGTTTGCCCGGCATGAACTCCAGTGCACCGTGTGTACCAAAGTGCAGCACCGCGTCGGCCCGGTAGTCTTCGGCCAGCCAGCGATAAAAGGCACTGAACGCGTGCGTGGGCGAGAAACCGCCCTCAAACAACAAGCGCATGGGATCGCCTTCCCAACCAAACGATGGCTGCACACCAATAAACACGTTGCCCAGCTGCAGTCCCATCACAAACAGCGACTGACCATCGGTCAGCTGTTTGCCTGGTGCCGGACCCCACGTTTTTTCAATTTCGTTGAGCCACACTTCGCGGCGCACATGATCGTCGGTGGCAATGCGCGTGTGCACATTGGCCGGTGTGCCGTACTGTTCCCGGTTGCCCTGCGTAAGGCGCTCACGCAAATCGTCGGGGCTGGCCGGCAACTCCACATCGTAGCCCTGCTCCTTGAGCGCGGCCAGCGTGCGCTGCAACGACGGAAACACGGCCAGGTACGCGGCACTGCCGGTGTTACCCGCATTGGGCGGGAAGTTAAACAAAATGATGGCCACCTTGCGCTGGTCACGAGGCGTCTTGCGCAGCGCGATCAAACGTGACACGCGTTCAGCCACCCGTTCCACACGTTCTGCAATGGGCTCGGACGCCGCCGCAGCCGAACCATCGGGCGCGCGTCCTTTGCCACCAAACACGGTGGGCACAATCGCGCCGTCCAACTCCGGAATGGCCACTTGCAACGTGGCCTGCAACGGATTGAGTCCACGCGCATCGGCGCGCCACTCTTCAATGGTCTGGAACTCCAGCGTCTGCAACGACAGGTACGGCACATCAAGTTGCGTAAGCACCACCTGCGCGGCCGCGGAATCATTGTACGCCGGACCACCCACCAGCGAAAAGCCGGTGAGGTTGACCATCGCATCAATAAGCGTGCGCCCATTCTTGTCGCGGAAATACCGCTCAATGGCCGGACGCGCATCAAGCGCCGACGAAAACGCCGGAATCACACGCAGTCCACGTGCTTCAAGTGCAGTGAGCACCGCCGCATAGTGCGCGGTGTTGCCACTCAGCAAGTACGACCGTCCCACCAACACGCCCACGGTGCCGTTGCGCCCCGCCTGCGGTAGCGCACGCTCATTTTCCGTGAGACCGCGACCATCGAGCGACGGATGCCACACGCCGGTTTCCGGATACTGTTCCGGATCGCGCGGCGCCAGCGCACCTTTGAGCGATTCGCGCGGGCCCGCTGCGAAGCGATCAATGAGATAGCGAATCATCTGCTCAATGTTGTTGTCCGAACCGGCCAGCCAGTACTGCAGCAGCAACAAATACGCGCGCACATCCTGCGCCTTACCCGGCACGAAGCGGAGAATCGCCGGCAGCGTGCGCAATGCTTTCATTTGACGCTCGCCGCTCGATTTTCCGTCGTCGCGTGAGCCACGCAACTTCTTGAGCAATGTGAGCGGCGAAAACCGTCCGGGGTTCTCGGGGCTGCTCATATCAAAGCGGCCCAGTCGCGTGCACTTCACCAGCTCCGGTGTGCACAGCGCGCACAACACAGCGTCCGCCTGCAGGCGGCGTGCCTGCACCGCCTCAAGCACTTCTTTGGCGTACTCTTCCTGAAACAGCTGCGTACAGGCAATAAAGTTGGCTCGCGCAATGTCCTCTCGCGCGCGTTCGGCCGCGGCCGGATCGGTGCCCCAATCGGCCGCTACGTGCATGGACAGCTGAAGACCGGGCATGTCGCGCTGCAATGCGACACGCGCACGCTCGAAAGCATCGGCCAGATGCGCGTCGAGCGTGACGATCACAAAGCGAACCGGCGTGTTGTTCACGCCGAGCACAGACTTCTTAGCGGCCATAGAAGGCTTTGGCCTCGTAGAGCGTGTCCACGGTGATGTGCGCTACACCATGCTCGAGTGCGTAGCGCTCCGTATTGCGTTTGGCTTTGCCGCGCACAAAGAACGGGATCTTCTTGAGTTCTTTCTCGGCATCGGGCAGCCATTCGGCGTCGGTCGCCAGAAGCGCCGGTTCGTCGATTGCAGTGGCCATTGGTGCCGCCGTTGGTGCGGCGCTTGGTGCCGCCGTTGGTGCCGCGACGGTTGCGGCCGCAACAACGCCGCCCACTGCGGTCGCAGCGCCGGACAATGCAGCGCTGCCCGCTGCTGGCTCCGCCACCGCCGACGCCCCATGCACACTGTGCAAGTGACTCGGCACCGCCCCGTCGGCAAACTCAAAGTCCTCGCGGAACATCTGCAACAGATGTTCCTCAAGACCCATCATGAGCGGGTGCACCCACGTATCAAAAATCACGTTGGCGCCTTCAAAACCCATCTGCGGCGAAAAGCGCGCGGGCACGTCCTGCACGTGAATGGGCGACGAGATGACGGCACACGGCACGCCCAATCGCTTGGCGATGTGGCGTTCCATTTGTGTACCAAGCACCAACTCCGGCGCGGCGTCACCAACGGCCTTTTCTACATCGAGATAGTCGTCGCTGATGACCGCTTCAACGCCGTACAGCTTGGCCACTTCGCGGATGTCACGCGCAAACTCGCGGCTGTACGTGCCGAGTCCAACAATCGTGAAGCCCAGTTCCTGCGACGCAATGCGTGCGGCGGCCTTTACATGTGTAGCGTCACCAAAAATGAAGACGCGCTTGCCCGTGAGATAGGTCGCGTCAACAGAGCGCGAATACCACGGCAGCAGCGACTGCGACGAATCCATTTGCGAGACGCCGAGGCGCTCACGCTCAAGGAACGGCTCCACATCAATGCCGGCCACCGTGCCCACTTCCAGAATGAACTCACGTGTCGCACCAATGCCCAGCGGCACGGTTTTCACGGTGGGCATGCCGAAACTCTTCTCCAACCAGCGACACGTCGTGTCGGCGATTTCCGGATACAGACACACGTTGAAGTCGGCGTCGGGAATCGTCATGAGTGATTCCGGCGTGGCACCGAGTGGCGCGACCACGTGCACATCGACACCCAGATCACTGAGCAGCCGAGTGACTTCCTTGACATCATCACGATTGCGGAACCCCAACAGCGTGGGGCCCAGCAGGTTCGCACGAGGACGGCGCGTCGCGGGACGTGTGTCGCGCGCGGTACCAGGTGCCGGCACCTTCGGCAGCAGCAACGTGCGTACCAGATGGTAGAACGTTTCGCTGGCGCCCCAGTTTTCTTTTTTGGAGTACGCCGGCAGTTCGAGATTCACCACCGGAATGGGCAGCCCCATGCTCTGGGCCAGCGAACCCGGCTGATCCTGAATGATTTCAGCCGTGCACGATTCACCCACCAACATCGCACGTGGCTTGAAGCGTTCGTAGGCTTCACGAACACTTGTTTTCACCATTTCGGCGGTGTCACCACCCAGATCACGTGCCTGGAATGTGGTGTACGTGACCGGCGGACGCTTATCGCGTCGTTCAATCATGGTGAACAGCAAATCAGCGTACGTATCGCCCTGCGGTGCGTGCAGCACGTAGTGCACGCCTTCCATTGAGGTGGCGATACGCATCGCACCCATGTGCGGTGGTCCTTCGTACGTCCAGAGCGTGAGCTGCATGGTGCGTGGTCTCGTCTACACAGTGAGGCGTTGCGCGCGATCAAGCGGGCGCGCAAACAGTTCAGCCAGATCGGCGGCCTGGTCGTAGCCGTGTGTGGGCGAGAACACGAGTTCAATCGACCACTTGGTACGTAACCCTTCGGCTTCGAGCGGGTTGGCCAAGCCAAGCCCGCACACCGTCAAGTCGGGGCGCGCGGCGCGGCAACGATCCAACTGCTTGTCAACATCCTGCCCTTCGCTGAGCGTGATCGTGTCAGGCAACAGCGGCAGTTCGGCTTCCACCAGCAATCGGTCGAGATACGGACTACCCACTTCAATAAGCTCGACGCCGCACTCCTGGTACAAAAAGCGCGCCAGGGGAATCTCAAGCTGCGAATCGGGAAAGAAAAAAATGCGCTTGCCCTGAAGCTGTTCGCGATAGCGCACCAGCGATTTCGTGGCGCGTTCAGCCGGAGCGCGAATGGCCTCGGCCACCCGCTCGTCCGACACGTCGAATGCGGCACCGGCGGCTCTGAAAAACGCCGTGGTACCATTCACACCAAACGGATATGGCGACGACAACAGCGTCGCACCGCGTGCCTGCAGCGCGCGTACCGTTTCACTTAAAAACGGTTGGGCCAACAGCAAGCGGGTGTTGCGTCCGATTGGTGGCAGATCACGCGCCATGCGGGGGGGGAAGAAGTGCACCGGCCCCACGCCCATGTCATTAAAAATGCGCATGAACTGGTCTTCCACCACATCAGCCAGCGTGCCAACCACCATCAGCTCCGTGGCCGTACCCGTAGCGGCCGGCATGTGCGGAATCATGCTCTTGAGGCAGGTGTCTTCGCCTTGCGTGAACGTGGTCTCAATTCCGCTGCCGGAATAGTTGAGTACACGTACCTGCGGGAAGAAGCGCTCGTTGAGTCGTTCAGCACCGCGCGCCAGATCCAGCTTGATGACTTCCGACGGACACGAGCCCACAAGAAACAGCGTCTTGATGTCGGGGCGACGCTCGAGCAGCTGCGTCACGCAGCGATCGAGCTCGTCGTTAGCGTCGGCCAGTCCGGCCAGATCGCGTTCGCCCAGAATGGCGGTCGCGAATCGTGGCTCGGCAAAAATCATCACGCCGGCCGCGGACTGGATGAGATGTGCGCAGGTGCGTGAGCCCACCACCATGAAGAATGCATCCTGCATCTTGCGATGCAGCCACACAATGCCGGTAAGTCCACAAAACACTTCACGCTGTCCGCGCTCCTTGAGCACCGGCAAATGCGTGGCGTTGCGCACCAGGGGCTCCGGCATATCGCCGCAACCTTTTAGTGCGCTCATTGGCAAAGTCGCGCTCATGCGGTGACTCCGGAGGTCGCGGGCCCAGTGTGCTGCGCATCGGCCATGCGAGCTGCACGCAACTTGAGCAGAAACTGAATGGCGTTCACCGTATAGCAGGCGTAGGCGGCCAGCGCGATCACCAGGTTGCCCTGTGGCGTCCAGTCGGCGAACAAGCCGTAGAGGTAAACCGTGTGCAGGGAGATCACCACCATGCTGACGACATCTTCCCAGAAAAACTTGTCGTGGAAGAGGTACTGACCAAACACCACCTTCTCCCAGATGGCGCCGGTCACCATGATGACGTAGAGGAACAGCGTCTTGACGATCACCGAAACGTTGGCCGCGAGCAATCCCTCGCCCGTTCGCAGATAGCGAACGACCAAAATGACAGACACCATCATCGCCACCAGCTGAAGCGGGGCGAGGATGCCTTGTACCAGCGTCCAGCGGGTCCGATCACGTCGGACTCGCTGCTCAGGGGTGTACAGTGGTACGTACGGCTTGGCCGCACGACCCGATTGATTCTCTAACACGTTCATTGCCGCCTATATCCGGGGGTTCGCTACCCAGGTGGCAAGACGATACGACAAAGCACCCCAAGTTGTCAAGGAAAGTTTACGTCAATTATTCTTGACAACTTTGATCCCGGACCACATACTGCGGTGCGTTAATAGGATATTACACGATTGTTCCCCCGCCGGAGGTCTCTGGACCATGCACGGCCAACATTCCACTCGGGTCGCTACTGACTTGCCTGAGCCACAGCGATCCATGCAGAAAACGCCCCCCCGCGATCCCGCCACACGGGCGGACGCGACACGTGAGCGCGCGATTGAGCGCACTATCGAGACCGAACTTGTCCCGAGAATGCTGATGGCCCACCGAGCAGGTTCCATTCCGCCAACGGCCGACCCGGCCCAGCTCCGTATCATCGGAGACGCCGACGTCGAGCTCTTTATCGCTGAGGTGATTGGCGAAAGCGACGCTGCCGCTGCCGCTTTTGTGCAAAAGTTGCTGGCCGAAGGGGCCAAAGTGGAGTCCGTCTTCATGGACTTGCTGGCCCCCACAGCTCGGGAACTTGGCATCCGATGGGAAGATGACGAATGCAGCTTTGTCGACGTGACGGTGGCGCTTGGTCGCTTGCATCGGGTGCTGCGCGACCTCAGCCAGAACTTTCAATCAGATTCGCAGCACATGCCGGAGAGCGAGGGCAGCATTCTGCTGACCTGCCTCCCCGGCGAGCAGCATACGCTTGGCCTCATTCTCGTAGCGGAGTTCCTCATGCGCGATGGGTTCCGCGTTATGGTGGGCGCGCCGTGGTCTGAAGAAGACCTGCTCAATCAGGTCCGCACCGACTGGTTCGATGTGATCGGATTTTCGGCCGGCTGTGACAGCAAGCTCAGTGGCCTCAAGCGTGAAATCGTGCGCATCAAAGCCGCCTCGCGAAACCCCAACGTCAAGATTCTCGTGGGGGGACAGGTGTTCTCCCTTGAGCACGAACTCGTGAAGCGGGTTGGCGCTGACGGTTGGGCGCGCGACGCACGTGATGCCCCTCAAGTCATTCGCGACCTCATCAATGGCAGCGCTGTAGTGTCTCACTCCTCAGACAGCAGTGCATACCAAAGCGATTCCGGCCAACCGCGTGAAATTGTTTGACGCCAGTGATCCTGCGTTTAAAGCGCTCGACGCCCGGGCGGCCGCGAGCCTGCTCGCGGTCGCGGGTGATATCGCCGTTCTCGTAGATCCTGCAGGCGTTGTCCGCGACGTCTCGGTGGGCCCAAGCGACGTGGCCGTGGACCTGCCGCGCGAGTGGGTCGGTCGCTCGTGGCAAGACACGGCCACCAACGATACCAAGCTCAAAATTGAGACGCTGTTGCGCGAGGTCGCCACCAAAGGCGTGTCCAAGCGCCGACAGGTCAACCACACCACGCATACGGGCGCCGACCTGCCCATCGCCTACACCGCGGTGCGCGTGGGGCACGATGGCAGCGTCGTTGCCATTGGCCGAGACATGCGACACCTCTCGTCGCTCCAGCAGCGACTGGTCGAAGCACAGCAGGCCATGGAGCGCGACTACTGGCGCTTGCGCCACGTTGAGACGCGCTACCGGTTGCTCTTCCAGCTGGCCAGCGACGGGATTCTGGTGCTCGACGCAGGTACCATGAAAGTACTGGACGCCAACTCGGCGGCCGGACAGGTGTTTGGCGACGTGAGCGAGCGGCTGATCGGCCGCACATTCCCATTTGGTGTTGATGCGCCGTCGGCCCGCACTCTCGAAGAGCTGATCACCGCCGCCCGTGGTGCTGGACGAGCCGGCGACGTCACCATCCCGCTCACCGATTCGGACCGTACATGGCATGTGTCCGCCTCCTGCTTCCGCCAGGAATCGGCCACGCTGCTGCTGGTGCGCTTGTCGCCAGCCGATCTCGGTGAAGGCGTCGAAGTCGAGTCGGGAGCGCAAAGTCGGATCCGCACGCTTATTGAACGCTCCCCCGATGCGTTCGTAGTCACCGACCTCGACGGCCACATTCTCGAAGCGAACCGGTCCTTTCTGGACGTCGCCGAGCTGGCGTCGCTGGAACAGGCGCGCGGGGCGCTCCTGGGCACGTTTATTGGCCGTCCGGGCGCCGACTTTCCGGTTTTTGTCTCCATGCTCAAAAAGCATGGCGCCGTGCGACTGGTCGCCACCGCTGCACGCGGCTCACACGGTGCGTCTACCGAAGTCGAAGTGTCGGCCGTCTGGGTCCCCGACGCCGAAGAGCCGTGCATTGGCTTTACCATGCGCGATATCGGGCGTCGCCTGGCCAGCGGACCGCAGGGTGCGCGCGACCTCACCCGCGCCGTTGAGGACCTCACGTCCCTCGTTGGACGGGTGACGCTTAAGGATCTGGTGCGAGATACGGTCGATCTGGTGGAGCGCCACTTTATAGAAGCGGCGCTCGAACTCACCAACGACAATCGTACGTCGGCCGCCGAAGTGCTCGGGGTGAGCCGTCAGAGCCTGTATGTCAAGCTTCGTAGACACCGTTTGGTGGCTCCGGCCGCCGAAAGAGACAGCGAAGCCGCAGATTAGAGAGAAAATGCGTCAAAATTCCAAAGAAAACCCTCGCGCTTTCCCCTACTGTCAATTAAACTAGACAGTCATGGGTGTCAGCAATTCGATACAGCAGCAGGTCGCCACGCGACCTGACCCTCGAGCGGTTCTTACGCTGCTCAAGCCGGTCACATGGTTTCCGCCAATGTGGGCCTTTTCGTGCGGTGTCATCAGCACGGGATTGCCCATGGCGGGACGATGGAGCCTGCTGGCGCTTGGCATCTGCATTACTGGCCCGCTCGTCTGTGCTTCCAGTCAGGCCGTGAACGACTGGTTTGATCGTCATGTCGACGCCATCAACGAGCCCGACCGCCCCATTCCGTCTGGTCGTATTCCCGGACAGTGGGGACTGGCCATCGCCATTGCCTGGACGCTGCTGTCACTCGTGGCCGCGATCCCTCTGGGCGCCATGGGACTGGGTGCGGTGACGCTGGCCCTGATCTTTTCGTGGGGCTACAGCGCGCCGCCGTTCCGCTTCAAGCTCAATGGCTGGATTGGCAACGCCGCGGTGGGCTTCACATATGAAGGGCTGGCCTGGGTTACCGGCGCGGCGCTCATGTTTGGACAGGCGTGGTTGCCGTGGGAACTGTTGGCCATGGCGGGGCTCTACTCGCTGGGCGCACACGGCATCATGACGCTCAATGATTTCAAGGCGATTGAGGGCGACGCCCGCATGGGTGTGCGCTCGTTGCCGGTGCAGCTTGGACCGGATCGTGCGGCCTGGGTCGCGTCGGTGTTCATGATTGTACCGCAGCTTGTAGTGATCACGTTGCTCGCCATGTGGGATCGCCCGTATCACGCCATCGCGATTGCCGTACTCGTTGTCGCACAGGTTGGCATCATGCGCTGGTTTGTGCAGGAGCCGATCAAGCGGGCGCTGTACCTGAGTGCTTTTGGTGTGCCGTTCTATGTGAGCGGTATGATGATCACTGCGTTCGCACTGCGTGCGATTGTGAGTGGTGCACAATGAGCTGGCTTCAGATTGCGCGACTCGGTGTGGTACAGGCGTGCATTGGTGCCGTTGTGGTGCTCATGACGGCGACCATGAATCGCGTAATGGTTGTTGAGCTGGCGTTGCCTGCGTCGGTACCAGGTGCGTTGGTGGCGTTGCATTTCGCCGTACAGCTGTACCTGCGTCCGCGTCTCGGTCATGGATCGGATGCCGCGGGATCACGTACGCCGTGGATTATTGGTGGCATGGCAACGCTGGCGTTGGGTGGTATTGGTGTGGCCATGTCGGTGTCGCTCATGGCCACCTCGCCGTGGCTCGGTGTAGCGCTGGCCGCGGTGGCCTTCGTCGTGCTCGGCGCCGGTGTCAGCGCGGCCGGCACGCCATTGCTGGCGCTTATCTCTGAGCATGCCCTGCCGTCGCAGCGTGCTGGCGCGGCCGCACTCACATGGATTCTGATGATTGTCGGATTCATTGTGACCACCGCAACCACCGGTTCACTGCTTGAGCCGTTTGGATTCCAGCGGCTGCTGTTCATCACGATTGGTGTTGGTGCCATTGCGTTGCTGCTCACCACGCTCACGCTCTACAAGCTGGAGCCCACGCTGGGTGCGCGCATCGCGCCGGAGCCCATCGCTGGTAGCGATCGCGGTGCCGCGTTCGCCGCCGCCGTGCGTTCTGTGTGGGCCGAGCCGGTGGCCCGTACGTTTGCCGTGTTTGTGTTTGTGGCCATGCTCGCCTACAGCGCGCAGGACCTCATTCTTGAGCCGTTTGGCGGCATTGCGTTTGGCTTGTCGGCTGGAGAGACCACCAAGCTCGCCGGCATGCAGCACGGCGGCGTTCTGGCGGGCATGATCATGACTGCACTGGTTGGTGCGCGTTACGGTTCGCTGCGTCTGTGGGCGGCCGCCGGATGCGCCGCGTCGGCGGTGATGTTTGTGGCACTCGTGATGAGTCCGGCCATCGCCAGCGTTGACACGTTCCGCACGATTGTCTTCTTGCTCGGTCTCTCCAACGGCGTGTTTGCCATTGGTGCGATTGGGTCAATGATGGCGCTCACCGGCGACGCGAAAGACGGGCGCGCCGGATTGCGCCTGGGTGTCTTTGGGGCCGCACAGGCAGTGGCGTATGGACTGGGTGTGTCGCTTGGGGGCGCTGGCGTGGATGTCGCGCAGGCGGTTCTGGGCTCACCGATTCGTGGATACGCGGTGGTCTTCTCGGTGGAGGCAGCGCTGTTTGCTGCGTCAGCCGTGTTGGCGTTCCGTTCGGCCTCAACGGCCAATGCAGGAGACATCATGCGCTCACGTGGCGAAATGCTGCCTGCGGTAATGAGCAACTGATGCGAACATCAGACTGGAGCACGACAATGGAAACGTTCGACGTGGTGGTGGTGGGGGGAGGACCGGCCGGAGCAACGGCCGCGCATGAGCTGGCTCAGGCCGGACGTTCCGTGCTGCTGCTCGACAAGGCAGGACGCACCAAACCGTGCGGTGGCGCAGTACCGCCACAGCTGCTCAAAGACTTCGATGTACCCGAAGAGCTCATGGTGGCACGCATCGATACCGCGCGCATGATCTCGCCCAAGTCCGCCAAAGTGGACATTCCCGTGGGCAAGGGTTTTGTAGGCATGGTAGACCGCGACGTGTTCGACGAATGGCTGCGTGAGCGCGCCGCGTCGGCTGGCGCGGAGCGGCGCATTGGCGCGTTCTTGCGCATGGAGCGCGATCAGGACGGCGTGCAGCGCATGACGTACACCGCCGGTCGCTCACGCTCCGGCGAAGAGCGCCAGGTGCGTGCGCGCATGGTGATCGGTTGCGACGGAGCGCTTTCGGGTGTTGCCCGGGCCGCGATTCCCGGCTCCGAAAAAATGAAACACGTCTTTGCCTATCACGAGATTGTTGAGTCGCCCACGGTCGACAGCGAAGAGTTTGTGGCCAAGCGCTGTGATGTGTACTACCAGGGCCCGCTGTCTCCCGATTTTTACGCGTGGATTTTCCCGCACGGGAAGACCACCAGCATTGGGACCGGTTCGCTGCAGCAGGGATTCAAGCTGCGCTCCGCCGTGGCCCAGCTGCGTAAGAGCACGGGCCTGGCCGATGCGCACACGCTGCGCCGCGAAGGTGCACCGATTCCGCTCGAGCCGCTCAAGCGCTGGGACAACGGACGGGATGTGATCGTGGGTGGCGATGCCGCCGGCTGCGTGGCTCCGGCCAGCGGCGAAGGCATTTATTACGCCATGACCAGCGGTCGGTATGTTGGACTGGCTGTCGAAGCAACGCTGCGCACCGGCAACCCGCGTCACCTGCGCAGTGCCCGACGTCGCTTTATGTGGGAGCACGGACAGGTGTTTCGTGTGCTTGGCATTATGCAGCGCTTCTGGTACAACAACGACAACCGTCGTGAGCGTTTTGTGGCGATCTGCCGCGATCGCGATGTGCAGGAACTGACGTTTGATGGATACATGAACAAACGCCTGGTGAAGGCGAGGCCGCTTTCGCACGTCAAGATTTTTTTCAAGAATCTGGCGCACCTCACCGGCCTGGCGACAGCCTGACCGTCGTCATACTTCCTCGCAACCTTCGTATCACATGCTCATTTCGATCGCAGTCGACTTCCGCCGTACCGACGTCGCGACCCGGGAACAGTTCCATCTGTCCGAGGAGCGGCTCACGCAGCTCTATCGAACAGCCCGTAGCGAAGTGGTGACGGAGGCCGCGCTTATTGCGACGTGCAACCGCACCGAACTCTACGCGTGGGTTGAAAGCGAAGATATTGACGAGGTAGACAAGGCAATCCAGACGCTGGCGCGCCGTTGGATGCGCACGCGGGTCAATGGTGATCAGCTGTTGCGCACGGCGACGCGACGCTACGGCGCCGACGCTGCGCGACATGTGGTGCGCGTGGCGTCTGGACTTGAATCGGCGGTGCTGGGCGACGGACAGATT
>JBBSPO010000044.1:0-17944 GCA_038258695.1 Gemmatimonadales bacterium | reverse complement strand
TTTGCTTCCTGTTCTCGAGACGTCGTCGTTACCCGCTGAGGGGCTGCTTTCTGCAGCTCAGCCATGCACCCTCTCGCAGTGTCTTCCGGGTAGCCGAGCCACTGTGCTCGGCCTCGACAACTGTGGGTCCGACGAAGCCTGTCGCCTGCGCGCGCTCGGGATGTGCGAAGGAACGTCGGTGTCGGTGATCGACTCCCGACACGCCATGGTACTCGACGTGCGTGGTACACGCCTCGCACTCGGTTCGGCGCTCACAGCCGGCATCACCGTTCAGCCAATGCCCGCCGTTCGTTCGGCGCGCGGCTGAGCACGCTGCACGCAGGTCGGCTCCGGCCGTGAGTGACCTCGTAGTTTCCCCGATCGCCGAGCCCACGCCGCCGATCGCGCCAACATCCAGCGATACAGCTGTTCTCAAGCTTGCGCTGGTCGGCAATCCCAACACCGGCAAGACCACGCTCTTCAACGCGCTGACAGGCTTGCGTCAGCGCGTGGGAAACTTTGCTGGCGTCACGGTTGAACGTGTTGAAGGATTCTTTCGCACCGCCAGTGGCACGCGTGTTTCGTGTCTCGATTTGCCAGGCAGCTACTCGCTGTCGGCGTCGTCGCCCGACGAACAGATCGCGCTGGAAGTGTTGCTCGGTCGCGCGCTTGATGGGTGGCGCCCCGATGTGATTGTGGTTGTTGTTGACGCGGCGCAACTCGAACGCAATCTGTACCTGGCCAGCCAGGTGCTTGAAGTTGGCGTACCGGTAGTGATCGCGCTCAACCAGATGGATGTGGCTGAGTCCAAGGGCGTTGTGATTGACATACCGGAGTTCATTCACGCCACGGGCGTGCCGGTGGTACCAATCATTGCCAAGCGTTCACAGGGACTCGATGCTTTAGCGCGGGCGTGCGAAACCGCGGTCACACTGCCGGCTCCGTCTCGCCGGTTCACGTTGGCCAAGCCTGTCGAAGACGCGCTGGCGCCGGTTGTTGAACTGCTGCAAGGCACGGGACTCAGCAACTCTGCGGCGCAGCTCGAAGCGTTGCGATTGCTCTCGGTGCAGCATGCGGAACCGCATCTGGCCAGTGTAGACGGACTTGAACAGGCTCGTCATGATGCCGCCGTGGTGCTCGCGCAAATCGGCCTCGCGCCGCAGCGCATCGAGTCTGACGCGCGCTACGGCTGGATTGGCGATGTCATGTCGCAGTCGGTTACCACGCGCGAGGAAAACGGTCGAACACTATCGGACAAAATCGACGCCATCGCACTGCATCGGGTGATGGGACCGATTTTGTTTGTGGTGTTGATGGCGGTGGTGTTTCAGTCGGTGTTTACGTGGGCCACTCCGCTGCAGGACGCGATTGAGAGCATTGTTGCGGCCGCCGGTTCGGTGGTTGGCAGCCTGCTGCCCGAAGGAGACTTGCGGTCACTTATTGTAGACGGTGTATTTGCCGGTGTTGGTGGTGTGCTGGTGTTTCTGCCGCAGATCAGCATTCTGTTTCTGGTGATCGGCATACTCGAAGACAGCGGCTACATGGCGCGCGCGGCGTTTCTGATGGACCGCATCATGCGACGGGTGGGTCTGCACGGTCGCAGCTTCATTCCCATGCTGTCGGGCTTTGCGTGTGCTGTGCCGGGCATCATGGCTACGCGCGTGATCGAGAATCGACAGGACCGACTGGCCACCATCATGGTGGTTCCGCTGATGAGTTGTTCGGCACGATTGCCGGTGTACACGCTGCTCATTGGCAGCTTTGTGCCGGCTATGACACTGCCGCTTGGATTTGGTTTGCAAGGCGCAACGTTGCTGGGCATGTATCTGCTGGGCACGCTCACCGCGCTGGCCGTTGCGGCGGTGTTCAAACGCACGTTGCTCAAGGGTCCGGTGCGTCCCATGATTCTGGAGCTGCCGTCGTACCGGTGGCCGAGTCTTCGCACACTGGGCGTGACGGTGTGGCAGCGCGCGATGTTGTTTGTACGACGCGCCGGCACGGTGATCATGGCGCTGTCCATTGTGTTGTGGGCGTTGGCAACCTATCCCAAAACCGAAGCCGACCCGCAGCTCTCCGAGGTAGCGCAGCAGGAGCAGCAGCTTGAGTCCAGCGCACTCGGTCACATTGGTAAAATCATTGAGCCGGTGGTCCGGCCACTGGGTTACGACTGGAAGATTGGTGTCTCAATCGCTGCCAGCTTTGCCGCGCGCGAAGTGTTTGTGTCCACCATGGGTACCATTTACGGTGTGGGTGGTGGCGACGAAGACGTTGTCGCGCTTGGCGACCGGCTCAAGGCGGAACGGGATCCGGTTACCGGTGCGCCGGTGTACTCAACACTCGTCGCCGTTGGCCTGATGGTGTTTTATGTATACGCGCTCATGTGCATGAGTACCACGGCCATTACGGTGCGCGAAGCGGGCGGCGGGCGGCTTGGCTGGTCATGGGCGGCCGTGCAGTTTGGCTATATGCTCGCACTCGCGTACGGCGCCGCGTGGCTGGTGTATAATGGTGGACGTGCACTCGGCTTTGGAGGCTGATCCATGGATACACTGATTGTTGTATTGATCGTTGCTGCAGCCGGCGGATTTCTGGGAAGTCGCGCGCTGGGCAAGTGGCGTGCGGCGCGAGCCAGCGCGGGGTGCGCCAGCGACTGCGGCTGTTCGGCGGCGGATAAAGCGCCGGCGAGTTGGGATAAAACCGGGGTGGTGTAGCTGACGCCAGCTATCCCGGACCCGCCCGGTACGACGCGGCGATAACCGGCCACGCGTTGTCGGCTTTCTCGTACAACTCGCGCAACGCATCCACCCAGCGTCGCCAGTCGGCCAGCCGCGAATCAGGCGCACTGCCCTCGAGCGCCGACGCAGCCAGCGCCGCACGCGCCAACGCCACGCGCACCAGCTCCGTCTCCTCTTCAAACACCGCTTCCAGGGCACGGGCACGGGCCGCATCGCCGCCCGTGCGCTGCGCCGCCAACTCCAGCAGCGCGCGTGTCAGTTCTGCACCCAGCGCGTCCGCGTCAAACAGTGCCACCTGCCGCAGCGGATCGCTTACGCCAACCAGCGCGCGTCGCAAGCCGAGCAGCGGTGCAAACCAGCGATCATGCGGCGCCTCGTTTTCGCCTGCAGCGCTGCCGAGAGCGCGCAGACTGCGCGTGAGCTCGGGCATACTGCAGGCCGCATCGAGTGCGGTGCGCACGGTTGCGCGCGCCGAATCACTGAGCAGTGCGACATCAAGCACATCGCCGTTGTGTAAATACAGCACCACCTGCGACACGGAGAGCTGCCAGCCGTCGAGCGCCGAAAGCTGCAGCCGCATGGACGGCGCGGACTCGCGCTCAAACAGCAGCGCCTGGGCTTCGGCACGCAGGGTGGCGGCGGTATCTACCTCAGTGCCTCGCCACAGGCCAACCACGCGCGCGTTGGGCACCGTCGTCACGAGAGCAGCACCTCCAGCACACGCTCGGTGTCGGTGAGGTCCGCGAATACGGCGTGCGGTGAATGTATTGACAGTTCATCAACGCTGTAGCGTCCTGTGGCCACACCGATTGCACGGGCACCAATGGCGCGTCCACACTGCATGTCGGCGGGCGTGTCACCGATGATGATTACGCGGTCGCCCGGCAGATCAAACCCGAGCGTTTGCTGCGCACGCTGCTGCGCAATTCGTGGCAGTTCATGACGATGCTCGTGATCACTGCCAAAAGCGTTCACGCGGAATCTCTCAAAATCAATGCCGACCGCGCGCAGCTTGTGTGCCGCACCGTCGCGCACGTTTCCCGTGAGCAAACCCATGATCACGTTGTCCGAACTTTCGACGGCATCGAGCAGCGGCAACACGCCGTCGTACAGCCTGGCCATGGAGCGGTCGCGCTCAAGCAAGTCACCAAGGTGCGTGAGGTACGTCGCCAGAATATCATCGAGGCGCGCATCAATGGCCGCGTCGTCAAATCCGGCAAAGCGCATCTGCTCGCGGATGATCTGCCGATCGGTCTTGCCGTCGTATCTGTAGTCGGGATCGCCCGTGCTCCCGAACACATCGGTAAGCACGCGTTCGAGCGACTGACGTCCAGCGCCATCGGAGGACAACAGTGTACCGTCGATATCAAACAGAATCAGCTTCACAATAAACTTTCACGTTCGGGGAAGACGCGCACGCAGCAAGTGCAACGCCGTTGACCGCGCCATCACGCCGCAAGGTCCTGAGCAGCGTCCGGCGGTGGGTTGGTGACATGTGGTGCCGGTCCAGCCGGCTGCATGCGTGCGGTACGCGAGAGCAGCAAGCCCGCCATCACGATGGCACCACCTGCACCTTGCCACACAGTGGGCTGCTCGTGCAACACGGCCCAGGCCACAAGAATCGCGATGAGCGGTTGCAGGTTGCCGTACATGGCCGTGCGCGTGGGTCCCAGCACGCGCACGCCGCGATAGAACAGCAAATAGGCGATCACCAGCGCACCGATGCCGGCGTACACCACGGCGCCCCATTCGGTGAGCGAAATGGCGGCAAAGTCCAGCGTGCGAATGGAAGGCCAGCCAACGGCGAACAGCAGTACGGCACCACTCGATAGCGTGAGCGACGCGAGATGGAGCGGATGCACACGGGCCGTATACGGCTGCAGCATGATCGTGAACAGCGCCCAGATAATGCTGCCACCCATGATGAACGCCGCACCGACAAGCGCCGTTGCGTCGGCCTCCAGAAAGCCGGCGCTGGCCACCACGCACGCCATGCCCACCAGCTGCAGCCCAATGCCCGCCCAGCCCCGTCCGGGCAACCGTTCCCGTCCAGCCAGACGCGAGAACACGGCAATCCACGCTGGTCCGGCGGCGATCACCAACGCGGCAATGCCCGCGCGTGTACGCGAGAGGCCGGCAATGAACATCAGCTGGTAAAGTCCATTGCCCATGACGCCCATTGCCAGGAGCGCGTAGGCGTCTTTTTTGGAGGGGAAGTTCCGTTTGCCCGCCACCGCAAATGCGACGACAGCCAGCACCACAGACGCCAGCAGCACCCGGAGGCCGTTAAAGGCCATGGGCGGCATCGTCGCAATGCCAGCCTTTACCACCGTAAAGTTGACGCCCCAGATGATCGCCATGAGCACCAGCCCAAGGTCGGTCGCACTGAAGGCGGGTCGTGAATTCCCAGTCGCAGACATCTCCAAAGCTAGGCGAGTGCTGGTGTGTGCGTGTAGGTTCCCGCCATGCATGTTTCCTTCGCGTTATTTGCCGATGCTGCCAACCTCTCGCAGGAGGGCAAGCTCAACATCCTGGGCGTCTTTGATGCGGTCCACGTGGCCGCTTTTCCGTCCGTTCACCCTCGCGCCACCCTGGTGGTGCGCCTCAAAGGCACCATGGCCGACACGGGCGTGCACTCCATGGGGCTGCGCTGGCTCAACCCGCAGCGCAAGGAGCTGTGGTCGTCGAGCGCCGAGATCACAGTGGGTGCACCGCCGGGAACGGTTGGTGAGCTCGACATGCCGGTGATCGCGGCCATTGATTTGCCGCTCGACGTAATCGGCGACTACCGGATGCTGGTGGAGCTCGACGGGGAGGAGCACGCAGAGATCGTGCTGCACGTCCGTGGTGGTGCACCGCAGGCGCGCCCGGTTGGTGGGCTCGTGAGCTGAACGCGGTACTGCGTTCACCGCAGAGGTCGCGGGGGAACAGCTGGAACACGGAGTAGCTGTGTTAACAGCAGTTTTTTGCGACTCCGTGGTCAAGACGCAGTGAAGCGCCGCGCCACGACGAACTGCGCAACGAGCTGCCGCACGTAATCGTCGCTGTCACGCACCGACTCAATGCTCACCCCACCACGACCGATCGCGCTGTGCACAAAACGCTCGTTGCTGAGCTGCATGGCGACATGCGTGATGCGTTCATCTTCGCGGTCGGAAAAAAAGAGCAGGTCGGCCGGTTGCAGTGCCAATGCATCGAGCACCTCACCCCCAACACGCACCCCGACACTGGCCTGCTGCCACGCGTCACGCGGCAACTCGTGGCCATGCAACGACGCAATCGCCTGCACAAAGCCAGAGCAGTCCGTGCCCCATGGTGTCACACCGCCCCACAGGTAACTCGCGCCCGTAAAATATTTTTGCGCGCTCTGCGCTACGGCCAGATGATCGGGCGGATACAGTCGCGCCCTCTCGTCATCATCGTACGCGTCACCGCTGAGCAGCATCGCATCGGGTGCAACACGCGCACCAAACGGCAGCGCGCGCACGACACCATCAGCGCGTCGCACCATTGCACCGGTGGTGACCGGCCAGTCGCGTTCATCGCCCGTGGACGGTTCGAGGTAGCCGCGGTGCACCCAGCCTTCATACTCGTCTTCGCTGCGCACCAGCCACCAGTCGCCGCGCTGGTCGAGCAGTGAGAGCAGATGGCCGGCTGTCAACTGCGACGACAACGACGCGCTGGCGCGTGATTCGGTCATCATGGGCGCTACCGCCGCACGAACGCGGACAATGTCGCCAACGGTAAAGTGATGCAGCTGCTTGGGCATCAGTTGGGGCTCAGAGGTTGAGTAGCGGACAACGCACCAGCATCGGCCAGTCCGGGAAATCCATCGCGACCAACTGCGGTAGTGACTGCACGTTCAATCGCCATTTCAAGCGCCGCAATGACCAGCGCTTCAAGCACAGGCAATGGTGCACTGGGCCCCTCTTGCGGAGCCAGCGCGAAAAGTACATCACCGTCAAACGACGTGACGCTGGGCGTGATGCGCGTGCGCAACGCGGTTGTTGCAGCCCGCGCCAGCTGCGCGAGTTCTGTTTTGCTGAGTGTGGCGCTGACCGCAACACAGGCCAGCGTGGTGTGCTCCCGTACACTCGATGGGAACTGCGCAGCTGATTGACCGTCACGAAGCGCCGCGGCAATGTCTACAAAACCGCCCATATCATCGCGTGCTCCGGCAATGATCTGTCCCTGTCCGTTCCGCACATCACCAAAGGCATTGACCACGGCAATGGCGCCCGCTGCGACACCAGCTGCACTGCCGCGACCAAAGGCGGAGCCCAGTCCGACACCGCCCTTCATGGCGCGAGACAGACCGGCGCCCTTACCCACCAACGCGCCGGTTCCAGCGCCCACACTACCCTCGGCAATGTGATGCACGTTAGCGTCGGCGCAGGCGCAGTAGGCCATGTGTGCGGTGGGGCGCACCGCGAAGCTCCCAAGCGGTGACAGGTCATAAATGCTGGCCGCCGGTACAATCGGCACCACCCCATGCGAGACGGCAAACCCGCGCCCCTGCTCTTCCATCCAGCGCATGACACCGGCCGCGCTATCGAGACCGTAGGCCGATCCACCGCTCAACAGCACCGCATCGGTACGATCAACCAAATGCTCGGGTGCGCAGGTGCCGAGCTCACGCGTGGCGCTCGCCCGACCAACCAGTGCCGCACTGCAGCGAAACGGCTTGTTGACCCCGCGAATAACCGTGCATCCGGTCGCACCATCCGCATCGGTGGCGTGCCCGATGGCGAGACCCATCAGTTCCCAGGCTGAAGCAACGTCAATCATGCAACGAGCGTGAAACGGTGAAGCGCAGGGAAGGCGATCAGCGAACCCGGTGCGTGCTGAACGTACGCTGCGGCACGACACAAACACACAACGGGCGAACTGAAAAGCTAACAGCTCACGCCGAGCGGCTCCTCACCAACTTCACGCATGATGCCCAGACCGCCTACGATTTCACTGTTCTCAAAGACGGGCGCCGAGATCAGCGAACCCTTTTTGATACGACCGTTGGGCGCCGTGTAGCGCACCACGATTTGCAGACGTTCGCCGTTGAGTGTGCGTCGGATGGTTTCTTCGCCGAGCTCCCGGTCGCGCGGGTCAATAATACCAATGCATCGCTTGCCCAAGAGATGCTCGCGCGGCACGCCGCTGGCTTCTTCGAGTGAACGGTTGACCGATAAAAAGCAACCGTTTCTGTCAACCGTAAAGATGGCGTCCGTCGCTTCTTCAACCAGTCGGGTGTAGCGCGCTTCGGCCCTCTGCAGCGCCGTCACCCCGTCACGCTCGCTGGTGACGTCACGCAAGCACGCCACAGTACCGGTGATCGAACCCACCTCGTGCAACGGCGCCGTACTGACTTCAACACGACGTCGTGTGCCGTCGGCACGGGAAATCAGACACTCGTAATGCTGCGGCACACCATGCAACGCGAGCGATTCGTAGCGCTCGACGTCAGCGTCTGATTCCGGCGCCACCAGGTCGCGTACCGCAATGCCCACCAGCGAACCCTCGCACGCCAGCAGTTCATGCGCTGCCGGATTGGCAAACGCAATGCGTCGGTCCGTATCGGTAATCACAATCGCGTCAAGCGCGGTCTCTACCACGCGTTGATATCGCTCCGCCATCCGACGCGCATCGGTAATGTCGTCCACCGTTACCATCGTGCCGCCATCGGGGTGCGGACCAGCGGTGATGGTGAACACCAATCCACGTCGCGCGTTGCGCACCTCTCCGCGCGCCACCGTGGCTTCACGACTGGCGCGCGCAATGACATCGTCTTCGGCGGAGATCACGGAATCGCCCAGCAACAGTCCCTGGAAATCTGCGCCAATGAGCTCCGTGATATCGTCCCGTCCGCAGAGTTCAGCGAAATGCCGGTTGCAACGCAGCACTCGCCGGCTCTCGTCGAGTACCGCGAGTCCCGTTGCCACCGCGTCAAACGCAACCTTCCATTCACGTGTCGCGCGCTCGACTTCGTCAAACAAGCGTGCGTTCACGATGGCCACAGACACCTGATCACCAAGGCGCTGCAGAATACGCACGTCATCGTCGGTAAACGGCGCACGACGGTTGATGACGGCAATGGCCCCGATAATCCCACGCGCTGTCGCCAGCGGAGCGATGACGGTGTTGTGAATGGGCGCGATACGCTGTAACGGCGTGTAGGCGCCGTCTTCTGCGGGCAGCGAGTTTGAGCACACGTGTCCGCCGGTCAGCGTCACCCGTCCCAGCAGCGATCCCTCAAGCGGCACGTGCACACCAGCCAGCAGATCGGCGGCGCCAGTGCCGGCCACCACATGCAACCATTCATCGTGACGCAATGCAATACAAGCGCCCTCAGCTTGAAGCAGCGCGACGGCATGCCGCAAAATCAGATGCAGTACTTCGCCCGGCCGCAGTGATTCACCAACGGCGCGTGCCACGTCGGCCAACGCTTCGGTCTGACGGCGTTCGCGCTCGCTTTCGGCATAGCGTCGAGCGTTGGCCAGCGCGGTGGCTGCCTGCGACGCCATGATGGTCACCACCTCTTCATCTTCGGCGGTAAAGCGATCGGCGGTTGATGCATGAATCGCCAGCACGCCGAGCAATCGGATGCCAGTCATGACCGGCACGGCCAGAACCGATGCCGGTGGACCGAACTCTCCAACCGTATCGCCCATGACATCGAGTGCCGCCAACGGTGACCACGGCTCTCCGGTAGAGCGCTCATTCAGGCCGTTGCTGCTAGCCGAACGAATCGCGTGACCGTTGCGCGCGACTTCGGCAATAACGCCGTCAAGCAACGGACGCACCGCACTGTCGGGGCGTTCAACAGCACCCACAAACCGGGCCAGCGTGCGACAGGTGCCGGCGTCAAGATCGGGCGCCACCACCACTACACCGTCGGGGCTGGTAGCGCGCGACACCTGCCGCGCCAGTTCTCGCACGATTTCACCCTCGTCGAGCGACCGTGCCATGGCCACACCAGCTTCCTGCAGTCGCTGCAACCGTTCGGCGCGACGTTGCGCGAGCACCTTGAGTGTGTCAAACGACAGGCGCCCACCCAGATGCCGCAACAGCGCCGTCACTTCGACCGCACGATGCTGATCCGGACGACGCTCACGATCGACGTCAGACAGCATGACGGTACCCAGCACTTCGCCGTCGCTGCCGCATATGATTGCAATGAGCAGGTCGAGTGGTGTCCACTCGTCCTGGTGCAAACGCGTCGCCTGCGCGCTGGCCCAGAACTCGCGCGCCACCCACGGATCGTCGCCCGGCAATCGGTACCACGCACCTTCGGCGTACGGCGCGAACAGCGGCAGACGCTGTCGCCAGATCACACCCGGCAGTGCCTGCAGCGCGTCGGGCGCAGATGACGCATCCGAATCACCAGCGGTGGCGATGGTCAGTGGCGACAGGTTGGCATCGCGCAGAACCGCCATCACGCGTCCGAATCCCCACTGCTGCAGCACCTCGGCCACCGCGCGCAGTTGCGCCGACCTTGACGGCGCGCGATCGATCGCATCAAGTGCGGCCGACAGCGCGATGTCTGGCTGAGGAGCAAGAGCAACGATTAAATCCGTCATGTCCTGTGGTTGACGATCCAACCGTTGGTCCCGAAACCGGGCCGTGGCCTGACCAACCGTTTGCTTTGCACGCAGGGGCGGTCGCAAAAAATCGACGTTACCAGGACCAGCTGCGGAAGAAGTCCAGACCGATTTGCGGCGGCGTCTGCTGGAAGGTGCGCGAGGCGCCGGGACGACCGCAGGTGGACGCGGAACTGCCAGGCTCAATGCCCAGCGCGGCGGAGAAGCGACTGTCAAACTGTCGCTCGAGCTTGACGCCTAACCCCTGCGCAAACAACGACAGCGGATCAGCGCTTCCGGCGCCCTGTGGCGCGAGCCCGCACAAGCCGGTGGTGATACTCAGAAACGTTTTCTCACCCACCTGACCGCCAACGCCCACACGCGTCGCCGCCAGAATGCCCAGTCCGCTCTGGCGAAGGTTTGATGCTTCACCCGGATTCAACGCCGTCGGTTCAACCTGCACCAGATCAAAGCGACCGCCGGCCAAACGGCTGGACAGATAGCTGCCAGCCAGACGCAGCGCGAGCGTCGCACCCTGATCGGCATACGGCGTGCCAAAGAGCGCGTAGGCGGGCTCACCGGTGACGAGGTACGACAGCATATCACTCTCCGGCAACGGCGGATTGTCGGCGCTGCTCAGCGTGAGGGTGGGTTGATTGAGCGTGCCGCCCATACGTACACGTATACGTACGTCCTGACGATTCGAGTTGGGACGCTGCTGACGCACGACATGCAAGGCAGCGATATCGAGCGCGGGATCGAGATCCGGATCGCCAAAAAAGCGAATCGTCCCGCGTTCCACATCAAACGTTGGTCGCGCCAGGCCGAGGTTGAGTTGGTAGGTGCCGCGCTGCACGGTGAGTGAATCAGCGAGCGCGAGTCGCGCCAGTCCGTCACGCGGATCGAGTGAGCGTGTGAGACGCAAACCACCACCGAGTTTGATATTCGCTTCCGGTGAACGCAGCCACACATCATCACCGATGTCGAGTCGCACATTCTGCAGCGACAAACCCTGCACCACGGCGTCCGGCGCCGACGCCAGCAGTGCGTCCACGCGAACGTTGGTGGTATCAATGAGATTGAGCTCATCATCGAGATCGAGACCGCGGCGCTGACTGAGTGAGCTCAGGAACACGCGCCCACGGTCTACGCGCACACCACCCTGCAGCAACGCATTGTTGCGCGGGCCAACCAGTGTCACGGGTCGTACGGTGGACACGTACAGCGTGGCATACCGCGCGCGGTCAACGGCCAGGAACGAGTTGGCCGCCAGCTGTAAATCAAACACGGGTGAGTCCAGCGATTCAATTGTCACGGTGCCGGACAACGACATCGTATCGCGCCGGGTGTCACCGCTTTGTGCCGAAAACTGCCGGATCGCAATGGTGTCACCAGCCAGCCGGATATCGGCTTTGACATCCTGCACACGAATGTCGAGCGGTACGATGGTCATGGCGCCGTCAGCCACCGAAAGCTGCCCGGTAAGACGCGGACGCTGCCAGGTGCCGGCCAGCGCAATATCGGTGTCGAGTGTACCAACACCGCGCTGCAGTGACGGAAAGATTGACTCGAGCACCGCCAGGTCCACCGCCTGACTGGTCACGCGTCCGCTCAGCGGCTCATCGAGCAGACGTTGACGTCCGCGCACGAGCGCAAGATCAAGCGGCAACGCAGCCGATGCAGTCAGCGCCGGTTTGTTGTCCACCAGCAACGACAGATCAGCCAAAATCCGTTGCTCATCGTAGCGCGCAGTGGCATCGAGTTGTCCCAATGCAATGCTGCCCAGCCGCGCATTCCGCAGGGCAAGACGACCCGTAAAGTCGGGTTGTTCGCGTGTACCAGTGAGTTGAAACGACGCGGCGAACTCACCCTGCCACGCGTCGGACGGACGCAGCAATGCGCCGATGTCGGCCAATGGAACACGCTCAGCGTTAAACAAACCGGCCACCTGACCACTTGGTGCAATGCTGCCACGCAGCGCGATCGATCCGGTGTCCGAATGCTGCCAGAGCATGGAGTCCACGCGCCCTGTACCATTGGGACCGAGCACCACACTCATGGGCCACGCCAATGAAAATCCGCGCGACGGCACACCCAACGGACCAGCGGCATTCACCCCACGCCGTGCAACCTGGACAGGGGTGACGGGTGTAAAGACATCAAACCGGCTCACAATAACGCGTACGGAATCGGCATCGCGGGTCGCGCCGCCGCGAATGGCAACCGTGGCGTTGGACGCGGTGCGCAGTGACGCGGCAAACTGCGACGGCACCCGATCATTGATGGTGGCATTGGCCACAATCGCTTCGGCCGCGATACTGGCAACCCGCGCCGAATCGACCGTGAGCTGACCAGTGCCGCGTGCGCGACCAAATACATCGTCAAGTGTGGCCGTTAGTTGCACGCGTCCCGCCGATGACGTACCAACCAGCACATCGCGGGCATCGGCCACAACATCGGCGTGCACACCAAGTGTATCGAGTGTGTCCAGCGACGAAGCAATCGCGGCGCGCATGGTGAAAGAGCCCGACAGCGGCGACACATTGGCCGTATCACTGACAATAGTATTGCCGGCCATCAGCCCCGACATACGAAGCAGTTCGCGCAAACCACCCAGTGAGTCGGCGTTGACACGCATACGCACCGTATCACGCGTAGCCGCTGTCAAACCAACCGCGCCGCTGCCTGTGGCGCGAAACGCCGCCGATTCCATGGAGAGTGAATCGACCTGCATGCGTTGATCATCGAAGCGCAGTGCAAGCGTACCCGTGTACACAGGCACCGTACCAATGCGCGACGACCGTTCCGACAACTCGGCGCGCGCTGAACCGGCCAGCGTAGCCAGCGACGCACCGCGCACATCGATGTCTGCGTTGAATCCAACAAAGGTGTTGGGCAGCGCCGAGTCGGCCAGCAGCGCCTGAACATCGGCCCCGATCACGCGCAGACGACCGTTGATGGCAAAGTCCGGCTCGAAGGCATCCATGCTACCGGTGAAGGCAATCTCACCACCAGCGCCGGCCAGTGCGGTTTCGAGGGTGAAATCTTCAACCGTACCCTGCGCACGGATGGGACCGACAGCCAAACCGCGCAGCGGCAAGCCAGGGTACGAGCGCGCCAGTGTTGTGTACGAGAGCGGTGCGGCCGACATGTCAACATCAAACGCCGTGGCGTCATCGAGCAACGTGAGACGACCGCGCCCGGCAACACGCGTTGTATCCCCCGGTCCATCGTGATGCGCCAACTGCGCATTCGAAAACCGCACGTCCGTCCACACGGAGTCAAGGGTTATAGTGCCCGAGAGAATACCCGTCAGATCCGGGAACAACGGATTGACGTAACGCGGCGTTCTGAGATCAAGCTGTTCCAGATCCATACTCACGCCCTTGAACACCGCAAAGGCTGGTTCGTACACATCAAGCTCACCACTCACAGTCCCGCGCGTCACCGCTCCGGGCACGTGTTCGTCGGTGTAGACCACGCGGGCTTCGTCCAGCTGGAACCGGTCCACACGGCCACCGCGTGCGTTGACCCGACCTGTGATGGCTCCGCGCCAATCGTAAGGAAACGGTTCGGCGTTCATCCACCGCAACATGTCGGTGTGCATGGGCGCCAGATCGAGACCAATATCGCCAATGCGCAGCAGTGTATCGCCCACAGAAAACGTCATGCGGCCAAGTAAACGTGAACGCAGTGCACGCGCGTCCATGTGCGTGATGATGTAGTCCACGATGCGCACATTGTCCGGATCAGTGCGAATGTGCAGCTCCGTGCTACCGCCGCCGGTGTGCGGAAGCACCGGGCTGATCCACGCGATGTCACTGAACGCAATGGAATCGCCACGCAGCTTCAGGTCCCAGCGCATGGGCAGACCACTACCCCACACAACCTTGCCCTTGATGCTGCCACCCGAGTGCGGCAAGTGCACCACAGCCGAGTCTACCCACATCGAATCTTTGATAATGCGCAGACTTGCCGACGTGTTGCGGAACCAGAATGGAGGATCGCTTTCGACCGCGTCAAACTGACGCACGTCTAAACGCAGACCGGCTGAATCCGGATGCGCGAAACGTGATGGCCCGAGCAGTAAGAATCCGCGTGACCAGCGGCGGATTTTGACCAGCCGGTTATCGAACTCCCGAATCTCCAAATCGCGACGTGTCAGATTAAAACGCACCGCACTGTCGCGCCGCGCGCCGCGCAGTGAATCGACGGGCTTCCACCGCTCAACCAGGTCCAGCCTGCCCTCAATGATCTGTGCGCTGTCCACGCGAATCCAGTCACCAATACGGCCCATGCGTGACGGCTCAGATGGAGCCGATGAACTCCTGCCAGGCTGGAAAAGCGAGCGCTTCCAGTTCCAGTCACCATCGCCATAGTCCACCATGAAGGCTGCTGGTCGCACGATTTCAGCATAGCGCAACACACTTCGACGCGCGAACAAATCGCGCACATCGTATTCAAGCCGAACCGGGCCAGTGCGTAAAACCGGTGTACCGTCGGGCGCTTTCAGGTCAAGCGAATCGACGGTGATGTTGGTAAACAGATTTCCGCCAATACGGCCCACATACAGTGACCCGGGAATGGCACGACGCAACACCGGCAACGCCGCTTGCCGCAGCATGCCACGTCCACGGGCGGTTTGTGTAACCAACGCCGCTGCCGCGACGCACAACATGAGCAACCCAAACAGCAAACCAGCGGCGGTGAAGACGATTGTGCGGGGACGGGCCATGTCAGAACGCCTGTCCAATCCAGATACTGGGATTCAAGCGTCGCAAAAATCCTGCGCGCTGCGCGGGTATAAACGTGGTGGGACACGCACCGCTCGATTGCTGCGGCGGAGCGTCACCCACCACCGACGTGATCGACAGCTGATTGCCCGGACTCACGCAGTACAGTGGCGCCACGCCGTTCTGCAACGGCGCGTTGAAATACGCTGCACCGGCCGGCAGTCGATACGCGTTGTAACCGATGTCAATGCGAATGGCCCCAAACGGCGATGCAATGCGCACGCCGACACCCGGTGTCCACTTGGTGCCGGGCGCGTCCTGACCGAGCTGCTGCACACCCGGTACGTCACCGCGATTCCACAGGCGGCCCACATCGGCAAATGCGGCCCACGACAACAATCCGCGCAAGACGGGGCTCGGCACCTGGAGCTCGAGATTACCCACGAGCAGCGTGTTGCCCCCCAACGGCACAACCCGCTCTTCAAAAGTCGTGCTGTCGGCCCGGAAAAAGACCTCGCCACCTTCAACCACCTGACTGTACTCGGGCACGATATACACCGCGGGCCCGAGTTCATTCTGACGGAAACCACGCACCGATGTTGGACCACCGGCGTACAGTCGTTCCTGCGGCGGAATAAACCCACCAACACTTGGCTGCGTACCGCCACCAAACACTACGCCACCACGAACGTGCGCCAGCAGAATAGATCCACCACCCAGGGAGGTGTACCACGTGGCATCGGTAACCACACGATTGAACTGCTGCGACTCATCCGAGCCGACCAGCGTACTCGCGTGCCGCGCGTCAAAGCGCAGTGTAAAACCACCCGACGGACGCAGTGGATTGTTAACGGCATCGAATGTCGCCGTGTAGCCCACCGCCGCCAATCGTGTATTGCGTTGCAGGAACGAACGCGATTCACTGTCGCAGGAGTTGAACACAGCGCAGAAGAACGCGGGCTCCGCTTCAGTTCGACCGAGCTCCATCTGGTAGCTCATCGTGCTCGGCACACGACCCTGAAACGGGTTCGTGATGGAGAGCGCACCACCAATCGGCGTGCGCCGCAAAAACGCGCGGTACTCACTCAGTGTGGAACTGTACAACGACACCGTAGGCACACGCGAACGGCGACCGGTGGCCGGTTGGCGCAGCGTCAGCCCGGCGTAATAGTTGAGCGTGCGGCTGTACGGATCGGTGCGTGCCTGCTGTTGACAGAGCTGCTCAGCGCCGTCCAATGGCGCACCAAGTCCAACCTTGCTCACGCGTCCCGTGATCTCCAATCGGGGAGCCCACGACGTGAAATCTCGATCGGTGTACGAACCCTGCATACGAATGCAGTCGAGCGTCGCCCACCCAATGCCACCCTGTGCAGAAAACCGGTCGCCCTCGAGCAACCGCACCGTGAGATCAATGACCGAATCCCCGACCACTGGCTCACGATCCATCTGCAGGTCCACGCGCTGAAACGCGTCGAGCTGATACAACGAACGCTGCGCGGCAATCAACGCACGTGCACTGTACCAGTCGCCGGTGCTCACGTTCATCGCTCGGCGAATCGTCGCGTCGGATACGCGCGCACTGCCGGTCGCCGAATCAATCACAATGCTCACATTGCCAATACGTGCACGCGTGCCGGGCACCGCCTCAACTTCAACATCAGCCCGACGTTCACGTTCATCGGTGGTGTATGCCAGCAGCGCTTCGGCACCGGCCCAGCCGTTGTTGCGCAAGTCACGCACCAGTGAATCGCGGCCCGCTTCGAGCGCCTGTCGGTTGAACAATCCGCCAGCCCGCAGCGGAAATGCTTCGACAAGCGAATCGGCGTTGGGCACAGCTTCGAGCCCACGAATGCTCAGTGAGGACACGCGCATGGGCTGTCCTTCGCTGATGGTAAACCACACGTCGATGACATCTTCGCGCACGGTCTCAACCACAGTGTCTACCTGGACGTCCTGATAGCCACGCCTGCGGTACAGCACCTCAAGTCGTCGTACATCGAGCGCAAACTCGCCCGGGTCGAGACAGCGGCGCGTGCCAAACACCGGCAAACCGGCAAATGACGATGGTGTGGTGACCACCGCCGACACCAGCTCCAACGTTGTGAACTCGCTATTGCCGGTGAAGCGTCGTGTGCGCACTTCGCGGTCACCGCGTTCACACGAAAAGTCCTGTGCACCCGCGACCGCCGGCGCCATGGCAGCGCCCAGCAGCAGCACGGCGCTCACGCCACGCCACAGTGTGCAGCTGTTCATGCGACGCAACAGTAGGTCACGCAACGAGCACTAATCCGCCTTCTGCCCAAAGACAGCGAGGTTGCTCGAGTGACCGGGCGCGACCTTTTTTTCGGGATAAATCCAGTGCACCGCCTGATTCACCGCGATGGCAGCTTCGCTGAATCCTGAAGCAATGAGTTTCAGCTTGCCCGCGTACGTGGTGATATCTCCGGCAGCGTAAATGCCCGGTCGACCCGCTTCCATCTGGCTGTTGACAACAATCTCATCTTTTTCGAGCGACAGTCCCCATTTGCCAAGTGCACCAAGATCACTGACGTAGCCGAGCATTGGCAGCACGACATCGCACGCAATGTTATGCGTCTCTTTGGTCTTGAGGTTCTTGAGCGTAATGGCGCCGAGCGAGTCATGTCCGTTGGCGTGCACAGCTTCGAGTTCGTTGAAGGTGTGAATGGCAACGTTACCACCTTCGGCGCTGGCCGCTTGCACTTCAAACACTGTGGCGGCGTGCGCCCGGAACCGATCACTGCGGTGCACCAGCGACACGTGCGTGGCGCGAGTGCGAAGTTGCGCCGCCCAGTCGAAAGCGGTGTCTCCACCGCCAATGATGACCACACGTTGACCGATGAACGCGTCCGGGTTGCTGACGATGTCGTGAATGCCGCGCCCGTACCACGGTTCGGCACACGCT
>JBBSPO010000043.1:0-17989 GCA_038258695.1 Gemmatimonadales bacterium | reverse complement strand
GTTCAAACGCCTGTTCGTACGAGCCCAGCATGAGCGACCGCCTGACCAGCTCTTCACCCCACGGTAAACCGCCCGGCGCCAGTGCCACCGAGCGACCGCCGCCATGCTTCATCAACGAGCAACCGCCCAGCACTGGCAATGCCAGCAGCAGGCAGCTACTCGACAGCAGGCGTCTGAGACGGTTGGTGGACATGAGCACGGTGCAATAGATCCAGAAAGAAAGCTGGGCGGCTTAGCGGCGATCAAGCACAACGATGCGCTGTTGCGCCAGCGCAATGGCTTCGGCGAGCTTCGCGTTTTGCGTACCAACGGCATCAATGCGCTGCAGCTCCAACGACAGCAAGAACTTCTGGTAGCGCATGAGCGCCTCCACCGGACGCAGCTGCTGATCGAGCAGTTGTGCGACCTTGAAGTTGAGCAGCGCATTGTCTGGCGACAGCACCAAAGCACGGTCGTAGCGCTCAAGCGCTCGTACGCGATCACCGGCGGCCACGTAGTCATCACCTTCGCGGACTACGGCGTCGGCCAACGCCGCCACACGTGCTTCGCGCGTGGTGTCAGACGCGCGGCTTTCAACGCGCAGGCCGGTACGGTCACGGCGTGACACACTCGCCACCCGATCGCCATCGAGTTGCACAATGGCCAGCTGACCCTGTGCATCTGTTGGAACGGCATCGAGCGAGGCCGGCGTCATCACGACACCGCCGCCGGCGCTGCGCACACTCCACGCCTCGGGCGATGAGCGCGTGGCGGCCATGACCTGCGCACTGGTCATACCAAGTGCAACTTCCTGCCGACCGATTGCATCGCAGATATCTGGTGTGCATGTCGCGACGGCGGCTGCAGTAACGGAGTCGTGCTGAGCTTGACGCTGCACGCGTGCCAGCTCCGCATTAACACGGGCCTGGCTGATCGCGTCGTCAGACATGGGGACCCGATCACCGGTCACGAGTACTGGCGTTTCCTGTATAACCCGAGGCCCGTTGCACGCGGAGAGCGCAATCAGCGCCAGCATACTGAGCGAGAGCTGGAATCGTGGTGAGTTCATCATTGGAGTGAGTGGCATGAGGTTCACTTACCAGCCAATGCGGCGGCGGTCGACATACTTTTTGATCTTGTGCTGACCGACCCAGACCTTGGCATTCGTTTCCAGATCCACAAGCGTGGCGTCGATCTGATACGTGACCACACGCTCGCGGCCTTGCGCATCTTCAATCGCTTTGACATCGCCTTGCAGCATGTATTGCGCACCCTGCTCCATCGCGACGCCGGCGCGAGACGTAGCGACGGCGTTCACCTGCTGATCGTCGCGTTCCGCCCGCACCGTCGCGCGTTCTTCCGCACTGGCGACCACGCGTACGGCGCCCGTGGTGACGTAGGCGCGTTCCAGATCACGGGTAAACGTCTGCACCGGAATGTGCTCCAGGGTGCGGTTCACGAATGCGCCCACGATGACGGTTGGTGAGTTGCCACCATTGGCGTTCGAGAACTGTCGCGCCCACTCGGCGCCAACGGACTGTTCAATAAGCGCGTTGGCGACGAGGCGCGAATCGGCATCGTTCCATCGGCCCGACAGGTCGGTCACCGACGTGGGGTCAATCCGCGAAACACGTGTGCTTCCGCAGGCGCTGAGCGTGACGATGGCCATTGCAGCCAACGACACGGCACGCGCAGATCGCCAGCTCCAGTGGCCTGGTCGAACGGATGGATACAGCATGAGACCAACTCCTTGAACAATGCCGGAATGGCGGGGGAACAGGACGTGTGCAACCACTACTCTTCCTACGTAGTGCACACCGCGCGCCAGCCGGTGGAATTCCCGGAACTTGTTGCGCGACAACGGCTTTCGGTGATCATTGTCACCGCAGCCGTCCCCCCGTTGTGACGCCCAGGCGTCGCCTCTGGAGGACAGCGGCCAGCGATTGAGGTACTGTTACAGTGCGACACAGACACACGCCGCATCCGGCGCTCCACCCCGTTCACACCAATCCATGATCCGCCCGCCCAACCCCGTCAACAGCCCCGATCACGACGCCAGCGATCCGGACGGCGATGAGCCCTCGGCCGACCTGGCCGCCTGGCTGGACGACGAGTTTCCACTTGGTGACGGCGTCGCCGAAGACACCAGTGTGGTCATGTGCCCGTATTGCGGGGAGCCCAATGAAATCGGGCTCGACGCCGGTTCGGGAGAAAAACAGCAATACATTGAAGACTGTCAGGTGTGCTGCCAACCGTGGCAGGTAATCGTCCACTACTTGCCCGACGGTTCGGCTGACGTAACGGTGACTCCCGCCGATGGTGACTGATCCACACGATCCAAGTTTGCAAAATCAACGTTTGCCGGCTCACCCATCGTCGCCTGCTTTGCCCGAGGCGAGCGTAGAGCCGGTGTCGCCAGAGGCGCGTGACGGTGGTGCGGCACGAGATCCGCGCACGTCCCTGTTGGCGCGCGAGGCGCGAGACGGTGTACGCGCGCTCGCACTCGACTGGATCAATCGATTGTCTGCGGCGAACGCGCGGCTCCAGGATCAGCCCGAAGACCCCGAAGCACTGCACCAGGCACGAGTCGCCATCACGCGATTGCGCGCCACGCTGCGCATCTATCAAGAGTCGCTGGCACCGGGGCTGGGCAAGCGGGCCAAGCAGGAGCTTCGTGCGCTGAACCGATCGCTGGGCCGAGTCCGTGATCTGGACGTGCGCATGGAGTGGCTGCGGACGCAGGAGTCCAGTTTTGATGAACTCGCCCGCGAAGGTGCGGCTCTGCTCACGGACGCCGCGACACGAAAGCGTTCGTCGCATTTGCGTCGCGTGGCACCCGCACTGGCGCGTCATTTCAGCGCACGCGTTGATAGCTGGCGCCACCGGCTCATGCATTACCAGGTTGCACGCACGGTTGGTGAGCTGGAGCCAGTACAGCCGTTGGCCGCGCTGGTGGTTACGCAGCTGCACAGCGCCGTGCAACAACTCGAGCGGCGCATTGCGCAAGCAGCCCGCGGGCGCACGCAAGATGAGTTGCACGAGGCACGCATTGCGTTCAAGCGTGTGCGCGCGCTGCTGGTCCCATGGTTGGATCAAGTGCCATCCGGCCGCCCCCTGTACAAAATCCTGACCGACGCACAGGACACGCTTGGAGATATGCGTGATACGCACTTGCTCGCCCGCGAGGCCGCCTCTGCCGCGGCCAAGGCAACCGCAGCTGCAGGCACCGGCAAACACGAAGCTGCAGCAGTGCGGCAATCACGCATGGCGGAGTGCCTGAATGCGCTGGCACAGCACTTCGAACAGCTAAGCAATCACAAGCGAGCGCAGTTCGAATCCAAATGGATTGATCAGGACGGCGTCGGGTCGCTCGTTGAGGTGTCGCACGTTGCCCATGCGCTCACCGCGGCAGCGGGTCAGCAAACAGAGATTGAACGCAAGTTTCTGTTGCGTGAGGCGCCTGCACGTGCACTGACCGCATCGGGTGTGCGCATTGCACAGGGATGGCTGCCCGGAGAACAGTTGCGGGAACGGCTTCGTCGCAGCGTGCACGCCGATGGACGCGTGCAGTGGACACGCACGGTGAAAGTCGGTACGGGAATCTCCCGTGTTGAAGTTGAAGAGCCCACTGAACCCATGCTCTTTGAAACGTTGTGGCCACTCACCAGCGCGGCGCGCATTGAAAAAGTGCGCTACGCCGTGCCAGACGGTGCGTTCGTCTGGGAGATTGACGTTTTTCTGGATCGTGGACTTGTGCTCGCAGAGGTCGAGCTGCCCTCGGTTGACACACTGGTCACCCTGCCCGATTGGCTCGCACCCCACGTGATTCGTGATGTCACGGGTGAGAGTGAATACGTGAACGCCAATCTTGCGCGGAGCAAAACGACGTGAGTCTCGCGTCACCGCTGGTCACGTTGCTGCCCATCCGCGACGCACGGGAACGCACGTTCGCCTACGAGTTGCGGACGCATCCCGTCACGGACCTTCCGCTCGACGATATTGACAGCGAAGCGCGTCGGACGCTCACATTTTTGCAGCGCGGCGAGTTGCTGCGATTGGTGCGGGGACGGACGTTGCATGTTCCCGTCACACCGGCCGTTATGCGGGGGGGGGCGATTACCGGTTTTGCGTCGGCCGATGTGGCGTTTGTGCTGGCCGCCGATGCGCTTGACGACGCCGATACCCTGCGCGCACTCGAGCGATACGCAAGCGCCGGATTTCAGTTTGTCTTTCTGGGAGAGACATTACCCATCACGCTGCCCGATGCGTTGCAGGGTTCACTCGTGGCGTTTGACACAGGTGCCGCCAGTGGTCTGATGCTCACCAACATCGTGCAGCGATTACTGGATGCGGGCGCGCGGCCCGTGGCGCGTCAGGTGGACGACCGCGCCACGCGTGAACGGTTGCGTGTCAGTGGCGTGGTCGGGTTTACCGGTCGTGCGTTGCCACGCGGCCGTCGCACCGCGGCCGACGCCCGCCCACGTGCGATCAGTGCCTTGCGCGTACTCACGTCGCTGGCCGACGGACGTCCACCTGGCGCGGAGTTTGACGCGTTTATTGCCAGTGACCCAATTGTTGCGCAAAGCGTGCTCCGGGCCGCGACGTCGGCCGCTGTAGGCACTACCAGGCCGCGCACGCTCACACATGCGTTTTCCCTGCTCGGTCGCGAAGCCATGCTCGATCGACTGGTTGTGGCCACGGCCTTTCTGTTGGGCGATTGCGCCGGCGACGCGGAGCTGCCGCTGATTGCCATACGCCGAAGCCATGCGTTGGAGCGCCTCGGCAGCGCGCTCGATCGCGTAGGGCATCCGCGGGCACGCGTCGTCGCCGGTTTGCTGTCGGTGGCCGACGTCGCAACCGGACTGCCTCCGGTGGTGCTCGCCGACGAACTCAATCTGCCGCCCTTGTTGCGCGATACCTTGCTGGCGCGCGAGACGGCGCTGGGGCAGCTGCTGGATGTGGTGGAGGCCCACGAACAAGCATGGTGGGATGATTTGTTGGCGCGCTGCGAAGCGGGTGGTTTGGCGCCAGCTGTGGTTGGTTCGGCGTGGGCCGACGGATGGCAACGGGCGCGCCTGGAAGCCACCGCACGGTCTGTAGGGGACGCGTGAACAAACGCTGCGGGCTGGCCACTTTTCGCGGGCGTACACACGGCGCACATACGGCGACACACTGACCCGACTGGCGCTTGGCCCGTCGCTCGTGCATCCATTCACATATGGCCGACGACCCACGTACCTATCTGCTTGATCGTTTTGCAACCGACGCAACCACGTTGCGCTCCCGCGCCGAGATGCTGGCTGGCAGACCGGCGCCCGAGCATGGCCCCGATGCTCAGGCGTCGCGCGCCATGGCCGACGCCTGCGACGAAGTGATTGCCATGCTCAACGGCATCACCGCCGAAACTGACGCCGACTTGCTTGATGCGCTCGATACCCTTGGCCCGAAGCTGCATTCTGAAGCGGAAGATCAGTCCAACGCGTTTGTACGCAGCGTTTTTGCTGGCGCCGCAGCACGCATTGAAGACATCGTGAACAAAACACGTGCACTGTTGATCGATGGTGATGAGCACGACGGTGACGTTAACGATGACTTTGACGAGGCCGACCTCGACGACGACGATGTTGACGACGATGACGACATTGACGACAGAGACGCGGACGACGAGTTCACTGGGGACGATGACAAGCGCCGTACACACGAGGACCGATAGCGCGTGTCCAATAACAAGCTGCCCGACTCAGCACCCCTGACCACGCAATCCGTCCGCCTCGACAAGTGGTTGTGGGCCGCGCGCTTCTACAAAACGCGTGCGGTGGCCGCCGAGGCGATCGACGGCGGTAAGGTCGATGTCAATGGCGATCGGGCCAAGCGCGCGCGTCAGCTTGTACCGGGTGACAAGATTTCCATCCGGCTCGGCCAATACGAGTGGGTGGTGATTGTGCGTGGCGTGTCGGAACGCCGCGGTTCGGCTCCAGTCGCGCAGCTGCTCTACGAAGAAACAGTTGAAAGCAAAACCGGCCGTGCGGCGCTCAAGGTGCAGCTGGACAGCATGCCAAGCTTTTTCGCGTATGGTGAAGGCAAGCCGAGCAAACAGGATCGACGGGCGTTGCGACGTCTCAAGGGTGATCGCTAGCGTTTGAGCGATCGATCCAGCTGGCGTGATTGCTAACGCTTGGGTGACCGGGCCAGCTGACGCAGCAGCGTCGCGAGCAACAACGTGTCGAGGCGATGTCCACCGTCAAAACTGTGCTCCTGCGGCGTGACGCCAATGCTGCTCAGTCGCGCGCGCACGGCGGCACGTGTGGTATCGCTGGCGAACTTGTCGCGTTCACCGGCCACCACGTGCAGCTGGGTGTGTTTCCATGCCTCTTGCAGCGCATGATCGGCAACATCGTGCGCGAGGCCGCCGGCCCACAAGACATGTGAAGTCACGGGCGTGTGCGTGCCCAGCGCCGGATTCGCCGATGCGTCGGCCACCCACCGCATGCTCATGGCCACGCCCTGCGAAAAGCCCAACACGCCAACCACCGGTGTCTCTGTACGCGCCGCCACAATGGCGGCCACCTCCCGCGCGACCACGGCGTGCAGCATGCTCATGGCATCACGCAGTTCGTCTTCGCGGTCGTCGCGTGTCAGCCACGACGCACCGGTTCGTGTGAGATGACCACCGTCGGGGCGCGGCAGCTCCAGATAAAATCGCGACAGGCCTTCGGGCGCGATCACACGGGTGTCCGTGGGCACCGACTCCGCAAACGGTGCCACAAAATCCTCCGCCCGGTGCGCATAGCCGTGAAATGCAATCCACAGGCGGGCGGCCTGCTCGACAGGCGCGCCCACCACGGCATATCGTGCTGTTCGTGCGACCGTGATCTTGTGCATGGTGACCGGCATGCCGGCCGCGCGTTCAGGCTCGGTCATCGCGGGCGATGCGCGATGGCTGTGATCTCAACCAGAATGCCGCGCAGTCGGGCACCAACCACTGTGCGAGTAGGGAATGGACGTTCCATGAACTCCCGGTACGTGCGATCAAATGCTGGCCAGTCGCCTTCATCGGCCAGGTGCACTGTGACATTCACCACATCGTGCAGCCCCAGATCGGCGGCGCGCAACACGCGCGTAAGATTTTGCATGGTGGCACGCACTTGCGATTCGATGTCGTCACCTGCCAATTCGCCAGTATCGGGATCGCGCGGCACCTGTCCGGACACAAAGAACAGGTCGCCCGCCCAGACGCCGGGGCTGTACGCGCCGGCTGGGGGCTTGCTCATTGACGGTTGGACAGCGGTCCAGGCACGAATTTTTTCAGACATAATTTACTGGGGTTAAAGCCCGGGAGACCTGGTGGCCACGCACCTCGAAACACTCGAGACGCCAGTGCCGATTGTGGACCTCGATCGGCTCTCACATAATCTGGACCAGATGGCGGCGTACGCTACCCTTCACGGGCTGCGACTTCGTCCGCACGTCAAAACGCACAAGGCACCGCGCATTGCCACCGAGCAGCTGCAGCGAGGTGCGGTGGGGTTAACATGCGCCACGACACACGAGCTCGAAGTGATGAGCGGCGTGTGCGACAATCTGCTGTTGGCCTATCCGCCCGTTGGTGCGGCGCGACTGGAGCGCATCATGCGTTTGTCGGCCGACACCACGCTTATCGTGGCGGTGGATTCGGCGGAGAGCCTGCCCGCGCTGGCCATGGCGGCCAAACTCGCGCGTCGTGATCTGCATGTGTACGTGGAAGTTGATCTCGGCATGCGACGCGTTGGTGTCCAGCCAACGGCACAGGCCGTGGATCTGGCGCGTGCGGTTCGTGATCAGGCGCCGCTGCGATTTGGCGGCATCATGTTCTATCCGGGTCATGTGCGCGAAGCGGTTGATCAGCAGGGCGCATCGATTGCCCGCCTCGGCGCGGACATTCAGGCACTGCTGGAGCGACTGGCCGATGCCGACCTTTCTCCCGAAGTCGTGAGTGGCGGCAGCACGCCGCTGGCGTGGCGCATTCACGAAGTGCCGGGAGTCACTGAAGTGCGGCCTGGTACCTACGTGTACAACGACCGCACAACAGCAGGCATTGGTGCGTGCGATTGGGTGGACTGCGCGTTCACCGTGCTGGCCACCGTGGTAAGTACGGCGGTGCCCGGCCAGGCTGTCATTGACGCCGGAACCAAAGCGCTGGGACGCGAACCATTGCGCAGTGAAGGGGACGGCTGGGCGGCGCTGCTCGACCGGCCAGAGGTCGTGGTGTCACGCATGAGTGAGGAGCACGGTGTGTTGGACCTGAGTCACACCGACTGGCGCCCCCGCGTGGGTGATCGCGTACGGCTGGTGCCTAATCATGTCTGCATTGTCACGCACTTGTTTGATCAGATCTTTGGCGTGCGTGGTGATTTTGTGGAGACGTCGTGGCCCATACAGGCGCGCGGGCGCGGTGTGGTCACGGATGATCGCGCTACGTCTCCGCGCGGTCCGCGGGCGACGTAGCGCGACTATCGCGCGCGCCGCCGCGATTACCTCACAACAGCAGCTGGCCGCCAGATCCGTCCCTCAATGCGTTCCGTCGGACCGGCGGCCGGCGGTAACTGCGCCAACTCCGCGCGGGCACTCCACAAGGCCATCGCGCCCATCAGTGCGTCGAACGCATCGTCGCTGCGTGACACAGCGGCCTCGGCCAATGAACATGCGACAGGACATGCGACAGGACGTGCGACAGGACGTGCGACACCGTGGCGCGCCGACGGCACAGACGGTCGCGGATCACTCCACACCAACGATTGCCATGCCGGCAGCGATTGCACGAACTGCAATCGATCAGCGGCGTTGGACTTGTTCACCATTGGTGCGTACAAACGCGGCCAGATTTCGAGCACAATGGCGTGCCGTGCCTCAAAGCCCGTATCAAACGGCCAGATCGCAGCACCAGCTTCGCTCAACGCACGCAGCGTGGCCATGCCGCGCAACGATCCCACACCGACCGCGCCCGCGCCCACCAGCTGAAACACCGAAAACGGCCGCGGACCGGTTCGCGCGTTGTCCCGCTCCGTCGCCCGCAACGGCGGCGTATCACTCTGATCGTGCAACTCGTTGTGCTTCGCGCGACACATACCGCGTCCCCAAAAGGGAAAGGCGGGAGCCGACAGCGTCTGCTCCACCCGCTCGGCCGTCCAGGCGTCCCACATCTCGCGGCCGTCGCGCCAGCCATGGCGCTGCGCGTACCATGCCGGAAAGCCGAAGCTGAAGTCCAATCCAATCACGATTCGTTGACCGCTGTCGCGTGCCTCGTGCACCACGCGCACCAACTCCGCCGTCATCGCCTCGCGCGTCCAGCCGTCGCACAACCGCACGAGGCTGGCCGCACCCGCCGCACCGGCCGGCCCAGGCGCGCGCGCGTCTTCCCCATGATCGCGAACCGCGATCTCAGCCAACCAGATTTTTCGCGCTTCGCCAGTGCGCGCGCCAGACCAGTCAACGGCAATCACTCGTGTCGGTTGCATTGGCAGCCAACGGTCACACCGGCGCGTTCGTTGCCGTAAGTTTGCATAACACCATGTTGGAGCGCTCGCTGACCACTGCACGCCGCATTCTGCTCGCCGACGCCGACGCATTTTTTGTGGCCGTCGCGCGACAGGAAGACCCCGAAGGGGCCGGAAAAACGCCGCTACTCATTGTGGGCGGACGGCCGGGGAGTCGCGGCGTGGTGTGTTCGGCGTCGTACGAGTGCCGCGCCTTTGGCGTGCGGTCTGCCATGCCGATTTCGCGCGCGATGCAGCTCTGCCCGGACGCACTCTGCGTGCCCGTTCCGCGCGGCGCCTGCTCACGTAGCAGCCGTGCCATTGCGGCGGTGCTGGCCGAGTACGCGCCCGTCGTGCAAGCATCGAGCATTGACGAGTGGTATCTCGACCTTTCGGGCACCGAAGCGCTGTACAAACACGAACCGCTAGCCAGTTCGGCTGAGCGCATTCGCGCCGCGGTTTTTACGGCCACCGGCCTCACCGTCTCAATCGGCGGCGGGACATCGCGCCTGGTCGCCAAAATGGCGGTAGAAGATGCCAAACCGTCGCGCGGCGCCACCGGTGTGCACGTCGTGTCTCCGGGGGACGAATCGTCGTATCTCGCCCGATTCAAGCTGTCCGATTTGCCCATGGTAGGTCCCAAGCTCGCACAACGGCTCGAACGCGCCGGACTGGTGACCGTTGCCGAAGCACAAGCCGCTGGCCGCGCCCGACTCGAGCGCACGCTCGGTGAACGTGCCGGCGCCTGGTTGCATAATCGTGTGCTGGGCATCGATCCAAGCGTCGTGGAACCGAGAGAGCAGCAAAAATCCGTCAGTCGCGAAGAAACGTTCGCGCGCGACATTGACGATCAGGTCATCCTCGAACGCGAGCTGCTGCGGCTGGCCGTGCGCGTGTCGGCAGATCTGCGTGGCCAGCAACTCGAAGCGCGTACGGTCACCGTCAAGCTGCGCGACAATCGCTTTCAGACACGTTCGGCGCAGCGCTCGCTCGTGCTCCCGATCATCAGTGAGCAGTCGGTGTTTCAGGTGGCGCGGGCCCTGCTTCGAAAACTGCGGCGCGTGCAAAGCGCACCCATTCGCCTGCTCGGCATCGGACTGTCACATTTCGAGGGCAAAGACGCGGAAGCCGTCCAGCTGGGGCTGTTTTCCGATCCGGCATTCGCGGCAGCGCTCGAACCCGCCGGGATCGGCGCAGGCACTCGCGATGGTCGGATCGCCGACGCCGTGATGGAAGCGCCGCCTATAGAACACGACCGTGCGCGCTCGCTCACCAAGGCGCTGGACCACATTCGGGCCCGATACGGCGCCTCGGCGATCGTGCCGGCGAGACTGGTCGATCAGCACAACAGCACCGGACCACGTGTGGAAGAGGATCCGGATTAACTTGGATCTGGCAGTGGAACCGCCGCGCTCGTCGGGTTAGTTTAGCTTCTGCTGCACGAGGTGCGCTCCGATGGTTAGCTACATTGCTTGCCTGACACTGAACCGAACTTTCCGCTTATGAGCAAGCCCTACAATCCGAATACGCAAGGCTGGGGATTCGCCCTCGTTGTTTGTGTAGTCACCGGTGGCCTGTTTTACACCGCCTACAGCATTCACTCGGCAACGTACCGCCATCCGCGCGATCCGATGGCCGCGCAGGTGTACTCGGAGCGCGATAGCTCAAAGGCCGTGGGTGGTGGTGAAGACCACTCTGCCGAAGGTGGAGAAGACCACGGCGACGACCACTAGTCGTCACTGAATCTTTCGCTGCGCGCCATACCGCGCAGCGTTCTCCGGCGGGCTGCACCACGTGATTCAGCCCGCCGGTAGTACAAAGCGGATCGTTGTGCCTTGCCCCAGAGTGCTGTCCACAGTAATCGTGCCGTTGTGGGCGTCCATAATGCCCTTGGCCACAAACAGCCCCAGCCCTGACCCTGCGCGCAACAGCCTGGGCGCTTGCCAATAGCGCTCAAACAGTCGCGGCTGGTCCGCCTTATCAATGCCGGGACCCGTGTCGGTCACTGACACGCTCACCGCACACTGATCGGGTTCGGACGTGACGCGAACCCGTATCTGGCCACCGGGTGGCGTGAACTTGATCGCGTTGACGAGAAGATTGGACAGCACTTGCTGCACGCGCGGCACGTCCGCCAGTACAGGCGGAAGCGATTGTTCAATCTCCACGGTGAGTTCGAGGTCAGCCGACTCAGCAGTCGCTTCGAAGAGCTCACACGATTCCATGATTGCCTCGCTGATGTCCACCGAACGTGCATCAACACGCAATCGACCAGCCGAGATGCGCGAGGTGTCCTGCAGATCCTGAATCAGTCCATCGGCCTGGCGCGCGGCCCCACGCATGGCTTGCAGCTGTTCGAGCTCCACCTGCACCGGGGCACCCGCGTCACTCTGCGCCATAAGCGCGCCGGTGAGCATCACAATCGCATTGACGGGATTGCGCAAATCGTGTGATACGACGGCCAGAAGTTCGTCGCGCTCGCGCACAGCCTGCCGCGTTTCTTCGTACAGTCGTGTATTGACAAGCGCCAGCGCCGCACTCGATCCAAACTGTTCGGCAATCGAGAGATCGTCTGCGCCATGAGACGTACCTTCTCTCGCACGAATAAGGCTCAACGCCCCTATGGCGCGGTGTCCGGCGCGGAGCGGTACAATCAGCACGCTGTGCGCACCCAGGCTTCGCGCACGTTCGCGCGCATCCTCATCGGGGAATGTTGAGTCGAGCCATTGCTGTACATCGGTAATCACCACCGGCTCGCCTTCCCGCGCCACTCGCGCGGCACTGCCATACGGAAGCGGCGACGGCAGCGGACGGTAGCCCTGCGTGAGCAGGGGAGCAAGCTCACTACCACTGGTGGTCACCGCGTGCGCCGAGGCCGCGCGACGCACCTGTCCGTGATCAGAGAAGAGCTCCACCAGACTCCAATCGCCAAGCAGTGGCAGTGGCATTTCGGCGATCGTGGCAAGCGTCGATTCGACGTCAAGCGATGCCGCCAGCACCCATCCAGACATAGCCAGCATGTGCTGTCCGTCTTCCATGCGTTGCCGCTCGCTGACATCGCGAATCACCACCATGAACGTGCGTTCACCTTCGACGGTGACACGCGCGATCGACGCGTCGGCGGGAAACTCATCACCATTACGGCGCACACCTGCAATGACACGTCGTTCGGCCATGCGACGTGCGTCCACTGTGCCGGCCGCGAACGCGCGCATGTGTCCGCGGTGCGCCGCGCGCGACGCCAGTGGCAACAAACGGTCCAGCGGTTCGCCGAGCATTTCACGTTCGGTCCACTGAAAAATTCGCTCGGCACCCTGATTATAGCGCACAATGCGAAACCGCTCGTCGAGCGCGATCACCCCGTCGGCTGCAATATCTATGATGGCCGACAGCGCGGCTTGGCTATGATGTTCGCTCATCCCATTCCAGGTTCAAGAGTTCCCGGGTAGCGTTCCCGGATCACGCTCGCGCGCGACGCGAAAAAACAGCTGCCTCCTGCTGCCGTGCGACACACGTCGCCAGCGCAGGCGCGGCCTGACAACCGACTGAGCATAACTTGACATGACACAAATTGCGCGAGCTGCCAGACGGGTGCCCATCATTCCCGTTCTGGCCACCGTGGCGCTGCTGCTGGGAGCACTGGTAGGTCCTGCCGCCGGCGTGCTCAGTTTGAGTCCCGCCGACGCCGAGTACTGGCGGCGAACGGTGTGGCTTGTCGCGCTGGTGGTACTGGGCGCTCCGGTGGTGTGGAAAACGGCGCTTGGCATGCTGCGCGGCCAGTTTGCCGCAGACATTGTGGCGTCACTGGCGATTGTGGGCGCGGCGCTGCTGAACGAACCACTGGCGGGTCTGGTGGTGGTGATCATGCAGACTGGTGGCGAGGCGCTGGACGAATGGGCCGTGGCGCGTGCGTCTAACGCAGTGGCAACTCTTGAAGCAGACGCACCGCGCACGGCGCAGCGCGTGCTGGACGGCGGGCGAGTGCAGGAAATCGAAGTGTCGGCCATTGTACCGGGCGACGTGCTGTTGGTGCGACCGGGTGCCCTTATCCCCTGCGACGTGGTGGTGCTGGACGGCACATCACAGGTCGACGCATCACGTCTGACGGGCGAGCCGCTGCCCGTGTCGGCGCGGGCGAATACGCCGCTTCCCTCCGGCGCCGTGAATGGCGACGGTGCGCTGACGGTGCGTGCCGAACGGTTGGCCGCCGAAAGTCAGTACGCGCGCATCGTGCAGTTGGTGAGATCAGCGCAGGCCAGCAAAAGTCCGCTGCAGCGGCTGGCCGACCGATGGGCCGTGTGGTTTACGCCGTTCACGCTGCTCGCCTGCCTGCTGGCTTGGGTGATTTCGGGCGATCTCACGCGCGTACTGGCCGTACTCGTGGTGGCCACCCCGTGTCCGCTGATTCTAGCCGCACCGGTGGCGTTCATTGGCGGCATCAGCCGGTCAGCGCGACGCGGGATCATTGTGCGCCACGGCGGCGCGCTGGAGGCGTTGGCGGGTGTGAATGTGGCGGTGTTCGACAAAACGGGCACACTGACTGTGGGGCGGCCGCGGGTGGCGGCGTTTGTGTTGGACGGGGATAGCAACAATCTGCTGGCCCAAGCCGCGGCTGTTGAACAGGGATCAGGGCATCTGCTGGCGCGGGTATTTGTGCAGTGGGCTGAAGAGCAAGGGGTCGCGCTGCCCGTGGCGCGCGAACTGCGAGAGCAGGCTGGGCGTGGGGTGCAAGGGCTTGTGAACGGCGTGCAGGTGGCCGTTGGCTCGCCGCGCTACGTGGGGGAGATTTTTCCCGCGTTGCGCGCACGCATTGAAATCCTCGATGTTTCACGTGACGCGCTGAGAGCGTATGCCGGCACCAGCGATGGTGCACTTGGTCGCATTGAGTTTGCCGACGAGCTGCGCCCGGACCTGGCCGCGCTGTTTGCGTCACTGCGAGCACTGGGCGTTTCACGCACTGTGATGCTGTCGGGCGACCAGTCGGCCAACGTCGCGACAATAGCTCAAACGCTCGGCATCACGGAGTTTGCCGGTGACCTGTCGCCGGAGCAAAAGGTGGCGCGCGTGGCGGCGCTGCAGGCAGAAGGCCACCGGGTGCTCATGGTAGGTGATGGTACCAACGATGCACCGGCTCTGAGCACGGCCAGTGTCGGCGTGGCGTTGGCCGGTCACGGCGGCGGAGTGAGCGCCGAAGCAGCTGACGTGGTGCTGCTGGTAGACGAGCCGCAACGTGTCGCCGACGCCGTGGAGATAGGCCGCTACACGATGCGCATTGCCCGACAGAGCATTGGCGTAGGGATTGGCCTGAGCGTGATCGGGATGGGCTTTGCGGCGGCGGGGCTACTGGCGCCCACCGCGGGTGCCGTGGTGCAGGAAGTGATTGATGTGGCGGTGATTGTGAACGCGCTGCGGGCGGCGCGGGGGTAGCTGCGAGTTGAGATGGCTCAACTCACCGCCAACGTCGCCCCCGCCACCACAATCCGATCGCTGGCGCTCTGTTTGGCCATGTACATCGCCCGGTCGGCCCGCGCCACCCACGCTTCGAGGTTTTCCTCGCCGTCGTACTCCGCCAGGCCAATCGACGCCGCCACAGAAAACTCCATCGCCGGATGAGGCGACGGCATCTCGCTGATTGCATCCACCAACCGGCGCGCCAGCATCTGCGCCACCTTGATGTCCGTATTGTTGAGTACCACCGCATACTCGTCGCCGCCATAGCGGCACACCACATCCGTCTGCCGCATGAACACCTTGGACAGGCACTTGCCCACCGTGACCAACGTCGCGTCGCCCGCCTGATGACCGTACATGTCGTTCACCATTTTGAACTTGTCCAGGTCCACCATGACCAGGACAACAGGCTGACGCGACAGTGCGTGAATGTGCACGGCCCGGTGTGACATCGCGTCAAACAGCTTGCGATTGCCAAGCCCGGTGAGCGCGTCCATCGTGCTCTCTTTTTTGGCCTCTTCCAGCTGATGGCCAAGGTTCTCAATACGGCCAGCGAGCGCCTGATACTGCTGCTGCATTTGGTTCTGGCGCGACCGAAACGCTTCTTCAATGGCCGACAACGCGCCCAGCACTTCACTCTTGATGCTGCCCGTCTGCACGCGCGTAATCGCGACGCGGGCACGCTGCAGCTGTATGTCTGCCACCTTGTCGGCCGACTGCTCGGCTTTCACCGCATTGTGCACCGTCTCCACAACAGACCACAGCGCATCACGCAGCTCGTGAATCGCCGTGTCCACGTACCGCGATTCGTCGCGGCGATGCTCCGTGAAGGTGCGCGAGATCCCGTCCCAGTCACGCTCACGCACGCCCAGCGAGCCACCTTCGTGCGGCACCACCGGCACGCCAAGGGTGGCGTGTCGCTGCCAGCGCTGCAGCTCGCTCGTTATCTGCTCTGCCGACCGATCGGGCAGATCGAATGCGTGACGCGAAAATGCTGTGAGAATGGAACCGAGCGTATCGAGCACCAACCCGACTTCGTCCACACGGCCGTCTACCGTACGAAGCGAGAGGCCGTGGGCAGGGGTGGGACGCGAACGCGCTGCGGCGGCACCGCCGGCAATGGCGACGAGGCTCGGGGTGCCGACCTGAGAGGCGTTGTCGTGGACTTGAGCTGGCGAGCCGCCTTTACTGTCTGCGGCCGGCTTTGCCACGCCGCGATCAAAGCTGAGCTTGCGGAAGAACATGAGATAGGAGGGAGGGATTGTTGCTGTGATGTATCGTCCCTCCTACAACAAAACTTGAGCAATGTGCTAAAAGTCACTCTCCGCCAGCGCCATGATCGGCGCCGCCCCAGCCTGAATCTGCGCCAGCAGCGCACCCGTTTGCGGCATCATGTGCGACATGTAAAAGCGCGCCGTTTTGAGCTTCGCTCCCAGAAATGCTGCGTCGCCCTCGCCCGCATTGAGCCGTCGCTGCGCCACGGTGGCCATTTTGAGCCACTGCCAGCCGAGCGCGGTGTAGCCCATGAGGTGCAAGTAGTCTGTCGCGGCCGCACCGGCTTCGTCGGGATTGGCAAAGCCCTTTTCGGCCAGCAACATGGTGGCCTTTTGCAGCTTGCCAAGCGCTTCTCCAACCGGCTTGGCGAGCGCACTCAGCATCTCGTCCTCTGAGACCGCATCGATGTCAGCCTTCACCAATCCAAAGAACCGGCGCACCAGACGCCCGCCTTCCATGGGCAGTTTGCGTCCCACCAGATCCAGCGCCTGCACCGCGTTGGTGCCTTCATAAATCTGCGCAATGCGGGCATCGCGCACATACTGCTCGACGCCGTATTCACGAATGTATCCGTGTCCGCCCAGCGTCTGGAGCGCGGTGTTGGTGGCGTCAAAGCCAAGGTCAGTAAAAAAGGCCTTGATCACGGGCGTCATGAGCGCCACCATGTCTGCCGCCTCTTCGCGAACCGCCGCGTCCGTATGACGGTGCTCCTTATCAATGAGCATGCCCACCCAGTACGCCAGACAGCGCGCGCCCTCGTTAAAGGCCTTAATACGCAACAGTCCCTTACGAACGTCCGGATGCACCATAATGGAGTCGGCCGGACCACCGGGGTTCTTGACGCCCGTCAGTGAACGCCCCTGCACACGATCTTTGGCGTAGGCCAGCGCGTTCTGATACGCCACTTCTGACAGCCCCAGTCCCTGCATGCCCACTGCCAGCCGAGCGCCGTTCATCATGACAAACATGGCGCGCATCCCCTTGTTGGCTTCACCCACCATAAAACCAGTGGCGTTGTCGAAGTTGAGCACGCAAGTGGCCGACCCCTTGATGCCCATTTTGTGTTCAATGGAACCACACGTCACGCCGTTGCGCGTACCGGGCGTGCCCTCCTCCGTGGGCAAAAACTTGGGCACCAGGAACATGCTGATGCCTTTGCTGCCGGCCGGTGCATCGGGCAACTTGGCGAGCACCAGGTGCACAATGTTTTCGGTCAGATCCTGCTCGCCGGCCGAGATGAAGATTTTGGTGCCGGTAATGCTGTAGGCACCATCACCCGACGGGACAGCGCGCGTGGTGAGAATGCCCAGATCCGTGCCAGCGTGCGCCTCGGTGAGACACATGGTGCCGGCCCAGGTGCCGTCCACGAGTTTGGGCAGGTACAACGCCTTTTGTTCGTCGCTGCCGTGGCTCATGAGCGCGCTGTAACAGCCGTGCGAAAGCCCGGGGTACATGCTGAACGACAGATTGGAGGAACAGAGCATTTCCTCAAAGACAAATCGCACCGCTTCCGGCAGCCCCTGACCACCAAAGGCCGGGTCGGCGGCAATGCCTGTCCATCCGCCTTCGGTGTATTGCTTGTAGGCGTCTATGAAACCCGAGGGCGTTTGTACCGTACCGTTGTCATATGAACAGCCTTCGGCGTCGCCCGATTGATTGATCGGGAATAAAATCTCCTCACACACTTTGGCCCCTTCCGCCAACACCGCATCGATAACATCGGGTGTGGCGTCCTCGAATCCGGGCAGCTCGGCCAGCTGGTCCACGCCGTG
>JBBSPO010000042.1:0-18103 GCA_038258695.1 Gemmatimonadales bacterium | reverse complement strand
CGTGCTCGGCGCCGAGCGCTTCGTGCAGGAGATCACGACCACGGCCGCGCTGCAGCATCCGCACATACTGCCGCTGTTCGACAGTGGCGAGGCGGACGGGTTCCTGTACTACGTGATGCCGTTCATTGACGGCGAGACGCTGCGCGCAAAGCTGGATCGTGAGACGCAGCTTGGTGTGGACGAAGCCGTGAAGATCGCGACAGACGTCGCTGACGCGCTGCAATACGCGCACACGCAAGGCGTGATCCACCGCGACATCAAGCCGGAGAACATTCTGCTGCACAACGGCCGCCCCATGGTCGCCGACTTCGGCATTGCACTGGCGGTGAGCGCCGCGGCCGGCGGCCGCATGACGGAGACCGGCCTCAGTCTCGGCACGCCGCACTACATGAGCCCAGAACAAGCCACGGCCGAGAAGGAGATCACGGGGCGCAGCGACCAGTACTCGCTGGCCAGCGTGCTGTACGAGATGCTGACCGGCAACCCGCCGCACACCGGCGCGAGTGCGCAGCAGATCATCATGAAGATCATCACCGAGCAGCCGGCCGAGGTGACGGCGCTCCGGAAGTCGGTGCCGCCGAACGTGGCGGCGGTCGTGGCGCGGGCGCTGGAGAAGCTGCCGGCCAACCGGTTTGCGAGCACGCAAGCTTTCGCGCACGCGCTGGCGGACGTGCGCTTCGGGACGACGGGGAGCACAAGGGCGACGTCCAGTATCGGCGCGCGTCGGCGGCGCGCAGTGACGCTCGCCGGCTGGGGCGTCGCATTCGCGGCGTGCACCGTGGCCGCCTGGGGCTGGCTCCGCCCTGCGGAGGAGCTTCCCACACGGCGCTATGCCATGGCACTGCCAGCCGGTCAGGCGCTGGGGACGCACCGTGGCTCACGCATCGCGCTCTCCCCGGACGGCTCGTTGCTGGCGTACGTCGGCGACGGCCCCGACGGGCAGCAGTTGCTGCTGCGACGTCACGATCAGCTCGCGGCAGTGGCCATTCCGGGTACACGGGACGCGATCAACCCTGTCTTCTCGCTCGACGGCACCCGCCTCGCGATGTCGGGTGCCATTGGCACGGGTGGGATCCAGGTGGTCGGTCTGAGCGGGGCACCACCGGTCACGATTGTGGAGGGCACGGTCGGTTCTGACGGGCTCACCTGGCTGAGCGATGGCAACATCTACTACGACGGTCTCACGCAGGGCGGTACCGTGGGGCTCATGCGCGTTCGTGCCGATGGCGGCGCGCCGGTGCAGGTGACAACCGTCGACACCGAAGCCAGCCAGATGGACCATGTGTGGCCCCAGGCGCTCCCCGGCGCGCGCGGCGTGTTGTTCACGATCCTCTCGAGGAACACGCGTGGTCCCGCGCGGGTGGCGGTGCTGGACATTGCCAGCGGTGAGGTGCGCGTCCTCGTCGAGGCGCTGACCGCGCGCTATCTGGCGTCGGGGCACCTGCTGTACGTGCTCCCCAACGGCAACCTGCTCGCGGCGCCCTTCGACCTCGCGACGCTCGCCGTCACGGGTGAGCCGTTCGCGGTCACCACGCAGGTCACCACCCGCGGGTTCGGGGCCGTGGACCTGGCCGTGTCCGAAAGCGGCACGCTGATTTACACCGTGGGTGATCAGGTAGACGGCGACGCCGATCTCGTGCGCGTATCGCGCGATGGGACGGTGGTCCCGGTAGACTCCGGCTGGCGCGCCGGCATCCAGGAGCTGGCGCTCTCGCCGGACGGCACGCGGCTCGCGCTCAGCATCGAGACCGGGAGCGACATGCAGGTGTGGGTAAAGGAACTGCCCACCGGTCCGCTCACCAAGCTGACGTTCGACGGTGTGTTCAACGGCGTCGTGGCGTGGAATCCCGATGGCTCGCAGATCGGCTTCTCGACGAATCGGACGGGGGGACAGGAGTTCTGGGTGGTCCCGACGGACGGCAGCGGACCGGCCACGCCGCGGATCGTGGATCGTGAACACTCCATTCGCGAGGGCTCATGGTCGCGCGACGGCGAGTGGTTGATCAATCGACTCGAGGGCGGAGCGGGCGTCGTGCAGGCGCGACGCACCGCCGGGGACACCAGCACGCAGACGCTGACGGTGAGCACGAGCGGCGTCACCAGCGTGAATCTCTCGCCCGACGGACGGTGGCTCAGCTACATGTCCGACGAATCCGGTGTCTTTGAGGCATACGTCCGTCCGTTCCCCATGACGTCGAACGCGCGCTGGACAGTGTCCAGCGGAGGCGGATGGGAACCCCAGTGGAGCCGGAGCGGTCGCGAGCTGTTCTACATCAGCACCGACAATCGCCTGGTCGCGGTGGAGGTGCTGCCGGGCTCGAGTTTCACCATGGGTCGGAGCACGCGGCTTTTCGACGTCTCCAACTACGCGGACGGGGTCCGGTCATGGGTGGTGACGCCGGACGATCAGGCGTTCTACTTCATCCGCAGCGGCGGTGAGGGAGCGCGTCCCACCGAGTTGGTGGTGGTGGACGGGCTCACGCGCGAGCTGCGCGCGCAGCGGGTGCCATGAGCGCGGTGCGTTTCACGGTGCGTTTCGCGGTGCGTTTCACGGTGCGTTTCACGGTGCGTCGGTAAGCGGATCCACGATCTCCACAGAAGGGCTGTACAACATGAAAATGACCATCCGCATCAAGGACCCGGAGAGCGCATCGCGCGCTTGCGCGTACTCGACACCCCCGCAGCGGCCGTCATGGAGGTTTGCCCTTGGTGACGGCCTGATGGCCACTTCACGGGCATGCAGCGGCTGCTATCCCTCGTCCGCCGCCAGCACCGCGTTCAACAACACGTTCGCGCCGTTCACACAGTCTTCCGGCTTCGTGAACTCCCGCGGCGAATGGCTGATGCCGCCTACGCTGGGCACGAAAATCATCCCCATGGGCGCAATGCGCGCAATCTCCTGCGCGTCGTGCCCCGCGCCGCTCGGCATGCGCTGGCGCGACAGACCGAGTGACGTGGCACTCGCGTCAATCCAGTCCATGACTTGTGCATCGGCCAGCGCGGGTTCGCTGTCCACCAGTCGGCTAAAGGCAAACGTGGTGCCAGTGGTGGCACCAATTTCGCGACCAAGTTCAGCAAAGCGGGTTGTGAAGCGTTCAACCACTGCCTGTTCAAGATCGCGCAGATCGACGGTGAGCACCACGTGGTCAGCAATCAAATTGGTGGTGTTGGGCGAGACAACAACGCGGCCCACCGTCGCCACCTGCCGACCCGACACACCGCGTATCGCCTCGTGTACCGCCACCGTAAAGTACGCCGCCGCGAGCATGGCATCCTGCCGCTGGTTCATGGCCGTCGTGCCAGAGTGGTTGGTAGCGCCGACAACCGTGACCTCAAGCCAGCGCAGCCCCACAATTCCCTGCACGGTGCCAATCTGCACGCCGCCCGCCTCCAGATTACCACCCTGCTCAATGTGCAGCTCCATGTAGCAGGCTACTTCGCCACGCCTGCGTACCACCTCGCCCAAGCGGGAAACGTCGCCACCAATGCGGGCAATACCCTCGCGCAAGCTGAAGCCTGAGCGCGCGACCTGATTGAGATCGTCGTCGCTGAGCGCGCCCGTGTACAGTTTGCTCCCGACCGTCCCGCCTTCTTCATTCTGCCACACCACAACGTCGAGTGGATGGCGCAGTCGCAAGCCCTGCTCGCGCAGCGTTCGCGCAACTTCTATGGCCGAGAATGATCCGAGCGGGCCGTCAAAGTTACCACCGTCCGTGACCGAGTCTACGTGCGACCCGACAACGATGGGCGGACGCGATGCATCGGTGCCATCCAGACGGGCGATGATGTTGCCGGCCGCATCAATGCGTGGTGAAAGGCCGGCCTGCCCCAACAGTTCGATGGTGAACGATCTGCCTGCGAGGTCGGTGTCAGAGTAGGCCACGCGATTGATGCCCGTAGCGGTGCGCCCTATAGAGTCGAATGCAGCCAGTGTCGCGTTGAGTCGGTCACCATCTACGCGCCATGGCGCGCGCCCGATGGAGGCCGCGCTGCCAGTCCCGTCCGGGGCTGCGATGGACGGTGGGAACGGGAGCGAGAGCCGATCGGCGTCAGGGTGCATGAAGTCGCGGCGGGGCAGGGGCAGGGGCATGAACAGAAAGTATCGAACGAGAATGAGGCATCGGGTGACACATCTGCCGGAGGCAACGTGTGTCGCTCACCACAGTCAGGCAAGCTGTTTTTGCTGGCGCTCCCCTGCGGCAATGGTTAATGTCGCGTCGTAACGAATCCTCCACGCCTCCAAATCACGAGACTTTTCGATGAGTATTGGCAACATCGACTACCGCCGCTGGAAGAACGAAACAGGCGTCACACTCAAGATCCGCAGTTCGCAGCTCAGAGAGTTGGACAAGGCGATTGAGCGCTACTGCAATCCGGGGGGCGGCACAGCGACCAACCTCGAGACAGTCAAAAAGAAGTTTCGTGCGTGGAAGGGATCTGCGGTCGGCCGGAACACCTCGTCGCGCAACGCGTCGGGGATCGTGGAGGAGCTCGAGGGCTATCTCAACGGCACCACGCCCATGAAAAACGCCTACCTCGATTCGCAGGTAGATGGTCGTCTCGGGCTGTTGTACGTATACGGCGGTCTCGACGTCGACACCAAGCTCTTCAATCTTGTGCTGGAGAGCGCCTTCGAGCTGGGCGCGATGGGGTTCAGCGGCGCGACGGACGACCTGAAGGCCGCGATGCCGGGTTCGATGGACAAAGAAACAAAGGCGAATCTGGCGTCTCTGGGTAGCGACGTGCTTGGCAACGATATCGTGAAAGCGGGCCGCGACAAGTTGATTGGCCGCGCGGGTGACGCCTTTGCCAATCGTGGACAAAAAAAGCAGGCCATCCCGACCCCTCCACCACGTCCGGCCCCCCGGGCGCTTGCTGTTGGTGCACCGCTACCAAAGGTGAACCCTGTGGTCGGTGGCGCGTTGCGCATGGGGAAAGGCGTCAACTCGATTCAGGCACTCGAACAACCGGCGTCTGAGCCACCGAATGCGGCACTGCAGTTTGGTCAGAAAGTCATCAACATGATTCGTGAAAAGTTGAAGGAGTTTGCCGCCTTTGTCTGGGCCAAGTTGAAAAAGCAGTTTGACAAGTTTCAGGAAGCGCCGTTTGACTACATCAAGGATTGGGGCGCACGCGTCGCAACACTGGTCAACTTCATTGTGTGCAAGATTCTCGGCGAAGCCGGCCGCGCCGTCGCGCCGGTTGTTGGCGGCGCAATTGCAATTGGTAAGGGCATCGCGGACACCATCAGCGCTTGCAAGGACAAGTACGACACCTGGATTGTGACCAAGGAAGTGAACTTCAGTCCTGGTCACCCCGAGGCTGTGGTGGACAGCATCAAACTCACGCAGACCGCAGGCATTGGCCAAGGCATTTACGGCACCCTGAAAGGGGCAACGCAGTTGGGGCTCGATGTTGGTGCGGCCGCGTCAGGCACAATCTTCGGGCTCGTCGTCACCGGCTGCGAGATCCTCGCCAAGTTCATTCATCGGCTGTGGGACAGCAGCCGACTGAAGTCGTTCGCGATCAAATGCCAGGCGATGTACACACGCAACAAGGCGTTGATCGAGTCGGGCAAGGAAGCCAGTGAACTGCGCGCCGGCGAGTTCGGCAAAATGATGCGCAGCTACATGCTTTCGTGTCCGACGATTGCCAGCGTCGGCCTCACCAGCAACTTTGCCGGCGATGCCATGCAGTGGCTCGACATGAACAGCACCTTCAACAAGGGCGCCGACGTTTCAAAAGACGACTGGAAAGCCGGCAATAAACAATTCGACGATGCCGCAGCCAGCTTTGCCAAGGGCACCGAAGCACTCAGCCACCTCAAAAAACTCGCTCGGGAGTTTCTGCTCGACTCCGGATTTGTCTTCAAACACCGGGACCCGACGGTGGGCTATTTCCTCACAGCCTCCAACATGAAAAAGCCAGGTGTGGGCTCGTTTGACGCGTAGCCAGTGACGGCCAACTGCACGACACCTCTGTGTTCGCTACGCACCCACATGTCACCAGCAATCCGCTTCCGTGCACCTTTCCGATGACATGCGCACCGAGCTTGAGCGACGCCTAGAGGTAATCGCCAGCGAACAGCACGATGATCCGGCGTTCCGTGACCTGCCCACGGTCGATGTGATCAGCCTGCTGCTGTTGCTTGTGTTTGCAATTGTTGGCACTGTACTCCTGCAGGGGTCCTGAGTGAACGTCACACAAGCGGTGGCTGCTTCACCCGTGCACGAAGCGCTGGCGGAAACGTTGCCGCTGACGCGATCAGAGCGGCGGTGGAGTTTTCTCGACGTACTAAGCGTCAAGTCGGGGCTCGCCATCGCCACCTGGGCGTTTCTGTTCGGCGGCACCACGGCGCAGTATGTTGGCTTTGGTGATGGCGTGCTCGCCATGGTTGCGGGCAATACGATCGGCGTGGTGATCCTGTTGCTTGCGCTTGTGCTCCCGTCGAGCAAGTGGGGTACTGAGTTTTTTGTGCATCAGCGGTCGGTGTACGGACCACTCGGCGCACTTGTTTTTGTAATACTGGTGGTGGTGGCGCTGGTTTTTGCGTGGGCGGCTATCCTGGCCACGATGATCGGCAGATCAGCGGTCGAAATAGTTCGCATTGCGATGCCACAAGCGTCGCTCGATTTTTCGATAGTGCAATCGGTCGTGGCTGTGCTCATGCTCGCACTGGCGTGGGCGATTCTGATTCGCGGCAGTGAAAGTGTTCGCGTGCTCAACCGCTTCGCTGCACCAGGGTTGCTGCTTCTGTGTGTGTGGCTGATGGTAGCGCTCTTCTCCGAAGTGCCGCTGGCCACTTTGCTCGCCGCGCCGCCAATCGCACCGCATCCTGACCGCGCCACCAACATCATGCTGGTGGTGGAACTGCACATTGCGGGTGGGCTCAGCTGGGGATCGCTGGCGGCGAATCTTGGTCGCTACGCGCAAACACAGCGCGCTGTTGTATGGGGCAGCCTGATTGCCTACGTGCCAGTCTACATTTTGGCCGCGAGCGTGGGACTGATATCTGCGCTCGCCCTGGGCAGCGCTGATCCAGTCACGTGGATGATCCCGATCACGGGACGCATCGCCGGTGTCATGCTGCTCGCGCTGCTCGCGTTAGCCAATCTGAGCAGCCTGGTGGGCATGGTGCAGGGCAACTGTCAGACACTCATCCAACACTTTGGTCCACGATTGCAGCGGCTGGGCTGGCCGCGTTTCACGTTGCTCTTTTTCGCAGGCGTGAGCGCCATGGTGCTGTTCGCATCAGACGCGCTGTACGACCGGTTCTACACGTTGGTTGCATTCTCCGAAGCGATCATCGCGCCGATGTGCGGCATTGCGCTGGCTGACCGGGTTGTGCTGCGACATAACACGATAGACCTTCGCGCCTTGTACGATAGCAGTGCAAACGGCGCCTACGCGTTCTGGGCACGGGTGAACTGGGCGGCAATGGCAGCGTTGTGCGCTGGCGCCGCAGCGTACCTCACCCTGCTTGATCCGCTGGCAATGACCGGATCAGCGCTCTTCACCTCACTCTCGGCCAGTTTGCCGGCGGTAGTGACTGCCTTCGTTGTGCACGTACTGCTCACACGCACGGTCGTTATGCGTGCAGGCAAAGGGTCATACGCACACTAAAGAACGCATCCAGCTGATGCTGTAACGATGTTGTGGGTCACCGCACGTCCGCCAACCGCGCACGCGCCGCCGTAAACTGCGCCAGGATATTCGGTGCGTTCGCAGCACCGCCGTACGCAATCACCACCTGCTGCTGCGCCACATCAAGCACCGGTCCCAACCGCGACGCCGCACGCTGCATTGCCGCACGGTCAGTGCTGCCCACGCGCGAGATCCACACCGGACTGGTGTGCGCAAACGCGTACGCGCTCATTGAAGGCCACACCGGTTCGCCACCACGTGCACGCGCCGCGATCCAGCCACCAGCCGGCAATACCACGCGACCCGTGTACTTCTTTGTGCCAGGCGCACTCACGCCCGCGGCGCTCCACACCACTTCGCCGTTTACCACAATGTCTACGGTGTCCACCGGCACCGCCGAATGCATGGTGAGCTCCCATGACGTTTCGCCACCGTTCGGCAGCGCGTCGCCCGGTGCTTTACTACCCGCCGAAAACAGCAACATGGGACCGGTTGTGACAAACGAACGACCGGCGCGCATGTTGGCGTAGTAGTCCGTGAAGTTGGCGGCACCTTTGGTGTCCACGTACAAACGCGTGGTGCCCACGGCCATGGTGCGATAGTAGTTGTTCATCACATCGGTACCGGCTTCAAGCGCCACGGCATTGCCAAGGTTCAGGAACTCATACCACAGCGCGGCCGTGCCAAGTCCATCCGTCCACAAACACGCCACCTCCAGCCAGTCGAGATTGCCAAGGATGCCGTCAACAGCGAGCATGACAGGCACGTCTCTACGTCCCGCTTCGCTGAATGGATCACGCGCCGCCACGGGATGCACGTATCCACCAAAGCCGCCCTGCGAACGCGCAAACGCCAACGGCTCGGAGTTGGCACGATCATCGGCGCCATACACCTGATATCCCGGTCCCCAGATCCACGGCCAGAACAGTGCCTTGGTATTCAACAGGCTCACGTGTCCCAGAAAATGCGAGCGCACCTCCTGTGCGAACTGAATGAGCGGCAAATCAGTGGCGCGTGTAAAGCCCCAGTGCTGCTGCTCTTCAAACCGATTGTGCAGGTTTCCAACCACAGGTGTGGCCAGATTCAGGTTCTCGCCGCGCATGAACGCCAGCAGATCATCGGGTTCAAGCGTGTACGCGCCGCCGTAGTTGAGATGAAAGTGATGATCGGCCGACAAGTACCCCGACGCGCGCGAATCCCACACATGCTGCAACGCCAGCGACACTTCCACGACTTCGCCCGCGCCAACAGCAACCGTTCGCGACACTTCTGCAGTCGTCAGTCCACGCACTGCACCCACGGTGACACGCCCCGCCGGCACTGTTACGTCAATCACACCCGGTGAATAGAAGAAAATGCGACCATGCTGCAGCGCGAACTGCGCATAGCCGTTGCTCGGCACCGCAGGATGCCCTGCACCATCCGATACGGTGAGCCGCGACGGCACCGGCGCAGCGGCGCCTTCACGAGTGGTGATGCGGATCGTGCCCGTTGGTTGTCCCCAATCCCACGCCAGCACACGCACTTCCTGCGGTTCACCACCGACGCGCGGTACACGATAGAGTCGCATGACTTCATCGGCGCCGGCTTCCGTGAAATACAGTTGCTCGCCGTCGGGACTCCACGCCGGACTGAGCGGCAAACCACGCATGCCTGTCGTCAGACGCACCGTGGTTGACGGATCACTCACCGACGCAAGGCGCAGTTCATAGCGCTCGTCAGTGGCCCATCCGTACACCGCGGTCGTGCCGTCGGGACTGATGGCCGGACGCGACTGCGATACAATGCGTTCCGTGATCAGTTCACGCTCGTCACCGCTCGTCAGATTGCGCAGCGTGACGCGATCTCCGCCGAGTTTGTGCATATAGAGCAAGCCGGTGCCATCGCGGCTAACAGTTGGCGTAAACTCATTACCGCGTTCTGTCGTCACGCGCTCGGGGGCAGCAGCGGACGAACGACGCTTCCACAAATCAAGAGTTCCTTCGGCGGCCGAACTGTAGTACAGCGTGCCGTCCGGACCAAATGTTGGATCAAGCTCAAGCGCCGGTGTATTGATGCGTGCTTCACTGCCACTGCTAATGGTGCGTGTAACAATCCATGTATCGCGTGTGTTGTCGCGTACAAACGCCAACTGTGTACCATCGGGTGACCACGCCGGACGAAAGTCCATATCCGTTCCATCAGTCACGCGACTGGCGCGCCCCGTGGCGAGATCAAGCAGCCAGATCCAGCCGCGTGCGCTGAAGGCAATGCGCGTTCCATCAGGACTCACGGAGGGATCGGTGGGTCCCACGTTCATGGTTGGCAGATCGTAGCCTTCCAGATACACGTGGTGACCCATGCCAGCCACTTTGGGATAACGGTTCTCCCACTGCGCGTCTGCTGCGCCCGCGGTAAGTGCAATTGCTGAAACGGCGAACAGTGCGTGGCGAAGTGTTGGCATGTTGTGCAGCGTGAAAGTGGAAAGCGCTACGTCTTTGGACTTGAGCACGCGTTGAGACGTTGGGAGTTGAACATGGAGTGAGCAAAGCCGGTGCGCTACCCGTGGCGCACCTCTCGGACACCGCTGTCCGATAGATTACATCACTTATGCTTTCCCGTCTCCCGCGCTGGGTGGAAGTTGGTGGATTTTTGCTGGCCGCCATTGCAGGCGCGGTCAATGCAGTGGGCTTGCTGGGATTCCGCCACGAGGCCGTATCACATGTCACAGGCACCTCCAGCCTGTTGAGCCTGGCCGTTGCACGCGGACAGACCGTCGAGACGCTCCATCTCATTTCGATTGTCGCGGCGTTTTTGGCGGGTGCTGTTGTCAGTGGAGCGCTCACGGGAAGCGCCGCGCTCCAGCTCGGCAGACGTTACGGCGCGGCGTTGGTACTCGAAGCCGCGCTTCTTGCTGCGGCTACTGCGGCGTTGATGCAAGGCTCCGACGTCGGTCACCTGCTCGCATCGGCCGCGTGCGGGTTGCAGAATGCGATGGTCAGCACCTACAGCGGCGCACTGGTGCGCACAACGCACATGACGGGGCTGGTCACGGACATTGGTACCATGCTGGGCGCTCGTCTGCGCGGACAGGCGCTGGATCGGCGTCGAATCATGCTGTACCTGATCCTGATCGCCGGCTTTTTGTCCGGTGGTGTGGCCGGTGCGCTCTTGTACGACCGTGCAGGCGCGAGGGCCTTGTTGCTACCGGCCTTCGCAGCCCTGGCGCTCGCGGCCGTGTACGATGTGGTCACGCGAACGCAAACGGCTGAGGCGCCAGAGACGTAGCGAGGGGCTTTACCTCTCTCGGTGCCGCATCGCCCCCAGTCGCGCGCGCGGCACCGAGTGCAGTGGTTGTGGCGCTGTGATCGCAGCCCCTACATCCGCCCGCGCAGCATCCCGTGCCAGTACATGCGCGGCAGACCATACACCTTGAGCGCATACATGCTGTAGCGCTCCTGATTCTGGTCAAACGGAAACGATTCCTTCGGGTTTTTGCTGTAGTCAAACTCGCACATGAGCAGTTTGCCGTAGCCAGTGACTACGGGACACGCCGTGTAGCCGTCGTAACTGCCCGTGAGCGCCTGCTGCCCGCGATGCGCCATGAGGTTCTCCACCAGCACCGGCGCCTGGCCACGAATAGCCGCACCCGTCTTTGATGTGGGCAGACTGCTGTTGTCACCCAACGCAAACACATCGGGATAGCGCACATGCGCCAACGTGTGTTTGTCCACTTCTACCCAGCCATCGGCATTCGCGAGCGGACTGCGCTTGAGAAAGTCGGGTGCGCTCTGCGGCGGCGTGACGTGCAACAGCTCGTACTTCATCACCAGCTCCGACCCGTCTGGCGTCTTGAAGACCGCTTCCCTGGTAGCCGAACGAATTTCGACGAGCTCGTGCTCGAGCTTGATGTCAATGTTTCGTTCCTCGCAAATATGTCGCAGCGTGGCGCCGTAGGCCGGCGCTGTGAAGTTTGTGGCCTTTGCGTTCATGAACATCACGTTGGCCTTGTCACGAACACCCTGACGTCGGAAACTCTCTTCGGCCAGATACATGACCTTCTGCGGTGCACCGCCGCATTTGACCCCGGTCTTTGGCTCAGTGAAGATCGCGTTGCCGCCCGTGAAGGTGCGAACTGCGGCCCACGTGGAATCAACCGTGTCGTACGAGTAGTTGCTGACCACGCCAGTACCGGGCTTGCCCACACTTTCCACGAGACCTGGAATCTTTGCCCAGTCAATCTGAATGCCCGCGGCCACCACGAGCTGTTCGTAGCGAACCGTGCTGCCTTCTTCGGTGGTGACCGTTTTTGCGTCGGGATCGATGGTTGCCACGCGCTCGCGTATCCACGTCACGCCCGGCGGAATAAAATCCGCCTCGTTGCGCTCCGACTCTTCCTTGGACACAATCCCGCCGCCCACCAATGTCCACAGCGGCTGGTAGTAGTGTTTGTCGCTGGGCTCGATGAGCGCCACCTGCGGGGCATCGGGCCGGTTGCGCAACTGCGCAGCCACAGTGAGACCGCCGCTGCCACCGCCAATCACCAACACTTCATACGACGCGATGTCCGACTTTTGTGGCGCGTTCATGAGCGGACCCTCCCGTGGGTACCAGTGCTGGCAACATGTCCAGCATTCAGTTGGCGACCAAACTCGGCCGCAAAAGTGAGTAGCAAGCCGAGCGCCCGTTTGACGTCCGGATTGCGAAGTGCACCGAGTGCGCCCAGCATTCCAACAGGTTCGGGATGTGCGTTGGCCGCGGCATTGAGCGACGAACCCATGCGTCCGATCAGCTGCACGACGTTGGGGTCGAGCATGCCGGACGTAAGCACACCTTCAATCGCGTCCACCTGTTCAGGACCAATGTGCGAACCAAAGCGCAATGCAGCGCTGGCCCCGTTGAGAACGCCACGCTCAACATCTATGCCCTGCGTACGCAGGTCACGCACCAGTTCGTCCATCGTGTCCACGCCCATGGCCACAAAGCCGGGCGCCTGGTCAGCGAGCGCCAGCAGCTGCTCCAGCTGCGGCAGTCGGTCGAGCAGCAAACCGAGCGAGCGCGTCGTCCGCGGATCAGTGAGCCGTTCCAGCAGATGCACCGCTTCGTGCAGGCGCTGGTCGATATCGACACCGCGGTCAGCCGCCCGCCGCACAAACTCATCAGCCGCATCAGCGGCCATGGCAATGGCGGGAGTAGCGTGCGACGCAGCGCCGGTCACAGTCTCCATCGCGGCCACGGCGCGTTCAAAACGCGTCACCAGGGCCGTGAGGTCACCCTCCGCTTGGTGAGCGGGAGGTGGATCGGAAAGCAAGGTGGGCATTTTCGCCACTCAGGTTGAGGGGAAGCTCAGGAGGAGGCAGTGCCGGACGACACAGCGGCCGTTTCGCGATAGTTGGCCACTGCGTCGGCCACATTGGTCACGTCATAACCGTGTCGGGCGAGCAGAGACACGGCGTGGGCCGATCGTGCACCGGAGTTACAGTGCACCAGCACCGGTTTGTCACGGGGCACTTCGTCCAGTCGCACCAGCAGTCGAGTGTGCGCAACGTTGATCGCACCGGGAATATGGTGAACATCGAAATCCACTTTGCCGCGCGTATCGAGCACCGTCACGTTGCCTTGCAGGCGGCGAGCTTCGAGCTCAGCCATGTTGACGGACGGAATCGACACAAGCTCACCACCCTTCGCCGCCCACGTCGCCAGATCAGCTGGTGTGAGGTAGCCGCGAATGTCATCCACGCCAATCCGGATAAGCGCACGCACTGCCTCGTCCGCCCGTGCTTCTTCCACGACGAGATAAACCGGCGTGCCCTCTTCAACAAACGAACCGGCGATGTTCACAAACTGATAGTCGAGCTCGGCGAGAATCGACGACGGGACATGACCGCGCAGAAACTCCTTGCGATTGCGCGTATCGAGCAGTGCAACGTCGGTCCGGCCGGTAAGCTTGTCGAAGGTCTCAACATCAAGGTGCGCAATATCTGGCACAGCGCCCAGCACTTTGGGGCCAATGCGATTGTCGCGTTTCATGCGGGCGAAATACGGCGGCGGCTCCGGCTGGCCGGCCAGGATGTAGTCGACAAACTCTTTCTCGCTGCCCGACGCATTGATAGCCGGGTTCGTGCGAAGCTCATAGCCAATGGTTGAGCTTGGAACGTCACCGAGCGATTTGCCGCACCCCGAGCCTGCACCGTGCGCGGGCCACACCTGCAGATACGGTGGCAACGTTTTGAATTCATTCACCGACCTGAACAGCTGGCGTGCACCAACCTCCTGCGTGCCCACCATACCAGCTGCTTGTTCCAGCAAATCGGGCCGTCCTACATCTCCGACAAATACAAAGTCACCGCTCACCATGGCGATGGGGTCGGTGGCGCCGGCGCCGAGGTCTTTGACGAGATACGCCACATGTTCCGGCGTATGCCCGGGTGTGTAGACCGTGGTGAACTGAATGTTGCCCACGTTGAACTCGTCGCCGTCTTTGAGCAGCTGGTAGTTGTAGCTGGAGTTGAGCAGCCATTCGTAGCGCCAATCATCGCCGCCTTCGTCGGAGGCGTACACCTTGACACCGCGTTCGGCGAACTCGCGCAAACCGGAGAGATAGTCGGCGTGAATGTGCGTATCGGCGGCGGCAACAATGCGCAGCTTGTGCTGGGCGGCGAGCTCGAGATAGCGATCAATATCGCGCTCAGGATCCATGACGATGGCTTCACCGGTGCGTGGGCAACCAATGAGGTAGGCGTACTGAGCGAGTTTGGGATCGAGAATCTGGCGGACGAGCATGACGGGAGTCCTCCTGGGAGTGCCGCAATCGGCAGACGGGAAACTATTATTTACACTATTCTGCTGAACGATTGATTAATCAAGCACCATTTTTTCAAATCATCAATAAGGCTTTCCCTGACGCGCAGTACAATGGTTTCGTATCGAGTCCGCAACGAGAACTGGTAGGGGCATGGCGCCAGCCGTGCAGCCACAACAGGTTCAGCGTGTACGTTGGCCCTCCTTTTACCACCCTCCCATGCGCCGCCGAAACTTCCTGCTTGATCTGAGCCGCACCGCGGCCCTCTGTGCCGTCGCACCCGATGCCTGGCGTTTGCTGCAGCGTCAGCGGTTGGCCGACGATCCCTTCACACTCGGCGTAGCATCGGGCGATCCGCTGCCCGACGGCGGCGTGCTCTGGACGCGTCTCGCACCACGGCCATTTGAGCCCGATGGCGGAATGACCGGTCAGCGCACCACCGTGCGCTGGGAAGTGTCAGGTGATGACAGCTTTCGCGACATCGTGGCACGCGGCAGCAGCATTGCATCGTTTGAACTCGGCTACACTGTGCACGTTGATGTGCGTGGGCTGTCACCTGATCGCTGGTATTGGTACCGGTTTATTGTCGGCGACGCCACCTCTCCGGTGGGACGCTTGCGCACCACTCCGCTCAACGATGCGATTGCACCACTCGCACTGGCGTTTGCATCATGTCAGCACTGGGAGCAGGGATATTTCACGGCGCACGCACATCTGGCGCGTGAGAATCCTGACATGGTCGGCTTTCTTGGTGACTACATCTACGAATACGCTGGCACCGATCGTGTGCGACGGCATCACGGGCTCGAGATCCGTACACTCGATGACTACCGGCGCCGCTATGCGCAGTACAAGAGCGATGCCGATCTGCAGGCGGCACACGCCGCCTGTCCGTGGCTTGTGGTATGGGACGATCATGAAGTCGACAACAACTACGCCAACCTGGTTGGTGAGAATCGATTCGAGTCAGAGGAACAGATGCGTGCGCGTCGCGCAGCGGCGTACCAGGCATGGTATGAAAATCAGCCCGTGCGGTTGCCACGTGTACAGTCGTGGACCGATCTCAATATTTCACGACGCATTCGGTGGGGACGCACGGCCGATTTCTGGATGCTCGACACGCGTCAGTATCGCAGTGATCAGGCGTGCAATGACGGCAGCAAGTCGGTACCGTGTGAAGACTGGGCCGATCCGTCGCGCACGTTGCTTGGCGATCAACAGGAGCGCTGGTTGCTCGATGGTGTGGCCTCCGGCGAAGCACGCTGGCAGGTACTGGCGCAGCAGATCATGATGGCGCCCTTCGACAACACGCCCGGCGATGCGACGGTTGTCAGCATGGATCAGTGGAGCGGCTATCCGATTGCACGCGACCGCTTGCTCGCTGGCCTGGCGGAGCGCGCACCCAATCGCACCGTAGTGCTCACCGGTGACATTCACTCCAACTGGGTGAATGAGCTGCACGCCGGGCACGACCGTCCTGACAAAGCGGTGATTGGGGCGGAGTTTGTCACTACCAGCATCACGTCCGGTGGCGACGGCTCATCAACACTTCCGGCGCAGGCGCAGCGTGCCATCAATGAAAATCCGCACATACAATGGCACAACCGGCAGCGTGGTTACGTGTCGTGCCGGATTACGGCCGACAAATGGGAAGCAGATTACCGCGTGGTACCAAAAGTGACGGAGCAAGGCAGTGCGGTGGAAACCCCGACGCGTTGGGTGGTTGAGAATGGAAAGCCGGGAGTACATCTCGCATAGCCGTCAGCGTTGCTATCAGCGCTGCCATCAGCGTTGCCACGAAGGCAGCGTGATGGCACACTCGTAGCTGCGCCACAGGCAACGGCACGGCAGGCAACGGCACGGCGGGCAACGGCACGGCAGGCAACGGCACGGCAGGCAACGGCACGGCCAAGCGCACGGCCAGTCCACGAACGCGTGCAATTGTGGTCACGCACTAAGTTGCAGTGATGTCAGATGCTCATCTGCTCGTAATCGACGCCCAGTCGCTGGCTGGACGCGCGGCGCATGTGGCCAACGGCGACGTACCCAACGGTGTGCGCCTTTGGTGTCAGATGGCGCGCGGTGCCGCCATGGATATCAGCGCCACGCACATCGTCGCGGCGTGGGACCACGACGGGCCCACCTTCCGACATGCGTTGTACGCCAACTACAAGCAGAGTCGCACCGGCGGCATGCGCGAACGCATCGCGCCCATTCGCACAGGCGTTGAGGAAACCGGGCTGGCGAGTGTGAGTGTCGCCGAGTTCGAGGGCGACGACTGTGTGGCGTCGCTCATGGCTCGCTTCCGCACACAGGCGCGCGTCACGCTGCTCTCCAACGATTCCGACCTGCTGCAGTTTGTAGACCACGACGTGGCAGTCGCGCACTACGTCGGTGTCGGCAAGGGTCCCGACGGCATGCGTATCAAGCCGTGGAGTGCGCAGGATGTGGAAGACAAATTTGGTGTGTCGCCGTCGCTGCTGGCGTCGTTCAAAGCGCTGGCGGGCGAGACAGGCGATGACATACCGGGCGTAAAAGGTGTGGGCCCCAGCGTCGCCGCGCGCTTGCTGCGCCGTTGGAAAACCGTTGACAAGGCGCTCGAGGCCACCGAGTTCATTTCGGCACGCGACGTGACCGCACGACTCGCCGGTCAGCAGGAGCACGTACGTCTCATGATGCAGCTCACCACGCTCCGGCAGGACGCGCCGCTTCCGGCGCTGTCACTTGCCGACTGTACACTGGCGTCGGTACAATGGCCCGGTGGATCAGTGGCAAGCACGGCAACAGTGGTCGTTCGTTCGGCCGCCGGTCCGGGCCTTGAAGACGTACCGTTTCCCGACTGAAGGCAGACCCAAGATTTTCTCTCGGTCAGTCGATGATTTCTTCGATTTGGCAAACGCGACAGGCTCGTGCAGACTGCAGAAACACAAAATGAACTGCATCGAGACAACCCGTCTTCAACGGAGAAAACATGCGCGCACGATTCCCGTACCTCAGCGCCACTGAACTGCTGGAGCGGCCTCCAGCCCGGACGCTCCACCCGGTCCATGTATATCATGAGCGCATTGAGGACTACCACATGGCGATCGCCGGTTGTGCCAACGATGTCGTCACAGCACCGCGGGCAGAATCAGACAGCGAAGATCCAGACCACGAGTCTTCACGAATGAATGGCGCGCTCGAGCGTATCGCGCGGGATCTGAACGCCGCCGTCCGGGAGCTCGAACTGCTGCTCGATTCCATGTCGCCTGATGTTCGCCGGAGGAATGTCCATGCCATCGCCATGCTCGCACGCGCGCACGACGACTGCTGTCAGGAGTTGGCTGAGGCCGGTGATGCGCTGCGCACCGGGACCGGGGTGCACGTTCGCATTCGCCTGGCCCGCCTTTTTTCGGCCATAGGGCGTGCGGAACAAGCGCACCACTACTTGCGATCAGCGCGTCCGCCAGCCGCTTAGTCTGGCGGTGCTGATGTTCAAAGCACCAACTGTTGCTGCATCATCGCATCAATGAGCTGGGACGTCTCGTTTTCAATCTTTCGTCCCAGTGCCACCGCGTAGTACATCACACGCGCGCCTTCCACCACGCCAACTTGCCGCAACGAGTAGCGCGCTTTGGCTTCTACGGCCAGTGCCGTTGGTAGCGCGAGCAGGCCGAGCCCTGTGCGTCCCAACTCTTT
>JBBSPO010000041.1:0-18212 GCA_038258695.1 Gemmatimonadales bacterium | reverse complement strand
GATGCATTTTGCAACTGTTTCGCCAGCTCGATATTCACGTGGTCACAGCCGGCATGGCGCGCATTGACGATGCTTCACGTGACCTGAGCGTACTGGCCGTCCCTTTTTCTCCGCCGTCGTTGAGCGACAACGGTAGCGCGGTGAACGAACGTACGTACGAGGCTGACGAGCGCCGCCGCTTCAATGTGTTGTTGCTGCATGACGACGTGCGTGGTGTCATACCTGACGCAGCCCAGGCCGGCGACCGGTTACACGCTCCCATTGATCCCGTCGATCTCGAACGCTCGGTGTGGGATTATGTCGGTATCGGGCACTATCACGTGTATCGCCCCATCAAGTTGGTGCACGCGCCAACGCAGCGAAGCATTCCCTGCTACTACAGCGGGTCAGTGGAATACACGAGTACCAACCCGTGGGTAGAGTTGCGCGAAGAGACGCATCGGAATAACGCGCCGCCGGGGCAGGGCAAAGGATTCATTGAACACAACTTGCTCACCGGCGAACACCGGTTTCACAGCGTTGCGCCGGCCCGTCACCTGCTTGATCTTCCGCCCATCGACGCCACAGAAAAAACGGCGGAAGAACTCAACGTGCTCATTGCCAACGCTATTGATGGCGCCGGTGAAACGATCGACAACGCCGTGGTGCGGCTGGTGGTGCGCAACGTGATGCGACACGTGGTGCGGACGCTCGACTACGCACCGCTGCGCGATGTGCGAAAGCGTGCGCTGCACTTTCAGCTGGACACCAGAAAGCCCGAATCGGTAGCGGGTAGTCCATCGACTGCAGGCGCTGCCGGTCGACGAGCAACGCTGCGTGACCGACTCGCCGAACAGCTGCAACAGCGCGCGCTGGCTCCGGGGCTTGACCGGGACCGCTTGGTGCAGCTGGGTCTCGCTTACCTCACCCGCGCCGAAGATGCCGCAGCCGCAGCCCTACCCGTCGCTGAGGCCTGATCGTGCGCCTGCATTCACTCGCCCTTCGCAACTTTCGGCAGCACGCCGATTCTCACGTGCAGTTCAGCGACGGACTGACGGGAATCATCGGCGCCAACGGCGCTGGTAAAACCACATTGCTCGAAGCCATTGCCTGGGCACTGTACGGCAACAGCGCTGCACGTGGGAACCGCGACAGCATTCGTCACGCCCGTGCCAAGGACCAGGTACCAGTTCGTGTATCTCTCGATTTCGAACTCGGTGGTCACCGCTTTCGTGTGGATCGCACGTTGCGTTCGGCCGAGGTCTTTCTTGATGGTGCAATAGAACCGGTCGCGCGCACCATTCGAGGCGCGAACGAGTTCTTGCAGCGCGCGTTGGGCATGTCACGCAGCGAGTTTTTCAGCACATATTTCACGGGACAAAAAGAACTCGACGTGATGGCTGCATTGGGTCCCGTAGAGCGCGGCCGTTTTCTGGCCCGCGTGCTTGGCTACGACCGTCTGAGCAGCGCGCAGGAAATGCTGCGTGAACAGCGTCGCAGCGTGGTGGCGGAACTCACCGGACTTCGCAGCGCCATGCCCGATCCCGATGTTGTGGCCGCCGGCGAAGTTGAGGCTGAAACGTTGGCGTCCAGTGCACGCATGCGCGAGCAGCGGGCGCAGGAAACACAGCAGTCGGCCGCATTGCTGCTCACGCAAACCGAGCCCGCCTGGTTACAAGCCGAGCGCACTCGTGAGCGCTGGTTCGTGCTCGATGCTGACCGGCGCGTCCTTGAGCAGGATATAACTTCGCAGCAGCGTGACGCCGAACGTTTGCGCGCTGAACTGACGCAGGTGGCAACCGCGCGCGCCGAACTCGAGCCGTTGCTGCCAGATCTGCGCGCGCGCGACGCTGTGCAAGCGGATGTTGACCGGCTCGATGCGCTGGCGTCGGCCCAGAGCGAGCACCGTGGACTCTCGGAACGACTGGTGGCGCTGCGCGAAGAGCAGAGCCGTTTGCAGGAACGATTGCAAAAGCTGGAGAGTGCGCCTGATCTTGAGCGTGAGCAGCGGGAGAATCTTACGCGCGTGCGCGATCGGCTCGCTGAACTCAGCACCGAACACGACAATGCGCGTACCGTGTGGGCGCGTGATCGACAGGAAGCAGAGACCCGGCTGGCGGCGCTGCGCACGCAACATGAGGAACTCTCCGCGCAACGTGCAGCGCTCGAAGGACTCGGCGCCGAAAGCCCGTGTCCCACCTGTGGGCGTCGGTTGGGTGAGTCGTTTCGCGACGTGCTGTCACTGGTGACCGAGCAGTTGGAAACGGTCACGGTTGACGGGAACTACTTTCGGCAGCGTGTGAAACAGCTTGAGAAGCTGCCCGATACGCTTGTTGCGCTTGAGACGCAGCGGACCGCCATGCAGGCTGAGGCTACTTCGGCAGAACGCCGTTACGCTCGTATCCAGGCGGCGCTGCAGGAACGGGAACAGTTGGTGCCGCAGCGTGCGGCGCTGGCCGAGCGCATTGCTGAATCCCTGGCCAAACTGGAAGCTTTGCCACAAGGCTACGACGCCTTGGCACACAACGCTGCCAGAACAGAGCTGAAGCGGCTCAGTACAGTTGCTTCTCGAGCGGCGGCGCTCGAAGCCGCAATCACTCGCGAGCCGGTGTTGCAGCAGCAGTTGGATGTGGTGCTGGCAGCGCGGGTTTCTCTTGACAGTCGCCTTGTGGAGCTCAAAGCTGAACAGCAGCAGCTCGGGTTTGACGCCGCGCTTCACGAGTCACTGCGTGATCGGTTTGCTGCGGCCACACGCGCACACCGCGACGCCGAGCTGGAAATGCGGGAGGCCAGTGCTGGTGCGCGTCGCGCGGTCGAGTTGCGTGACACGGCGCAGCGTGCACGCAGTGAACTCACCAAACTCCAGCTTCGCGCAGCGGGTATGGAAGTGGAACGCTCGCTGCACGATGAGCTCGATGATGCGTTCGGTGAGCTGCGTGATGAGCTCAACGACGGCCTGCGCCCCGAACTTTCTGAGCTGGCGAGCGGATTCCTGGAATCTCTTACCGACGGTCGGTACTCGGCGCTCGAACTGGATGAACAGTACGCTGTCCAGGTACTTGAGGACGGTCTTCCCAAGTCGGTGTTGTCTGGTGGCGAAGAGGATTTGTGCAACCTGGTGCTGCGACTGTCCATCTCGCAAATGATCGCCGAGCGTGCGGGGCAGCCGTTCTCACTGTTGGTGCTTGATGAAGTGTTTGGTTCACTTGATGAATCGCGTCGGGACAGTGTGCTGGCGCTATTGCGCCGTTTGCACGAACGTTTTGAGCAAGTCATCGTCATTACCCACATTGAAGACGTTCGTGAGGGACTCGATCGCGTGCTGAGAGTATCGTATGACCAGGAGACTGGTAGCAGCGTGGTTACGGCATCCATGGGGGGCGCCAGCGGTTCAGCGGCCGCGTCCTGGGTAGCGGAGTTGGTATGACGGCGACTTCGCGTAGCGGGCGCACTTCGCGTCCCGTAGATGGTCCTTTCGTGGCGACAGCCGACGACATTGCGCCGCTCAACGAAGTGTTCAGCGAAGCATTCAGCGATCGCTATCGTCGCGACGGCATGGTGGGCGTGCGAGTACCGCCGCTCAATCCTTCCATCTGGCGCTACGCCATTGAAGACGCCGGCGATGGCGCCATGCTGTGGCGCGATGAACGCAAACGTATTGTGGCGTTTAACATCGCGCACCGTTCGGGAGCCGAAGGGTGGATGGGTCCGTTGTGTGTGCGCCCCGACTACCAGGGCACTGGATTGGGCACCACGATTGTGCGCGCGGGCATGGCGTGGCTTCGCAAGCACGAAGTGCGTGTAATCGGTCTGGAAACAATGCCGCGTACCGTGGACAACATCGGCTTTTACTCAGCGCTTGGTTTTGTGCCGGGGCCACTCACGATTACGCTCACCGTCGACGCCGCCGCTGATTCCCGGCCGTTGCAACTGCTGTCGCGTCTTTCTCCACTGGAGCGCGACGTCGCCATGCAAGCCTGTCGCTCACTCACGCAGTCGCTGATGCCGGGTTACGACTTCACCAAGGAAATCGATCTCACAGAGCGGTTTTCGCTGGGCGACACGCTGTTACTTGGTAATCCCGCCAAGCCGAGTGGCTTTGCGCTTTGCCATTCGGCGGCGCTGGTCGAGGGTCGTGCGCGCGAGGAGCTTCGCGTGCTCAAGCTGGTGCTGGCCGATCTTTCCGAGTTGGCAACGATGGTGCGCAGCCTGAGTGATCTGGCGAAACGTGGCGGTACGCCGCGCGTCGCGATTCGACTGCAGGGGCACTATCGCGAAGCGTACCGGATGCTGATTGCGCTTGGTGCGCGTGTGCGCTGGACCGACTTGCGTATGAGTGTACACGGCTGGGACGAGCACTTGCCCACCGACGGCATCGTGCTGTCAAACTGGGAGATTTAGCGGCGCGGCGGTGTGGAACCTTCGTCGGGTCCTGGCTCTTGGACCGCGGTATCACGCAGCACAATCCGCCAGATCAGCAGAAAAACGGCGGCCGTGAGCAGCAGATGGACCCATCCGGGTGCGGTGGTGGTAAAGGTGATCCACGCCCAGCACAGCAACATCGTGACGGCGGCAACGATCCAGAAGTCCATGTCGGAGACAGGCAGAAGGCAAGGTTTGCGCACTGTCATACGCGCTTGATAATATTCAAAGATAGGTACGCAGCAGGCTTGGCTGCATACTGAAAGAACAGTTCGGGACGGAGAGATTTACTTCTTGAGCCGATAAGCTCTTGGAGTGGGCCTGACATACTGTGTGGACGCCATGCCCCAGTGCGGGGAAGACGGAAGTGCGGTGAGGGTCTCATTATTTCTCTTGGGCTTCAAGATCACCTCTTCGATCCCGGTTTTTGCGCAGCGGCTCCGCCTCAGGGCGGGGCCGTTGTGTTTTGCGGGCCAGGGGCCGTACGCTTCCGGGAACGCCTGTCCCGTTTGCGGGGTTGATCCGTTCGTGAGCTCCAACCGGGCGGCTCACGGGGGCAGTGCCCGGGCGGCGACGTGGTCGCCCGATTCCTCTGGTCCACACGGGACCGCTGCCTACGCTGGCCGGAGTGAACGCTTGCATGCCTATTGTCACTGTGACGCGCCGGTTGCGTTTCAACGCGGCTCACCGCGTGCACAACCCGGCGTTGTCTGATGAGCAGAACACCGAGCTCTTCGGAAAATGCAACAACAAGAACTGGCACGGTCACAACTACGTGCTCGAAGTATCGGTGTCAGGCGAAATCGACGCCGTGTCCGGCTACGTAGTTGATCTTGGACGTGTCAGGGATATTGTTGAGCGCGAAGTCATTGAAAAGACAGACCATCGCAATCTGAATCTTGAAGTCGACTACCTGTCGGGACTGAATCCGACCTCGGAGAACATCATCGTGGCCATGTGGGGCGTGATTGAGCCGGCATTGAAGCCGGCCCGCCTGCAGCGGCTCCGCCTCTGGGAGACTGAGAATAATTATGTCGAATATGAGGGGGAGTGAACGCATGATTCGCCCAACGCGTGACCTGCTGGATCCGGCGCTGTTGCGCGGGGCCACTGAAGTAGACACCGATGAAATGTCGGTGGATACGGAGCGCATGCACGAGTTCGAACAGGTGATTCGCCGCCAGCTGGAACTCGTTGGTGAAGATCCAGAACGCGAAGGCTTGCTCAAAACGCCAAGCCGCGTGGCCAAGGCACTGTCGTGGCTCACACGCGGCTACGAGCTTGATCCGGCGGAAGTCATTGGTGATGCGCTGTTTGCCGAAAACCATGAAAACATGGTGATGGTGCGCGACATTGAGTTGTACTCCATGTGCGAGCATCACATGCTGCCGTTTTTTGGTCGCGCGCACGTCGCCTACATTCCCAACGGCAAAATCGTGGGACTCTCCAAGATTCCACGCGTCGTGGAAGTGTTTGCGCGTCGGTTGCAGGTCCAGGAGCGGCTCGGCGAGCAGGTTGCCAATGCGCTGGAGGAAGTGCTCAAGCCCAAGGGCGTGGGTGTTGTGATTGAAGCCGTGCACCTGTGCATGATGATGCGTGGCGTCGAGAAACAGAACTCGCGCACCATCACGTCGTCTCTGCGCGGCGTGTTCAAGGATGACGCGCGCACACGCAGTGAGTTTTTGCGACTGGCGCACCCCAATGGTGCCGGGTACTGAAGTGATCGTACGTCCGCGAGTGTCTGATGTGACGCTCGCTGGGCGTACAGCAGTTGTTACCGGCGCGTCGCGTGGCATTGGCTACGCGATCGCGTCGGCGCTTACGGCGGCCGGTGTGCGTACGTGGCTGATAGCACGTAACCCTGACCGGTTGCACAGCGCCGCCCGGGCACTCGGCAGTCATGCGTTCACTCATCCGTGTGATGTCAGTGACGGCAATGCCGTTGCGCGCGCAGCGTCAGACATCGCTGAAGCACTGGATGGGGCGCCGGACTTTGTCATCAACAACGCCGGTCTCTTCCCGCTCATGAGCATTGAGTCAACAAGCGTCGAGACGTTTGAAGACACCATGAACGTGAACGTGGTCGCACCGTTTCGCATGGTGCGTGCGTTCCTGAGCGACATGCGAACGCGCGGCAACGGGCACATTGTCACCATCGGGTCGGTGGCCGATCGCAACACGTTCCCCGAAAACGGTGCTTACGCGGCCAGCAAACATGCGCAGCGTGCGTTTCACGAAGTGCTGCGACAGGAACTGCGCGGCAGTGGTGTTCGCACCACGCTCGTAAGTCCGAGTCCCACAGATACGGACATCTGGGATCCGGTTGATCCGGACAACCGTGAGGGATTCCCGCCGCGTGCGCTCATGCTGCGTCCGGACGATGTCGCCGATGCCGTGTTGTGGTCGCTTACACGTCCAGCCCACGTGAACGTGGACGAGTTGCGGGTTTCGCACTCCTAGCGAGCCGCCAGCAAATACGATTGACTGGCTTCGCGAGTGCGCTTTTGCCTGGCCGTTCCGGTTGGCGCGGTTGCTCTGACTGTTGCAGCAGCTTTGACTTTTCGGTTGGCTCTGACCGTTGCGTGAGCTCTGATTGTTGCGCGCACCCTCAGCGTTCAGCGAGTTTCTCCCTATGCATGTAGACCTGGTAGAGTCGCTGCGCTGCCCCAATGCGCACGAAGACGGATGGCTGGTGGCGTCGGCCGATAAGGTTGTGCAGCGCCGCATCATGCGTGGCGTGATTGGGTGCCCGCAGTGCGGTGCTGAATGGAGCCTGACCGACGGCGTGCTGGTGTTTGACGCGCCCACGTCACTCGAGCTTGTGCAGATTCAGCCACCAGCAGAGCCGGCCGGTGCGTTGCGACTCGCCGCCTTGCTCGATCTGCGCGATTCTCGCGGCGCGGTGGTCATGGTTGGCGAATCGGCTCGCTTTTGCGATGGCGTGGCTACGCTGTCGGGCGTGTTGATCTTGGCCGTGAACGCACCAGCAGACAGTGCGGTCGCGCACTCGCGATTGTACGCTGCCCACAGGTTGCCATTGGGCGTCGGCACTGTGCGCGGCGTGGTGCTCGATATGGCGCACTCAGGGCCGGCGTGGGTGGCCAGCGCGGTCCGTGCGCTCGAGCGCGGTGGCAGGCTGGTCGCGCCCGCTGCTGCTGCCGTGCCACCGGAGGTTGAGGAGCTGGCGCGTGACGCGACGGAATGGGTGGGCGAGGTGCGCGTCGCCGCGAGTGGATTGGTGCCGCTACGGCGCGGTGGCGTGGTCTGACGGGGCCTGGCGTTGGGCCTGACGCGTCGACGATCGCTCCGACCTATTCCACCTTCACAATCCGAAACACCCGAACCAACGGCCGTCCGTCCACATCCTCGCCCGGCACCGCTACGCGATCCCGTCCCCAGGCAATCGATGACCAAAGTGCCCAAGGCCACTCGGTTCCGTTACCGCGCACCACGTCCAGCCACACTCTGTCAGCGCCAAACAGGTCAAACTCGACAATGCTCGTGTCCGCGTACGAACGCCGCACCCACGTGCGTCCTGCCGGATCAATGTGGAACGATTCAAACGGCGGGCGCACGTCGGGGATGTCGTCGGCTTTGAACGCGTCGCGCAGCGCGGCCTCAGGGACGCTACCCGGGCCTCTGTTGGCGGTCATCTCTTCAATGCGCTCGTCCACCATATCTTGCTTCTCCCCCGCCGTCACGGTCACCGGAGTAAACGGCCGGCCGTAGAGCGCCACCGTATCGCGGCCGTCGCTGGAAGCACGCAGCAGATACTCACCCGACCACGCCGTGACGAAACCCCCCTGTGGGTCGGAACGCTGCAAGTCAGTGGGCATTAACGGTACCGACAGTACCATCCGCATAGCCTCGCCATCCCGCACTTCCCAACGTTTGTCGCCTCCCGGCGTCTCGCGATACGGTACAGACACCGTGTCCGACGCACCCCCGTTGAACGGTGTACGCACAAAGCTGGCTGACGGACCCTGAGCACTGTCTGCCTCCCCGCCCATGGCGGGCAATACGGCGCGACCTTGGCCGTCTACGCCAATGGGATACCAATAACAGCAGGTCGTGTGCCGTGAGGTGATAAACTCGCCCGTGCTGATGAGGAAGCTGCTGCCCCGGGCAACCTGAGGATCTTGCACAAACAGCGTATCACCACGTGTGGTGATCCAGGCAACACGAAACTCGCCGGGACCTTCACCATTCCGCCCGATGCTGCGAAGGTACGTACCGTCGGGTGCAAAAACCTTCACCTGCGCCGACCCACCTTCGGCAACCAGCACGGTGCCATCGTCGGCGATCGCGATATCACTTGGCTGCAACAGTTCGGCGCTGTCACCTTCGGCCGGCTGAATCACATGCAACAGGTCAAACGACCAGCGTCCGGAATCGGTGGGGGCGGCCGAGATGGTGCGCACCGCACCATCCGGCAGCGTATCAACGGTGACAACATCCCGCGACGCCGGAGCCGAATCACCGCACGCTGCCACGGAGGCGCACACAACGGCCAAGAGCACACTGTACCTGGAAGATCGCGTAGTCATGCCCTGTTTGACAAACAGTTGCGACAAACGGTTTGCAAACGCGATCTACTCCTCGTACAACGACTCAATCAACGGAGCATACGACTGCTCCACCACCCGGCGCTTCACGCTGAGTTTTGGTGTCAACTCGCCGCGCTCAATGCTGAAGTCGTGCTCCAGCAGCCCCACCTTCTTGGGTGTCTCGTAGCTGGCCAGTTCCGTCATTTCGCTCTTTACTTCCTTTTCCATCTTGGCCTGAATCGTGGGCATTTTCAGCAGCTCCGCGCGGCTGGTCCACACGATGTTCTGTTCTGCGGCCCACTTTTCCAGCTGATCCCAATTGGGCACGATCAGGACAATCGGATACTTGCGCTTGTCGCCGATCATGACCGCCTGACTCACGTACTTGTTGGTTTTGAGCAGATTCTCAATGGGCTGCGGCGCGATGTTCTTGCCGCCCGCGGTGACGATGATGTCTTTCTTGCGATCGGTGATTTTGAGGAAGCCGTCGTTCAGCTCACCAATGTCACCGGTGTGAAACCATCCTTCATTATCGATGGCTTCGGCGGTGGCTTCAGGATTCTTGTAGTACCCCTTCATCACGTGCGGGCCACGCGTGAGAATTTCCCCGTCGTTCGCAATGCGCACTTCCACGCCGCGAATGGGTTTGCCCACCGTACCAATGCGGAAGTCTGCTACCGTGTTGGCCGAAATCACCGGTGATGTTTCGGTGAGACCGTAGCCTTCGAGAATCGTGAGACCGGCCGAGTAGAAAAACTTGTTGATGGTGGGCGACAGCGGCGCACCACCTGAGATGAAAAAGCGCATGCGTCCACCAGTACGCTCTTTCAGCTTGGAGAACACAAGCTTTTGGGCAAGTCCGTACTGGAATGCAAGTATGCCACCAGGTTCGCGACCCGCCAACTTCTCATTGGCCCAGCGTTCGCCCACAGCGCGTGCCCAGAAAAAAATACGCGCCTTGAGTCCGCCGGCTGCGACCGCGTTTTCGAGTACACGCGCGTAAATCTTTTCGTACAAACGCGGCACCGACATCATGAGCGTGGGACGCACTTCATTCATGTTGATTGGCACGGTGTCGATTGACTCCGCATACGCAATCGTCACGCTGTTGGCAAACAGATAGTAGTCGCCCATGCGCTCGAAGATATGACTGAGCGGCAGAAAGCTCAGCGCCACATCACCACCAGCAAGCGGGATGGACTGCTCGGTGGCAATCACGTTGGAATACACGTTGTCATGTGTAAGCATGACACCCTTGGGCTTGCCCGTGGTGCCCGACGTGTAGATGAGCGTGAGCAGATGGTCGGGCTCCACCATGAGCGCCCGTTCCTTGAACTGCGTTGCAGCATCCGTGCTGTCGTGCTGCGCGCCTAGTGCTTCCAGTTCGGCCAGCGTCATGTCGCAACCGTCTTCCTTGCCCGCACTGAAGCCAATCACAAACTGCAGGCCGGCCATCTCGCTGCGCACCGAGGCGATTTTCTGCGCCTGCGCGGCCGTGGAGACAAACAGCACCTTGGCGCCCGAATCGTTGATGATGTACGGGATTTGTTGTGCCGGCAGCGTGGGGTACACCGGCACATCAATCACCCCGGAACACAGGCACGCATAGTCTGAGACCGCCCACTCCGGGCAGTTCTCTGAAAGAATGCCCGCGCGATCACCGGGCACCACACCGAGTTGTGCGAGGCCAAGGGCCGTGCGCCTCACGCGCTCGAGCACTTTGGCGTGGGACAGCGACTCCCACGCACCGCCCACTTTGTGCATGTAGGCGTTGGGGGAGGCTGCGGCTTCCACTGCCTTGAAGAACAGCGCGTTGACGGTGCCAGGTGGCTCCATGCGCGGACCGCCGCTGGAAAAGCGATTGGGCGATGGGACGGACGAGAGCGTGTTGGCGAGCGACGAGTAGGCGCTTCCGACGGGTGCGGACATACGCCACCTCCAGAGCAGGCGTGGGCAGGAAGGATTAACGGTGCGTGTGCGACGACTGCGCGCTGGCACCCTGCTGAAAACTGCCGCAAGGACGACGCCAACGCGAGGGGCAGACCGTTACCGGATGGGTGCAGGTGGAACGGGACTGCCGCAGGGCAGCTCGGAAAGGCGTGCTGCCGCAGTACACACAGGTATCAGAATGCGAATGGGCGCACCCTCCACCGGCTCACCCTTCACAAACACCATGGCTTCCACTTCCACCGTGTCGATGAGCGCACCGCCAGCCGGAAACAGCGATGGACGAATCCGCAACCGACGCACTGCGGTGCCGTTGGTGCCCGTTGTATCAACCTGCGACGTACGAGAGTTGTCGTTCACCAGAAACACGGGCTGGGTATCGTCGTTCAGTCGATTGTCCGGCTTGACCACCGCGTAGCGAACCAGCCAGTCGTTCACATTCGCCAGTCGGTCGAGTGAATCGCGATACTGCACACGGACTTCCAACGGTGCGCTGTTTTCGGCGTTTCCGATCACGCCGGTGTCCGGCACAAAGCCCTTGATGGACGGTGTCCCGGACTGAAACACTGTGGTAGGTGCATTCGTGACCGCAATGGGAATCAGAATTTGAATCGCTTCCTCAAATCGCGCGGCAATCTGCGTTGTGGTGCCGGTTGGTCGCTTCACCGCACGCACATAACCGCTGTCCGCATCAACTTCCAAGGCCGAGTCACGCTCCGACTGCACGTACAAAAAACTTATGGGCGGATTCTCAATGACGTCGCCGTCAATATTCCGCAAAATCACGCGCAGCGGCCGAGCCACGCCCAGCGTATCGCGCAATGAATCGCCAATCGCGACTGACGGAAACGGCAGCGGTGCCGCTTCAATGGACGCGGCCACCGACGGATCGGTATCGATGGTGGCACACGCTCCCAATCCGATGCAAGCGCCCACCAACCAGGAGATTTTTTTCACACGCAAGTGCAGAGCACCTGACTTCAACACATCATCCCCCGAGTCGTTCGGCAAGGATCGTGGCAAGATTCACGTAGGCCTGTGCAGCCGGATCAGACGGTGCACGCAACACCACCGGCTGCCCAGCCGCAAACGCATCGGCAGTCGCCGCCGTGCGTGGGATCCGTGTGTCAAATACCAGATGCTGCGGCAAATGTTCACGCACGTAGTGCACCACGCGCTCCGAGGCGGCGCTGCCCGACTCGTACATCGTCAGCAGCAACCCTTCGAGCACGAGCTCGTCGTTTTCACTGACCACGTCCTGAATCGCGCGCAGAATCTGCGGTGTGGTCTGCAGCGCCAACGGTTCACACTGCAACGGCACCAGCACGTGCTGACTGGCCGCCAATACACGCCGCGTGATAGCGCCCAGGCCTGGCGGCGTATCGACCACCACCACGTGGCAGCGCTCACGCGCCGTCTCCAACAGGTCGGCCAACACGGTTGAGCCGCCAACGCGCGCCTGAAACTCTGTATGATCGGCCTGATCACTCACCGAACCCGCCAATATCACACGCAGCCAGGGCAGGGCGGTTGGCAAAATGACTTCACGCAAGGAGCGGTCGCCGCGCAAATAGTCGTCAAAACCCACCGTGGGATGGCCACGACGCAGTCCCACGCCGTATCGCACCGCACCCTGGGGGTCGGTATCAATGAGCAGTGTCTTGAGACCGCGACGGGCGAACGCCGCGGCAAGGTTCACCGCTGTGGTTGACTTGCCAACACCGCCCTTCTGACTGACGATCGAGAGTACGCGACCCACGCTTACCGCCCGGGTTCCGGCTCAGCCGGACCCGCGCTTCGGTGCGTCGGCGCACTGTGATCGTCGTCCGATCCCCACGTGGCGTCGGCGCCATTGGCCGAACCATTGCCGTGCGCCAGGCTCACGTCGTCCGGGCCTGGCACCGCGCCCGAAAGCGACCCCAACGTGCGTTCCGCGTGCGCAATAAACCGCGTGGACGCGTCATCGCGTCGCGTGGTGCGCAAAAACGCTTCAAGGTGCGCCGCACAACCGGCCGAGTCGGCGCGCTTGAGCAGCAAGAACGCCAGACCGTAATGCGCACCCGCCAGCGACGGCTCAAGCTCAAGCGCACGCCGATAGTGCCGGATGGCCTCTTCAGGCTGCGCCGTCTTGGAAAAGGCGATGGCGATGTTCTGCAGCACCTTGGGGTCATCGGGACGCTGACGAAGTGCCAGGCGATACGAAGTCAGCGCGTTGGCATAATCGCCACGCGCTTCGAGGTCGATTGCCTCGGCTAAGTAATCCGTCGAGCGGGACGTGGAGTCGCGCTCGGAAGTGCCGCCGGTGAGGCGGTGCCACCAGGACATGCGCTCGCGCGGGGTCGGGAGGAATAGTGGAAAGGCCAGTACGGCGCGGATGGCCTAAGCTACGCAGCGAAACAGCTGGCTACAAGCGTCACATGGACGCGATTGCAGGATTCGCGGCTTCGTCGCGTGCGCGATGTCACCAAACGCCTATCGATCAGTCACGCCGTATTCCCATCGCTGGCCACGCAGCTTGGTCCGGTGTACTCTTAAAAAAGTGTGTAGCGCGCGTTCGCGTGCTGCGCCGTGCATCGGCGACGTTTTCACGCGAACCCATTCAGACCATGACGCCCACATCCTACGCGCCAGATCCCGCACGCGGTGTGCTGATTGTGGATTGGCCACTGTTTGGTGAACTGTCGCGCGCACTCGCACTCAAAGTGGCGCGCACTTACACTCCCGACCTCGTGGTGGGCATCGCCACAGCCGGTGTTGTGCCCGGAGCGGCCATTGCGGCCATCCTCGATCGGCCGTTCTACTCGATTCTGGTGAGTCGCCGTTACGGCGCCGAACGCATCCGGGAAACGCCGAGCGTCTTTAGCGCCGCCCCGCCCGAAGTGCGAGGGAAGCTGGCGTTGATTGTCGACGAGACGTGCGGATCGGGCGACACACTACGTCTGGCCGTGAGCGCGCTGGTGAACGCCGGCGCGCGCGAAGTGCGCACTGCCGTGGGCTTCAAAACCGGCACGTACGAGCCCGATTACCACGGCCTGGCCACTGAGGCCGCCATCATTTTGCCGTGGGACCGCGAGATACTGGTGGGAGAGGACCTGGTGCCCAATCCCAAGTACGAAGGGATGCTGCCCGACGACGACGCGTAGGTCGCTTCAGCCCGTCGCCGCGCTGTTGGCCGCACGATCGTAGGGCACGCCGCGTTCCATTGCTTCGTACACATACGCCAGCACGTCCACGCTGCCAATCAGAAACCGGCAACGCGCAAATCCCGCCGAACGGCACTCCACTTCCAGCACCGACAGCGGCGCGTCGGCCACCCGTCCCAGAAAACCCGCCAGCAGCCCTGTGCCCACATGGCACGATGGCGACGCAGTTGCTGCGCCGTCGGTGGCTTCGGCCCAGTCTTCGGTGTCTAACGCCATCACGGCCGGGCTGATCTGCTGCACACGTAGCGCGCCCCAGCCCACCGACGTCAAAAACTCGCCCATCAGCGGACCAAACTGATCGTCCGACAGGAACGCGGGTGCACTTTCACCACGCTCGTCGAGCCACAATGAAAACGTGTCATACAGCGACACGCCAGCCGCGAAACCGGCGTCGCGAAGCGATCCGACGGCGGCAGGATTGCGTTCGGCCGAAGCGCGCAACGCGCCGAAGAACTCGGCCGACACGGCAACGGATCTGCTGCTCTGGCTTGTAATGGTGCTCGTCATGACCGGTTGTTCACGATGGCAGAAATTATGACAGACAAGAAGGAAAACGCCTCGTGCGCGAGGCCCGTGTGAAGGGGACGCTCGCGTAGCGCCGGGGTCACGTCAAGTGACGAAACGAGAAGCCGCGCCGTAACAGGAATGGCCCGAAGCGTGACAGTGTTCGGCAAAGATACGTCATCCAGCCACCAACTCCTGCAGTTCCGCCTCGCCGATTACCCGCACACCCAGCTCATTGGCCCGGTCGAGCTTGCCGCCGGGGTCGGCGCCGGCCACCAGAAAACTGGTCTTTCGTGAGACTGAGCTGGTGACACGTCCACCCGCCCGCTCCACGAGCGCCGTGGCCTCGCCCCGGGAGAGCGTTGGCAACGTGCCCGTGATCACGACCACGGCGCCGTTTAGCGCACCCGACGCCTGCTGTGCCTCGGGTTCGCTGAGTGTCAGACCATGGGCACGCAATCGATCCACAAGTGCGCGTGAGGTCGGGGTGTCAAAAAAGGTGCGAACCGACTGCGCAATCACGTCACCAATGCCGCGCACGGCACTGATCTCCTCCACCGAGGCCTCCATCAATGCATCAAGTGTTCCGAACCGACGCGCCAACAGCTGCGCCGCCTGTCCACCTACATGCCGGATACCCAGTGCGAACAGCAGTCGCGACAACGGGTGCGCTTTCGATGCCGCAATCGCGGCGATCAGATTCTCGGCGCTCTTGGCCGCAAAGCGTTCCAGCGGCAACAGCTGATTCACAGTGACCGTGTAGAGATCCGCCGCATCGTGCACGAGCTCTGCATCGAGCAGCTGTTGGATGCGCTGATACGACAGACCTTCAATATCCATGCAATCGCGTGCGGCAAAGTGCACCAGCCCTTCGAGCTGGCGTCCTGGACACAACACGTTGGGGCAGTACAGACCTACACCATCTTCTTCGCGCGCCACTGGCGACTGGCACGACGGACAGTGCGTCGGGGCGGCCCACGGCTGTTGTGTTCCGTCCCGCTTTTCCGGAACGGGCCCGATTACCTGCGGAATGACATCGCCGGCACGCTTGATCTGCACGCGGTCGCCCACCCGCAAATCCTTGCTCGCGATGAGGTCGGCGTTGTGCAGCGTGGCAAAGGTGACCGTGGTGCCACCCACAAGCACCGGCTCGAGCACGGCGTACGGTGTGAGCACGCCGGTGCGTCCGGTGTTGACCTGAATATCAAGCAGTGTGGTTTCGGCAATATCGGCGGCAAACTTTCGCGCAATCGCCCAGCGCGGTTCACGTCCACCAATCACCCCAAGATCCTGCTGCACGCGTACCCGATCGACTTTGATCACGCCGCCGTCAATTGCGAAGTTGAGTTCAGCACGCAACGTGTGCTCGACTTCGTGCGCCCACGCGTGCAGTTCGGCGATTGCGGTGCAGCGTTGGCGGTGTGGGGCAACCGGAATGCCCCACGCGGCCAACTGGTCGAGCAGTGCCCATTGCGATTCGGCCGGCGTGCGACCATCGGGCAACACTGCGGTGTAGCCAAAGAACCGGAGTGGTCGGGACGCCGTGATGGCAGGATTGAGTTGACGCAGCGCCCCCGCAGCCGCGTTGCGCGGATTGGCAAACACGGGCTCGCCCAAACGCACGCGCTCTTCGTTCATGCGTTCAAACCCGTCAAAGGGTAAATACAGCTCACCGCGAATCTCGAGCTTCTCCGGCGCCGCGCCATGCAGCCTGAGCGGAATGTCGCGCACCGTGCGCACGTTGAGGGTGACATTCTCGCCGGCGGCGCCATCGCCGCGCGTGGCGCCCGCAACGAGCAGCCCGTTTTCATAGGTGAGCGCGATCGCCGCACCATCGATCTTGAGTTCGGCCGTGTAACCGCTCTCTGCAATATCGCGTCCGGCCACACGCACCAGCTTGGCTTCCCACTCACTGAGCTCCTCTTCGGAAAAGGCATTGCCGAGTGAGATCATGGGGACCAGATGCGCGTGTCGTGCGAATCCGCTCTGCGGCGGCGCACCGATTCGCTGCGTGGGCGAATCAGGCGTCTGCAGCTCGGGGAAGCGTGTTTCGAGTGTTTGCAGCTCACGAAACGACCGGTCGTAATCACTGTCCGAAAGCGAGGGCTTGTCGAGCGTGTAATACTCGTATGAGGCGTGGGTGAGCATTTGGCGCAGCTCGGCGGCCCGTTCGGAAGCGTCGGTGGGGATCATGGATCAAGCAGCTGGATCAGGCGTATTGACGACAGAGTGTGACTTTGAGCATGGCACAAAACACCCAACGGTGTGTACAATAGGGTTAAGTCTATTCGCAGTTGAACTCTGATCTTAAGCGCTTTAAGCCCACGGCGCCGCTTGACCTCGCTACTCCGTTTCGGACAGTCCGCCCGGAGTGCGTGAAGCTCAGCGCCCCTTCAGGAGGAACATCAATGCCCATGCTCGATTCATTTCGCCGCGAACGTCATCGTGAGTCCGAAAAGCTGCAAATTCTCGGTATCGGACTGCTGGTAGGTGCCGCGCTCGGCGCTGCATCGGCTCTGCTGTTGGCCCCGGCGTCAGGCGAAGAAACGCGCCGTGTGCTGGCCAAGCGCGCTCGCAAAGCGTACAACGAAGGACAGGAGCTGGCGCAGGATTCGTGGGAAGACGCAGAACGCGCGGCACGCCGGGCAGCTCGGGCTGGCATGAAGCGGGCTCGCCAGCAGGCGGCTCGCCTTCGCGACCTGGGCGAAGAGACGGTGGAGAACGGGCGCAAGCGGCTGCGCGTCTAACCACGGAAGTCACGCCGCCAGCTCCAACGTATTGCAAGACGTCCGACCACTTCGCAGTGATCGGACGTTTTTTTTTGCCCGGGCGATTCAGTTTCTGAGGTCGCGCAGCTCCCGTGTCGCTTCGGCTTTGTACTCTTCATCGTTGATGTCGAACAAGGGCGATTTAAGGGCCGCTTCAAACATGGCTCGGGCTTTTCCTTTCTCGCCGATGTCCCGGTACACCTGCCCCAGTGCCACCTGATGCACCGTCCGGTTGGGCTCAATGGCGTTGGCGCGTTCCAGCAAGCGAACGGCCTCCTTCCAGCTGGCCTCACCAAACACTTTGCCGCCCATGAAGGTTTTCGCGATCATTCGGGTGATGCCGTTAAGTCGCATCACCTCTGCGTGCCATCGACCAAGCACATGCAGTGCGCCCGCATGGTTTGCATCACACGCCAGCGCATCGAGCGCCGTCTGACGCACATCCAATGCGTACTGCGTTCTTTGCCGGGCGCTCACGGACAGCGCAACGCGTCCCAACGCGCGCGACAAGTGGAAGTGTCCCTCGACGCGCTTTGGCTCTACCGCGATAGCTTCGCGAGCCAGTGTGCTGGCGCGGGAAAACGCCTGCTCTCGCTTGCCGGAGTTTGTGTCAAACTCCGCAATGTCAATGAGCGTGCGCGATGTACGCCAGAGCGCACCATAGTTGTCGGGGTCTGATTGCAGCGCGCGTTCGTAGTGCACTATCGCCGCCGGTGCGCGCCGTGCTGCATATTCACGGTCACCTGCGGCCAACAGTTCGTCCACCGTTTGCGCTGACACCACACCGCTGCACACAAGGGTGATGGCAAATGCGCCTGCACATATCGACTTTATTCCTACTG
>JBBSPO010000040.1:0-18245 GCA_038258695.1 Gemmatimonadales bacterium | reverse complement strand
CGTCGACGCGTGTACGGGTCGGCGCGCTGAGTCGATCGTAGGCCATGGCGGCCATGGCGCGATGGCCGATGGCGTCCCAGCGGCGCAAGGATTTGGTGGACACAGTGAGCCCGCCGGCTGCCTCGGCGGCAGCGGGTGCAACTATAGCAGGCGAGCCAGGAGACGAGCTTGCCGGCGTGGTCACCGGCGCCAAGGCCAGCACTGAAGCGAAAACGAGTAGTGGGTGCATCTTGTGAATGTAATATCCGTTCGACAGCCGGCCGACGATGGCACATATTCGTGACATGTCGAAAACACAGTAACACCAAGCCGTTGATACTTCGAGAAACACGTGGCCGAGCCTTTCAAGAACTTTATAAACACCGAGTTGGTGCATCAGGCCGGCGACTATCTGGCGGAAACTGTCCCACAGTTTGACGCTCGGCGTTTCGTGACGCTGGCCACGACCGATCTTGAAACGCTCGAATTGAAAGCGCGGAGTATGCATGTCGCATCGGCGCTTGAGGCAACACTGCCCGAAGACTTTGCCGCAGCGGCCGATGGAATTGAGCGCGCGCTCGCGCCGCCGTTTGCCGAAGACCAACTGTCCCACCACGACACGGAGTACGAGGGGTTGTCGGGCTGGATTCTCTGGCCTGTTGGTGAGTTTGTGGTGCGGCGTGGCATGCAGTCACCCGAACGCGCGCTGCAGGCGCTGCACGCGATCACGCAGCGCTTTACGGCTGAGTTTGCGATCCGTCCGTTTATTGTGGCGCATGGTGACCTGGTGTTTGATACGCTGCACCGCTGGGCAAGCGATCCGAGCGCGCATGTGCGTCGGCTGGTAAGTGAGGGCAGTCGGCCGCGGTTGCCGTGGGGATTGCAACTCCGGCAGTTGGTGGCCGATCCGGGTCCGTCGTTGCCGCTGCTGCGCGCGCTGCAGGATGACCGCAGTGCGTATGTGCGACGCAGTGTGGCCAATCATCTCAATGACATCGCAAAGGATCACCCTGTGCTGGTGGCCGAGTGGCTGGAAGAGCACTTACCCACTGCCAATCCGCAACGTCGCACACTACTCAAACACGCCAGCCGGACACTGATCAAACGCGGCGATACACGCGTGCTTCGTGCGTGGGGCGTTGGCGAGGCATTTGAGGGCGTTGCGACCCTGTCGCTTGATCGCGCACAGGTGAAAGTGGGCGAGCAGCTTGCGATAAGTCTGACGCTCCGGTCGGAGGCGGAACATGCGCAGCGTCTAGCCGTGGACTATGCGGTGCACTTCAAGAAGGCCAACGGGATGCTGTCCCCCAAAGTGTTCAAGGGGTGGACGGTGGAACTCGCGCCCGGAGAAGTGCGTGAGTTGCACAAGCGGCATTCATTCAAACCCATTACCACGCGCCGCTACTACCAAGGCGAGCAACTGGTAGAAGTTCTGGTGAATGGTGCTGCGGTCGCACGTGTCAGCGTGCAACTCTCGCTTTAGGGCTGCAACAGCAGCAGCACTGCCACAATCAGGGCGCCAAACAGAATGGGCGCGACACTCCGCAGCGCGGAATCGGCTTTGTGCGGTTGCTTCACTCGCCATCGTGTGCGCACATCGTGCCACAGGTGCGCGATCGTTCCACTGGCGCGCGTCGCATCAGGACGAGCATCAGCACGAGCATCAGCATCGCGCTCGCCGCGCACACTCAGCACGCGCCCGGTCGCGTGTCCCAGCTTGTATATCAACGCCCGCGCACTTCGGGAGAGCGCACTCACGGGTACCAGCAAGTCGCCAGCAGGCACGCGCCAGTTGGGGAGAAAACCTCGAGCAGCAACCCACCTTGCCGCAAAGAACAGCGCGCATCCCAACGCAACTGGCCAGAGCAGCGCAACGGCGTCGCTCGCCGATGACCCGGGCCACGCACGTGGTGCGTCCCCGAGCGGCAACCACCAGATGCCAATGGCCACTAACGCAACCGATAACACCCAGCTCACGGGCCACCTGCTGGTCATCATATCCGGCGGGACAGCACGGCCGGCTTTACCGCCCGTCGTGCCGTGTCCAGGTTCGCGGGATGGCGCTGCATCACCAACACTGCGGAACGACGTTTCCTCGGCGAGGCAGAATACGGCGCGCAATACGAGCACCGTGGTTCCAGCGGCCGCCAACGAGAGTACGGTGGTGAGCCATGGCCACGTGCTGGCAACATCGGTCAGCGCATATTTGGTCGCGAGCTTGGCCGCCGCGCCGCTGGTAAACGGTGCACCGGCCAGCGATGCACCAACCAGCATGAGCAACGTCAGCACGAGTGGACGCGACGCACGCGACGAGCGTTGTGCAACATCGACCCCGAGAAAGAGCGACGCCTTGGCGAGTCCGTGATGTACGGCAAAGAGGGTGATGGCGGCGACCGCAGCTGGTGCGATCTTCGGGGTGTGCAAGGCCGCGCCGAGCGGGATCATGAGCAGTCCCATTTGGCTGATGCTCGAATATCCAAGCACCGTGGTACTCGATCGCTGCGTCACACCAACAAATGCCGCGCCCAGTGCGCCGACTACTCCCACTGCGACTATCGTTGCTCCAAGCGTGGGCAGTGATGCGGCGCCCAGCGGTAACGTGACGAGCAGGCCAAGCACACCCGCGTTGATCATGGCACCACCCAACACGGCAGCAACGGGGGGGGGAGCATGCGTATATACTCCCGGAAGCCAGAGGTGCAATCCGGCAACGGCTGTTTTGACGCCAAAGCCGGTCCACAGGCACAGGCTGGCAATGGTCGTGAATGAAGAGGCGGCCAGCGCAACGGGTAAGTCAGAAAGCTGTGGACTCACCTCACCGCTGCTACCGATCAGCAGTCCACACAGTATCAGCACCTCGGCCAGCACAGTAAACGACAGGTAAACCCGGCCCGCAGCCAGTGCTTCCGGTGTTCGGGTGAGCACCACAAGTGGATACGCACTGAACGACATCAGGGCAAAGAATGCGTACAGACCCGCCACGTCATGCACGAGCATCACACCAATGTTGCCGGTGAGGGCCAGCAACCAGGCAAGCTGCAATGACATCCGATGCGTCTCGTTTACAAAACGTGAGCGCATTTGCCATCCGGCGAGCAACCACACCAGTGCCGCCGCGGCAAGCAGTGCCCGGCGCGCATTGTCTACTTCCCACACGCCGCCCAGCAGCAGCCACGTCAACTCTACGCGCACGGCGTCCGGTACAGATAGGGCTGCAACAAGAGCAGGCACAGGTGCGCAGACAACGAGCCACGACCACAGAACTCCTGTCGCGAGCTGCCGTCGGCACGCCAGCGTCACAGCCAGCGTGAGCGGCCATGCGACACACAGCAGCACAAGCAGTTCGCCAATCATTGTGTGTACACCCGCACGGAAATGAGCGTCGCCCAGCGCAACGGACTGAACGGCAGACTGGCCAGGACACCAGCGCCAACCGTGAAGAGTGCAGTGGCGAGCGTTGGGACAAGCAGCCACCGACTCGTTTCACCTGTTCCGAATGAACGTTCATCGGGCCACGGTCGGAGCTGCGGGCGGAACCACAGCCGGTGTACGATGGGCAGGAAATAGGCGGCGTTGAGCAGACTGCTCAGCACCAGCACGCCCAGGACCCACGGCATGTTCGCTTCGAGCGCACCCAACCCGAGGTACCACTTGCTGACGAAGCCAGCGAGCGGTGGCACTCCAATCATTCCAAACGCACCAACGGTAAAGGCGACGCTTGTTGCCGGCATGCGGGCGCCGGCACCATCCAGCTCGTCAATGTCGTGCACGCCCAGTGTTTCTGCGTAATTGCCCGCGCAAAAGAAGAGCGTGATTTTCATGAGGCCCTGGTGCATCAGATGCATGAGACCACCTATGGTGCCCCATGGGCCAAACAGTGCGATGCCCAGTGCGATATATGACACCTGGCTGACCGTGGAGTAGGCGAGTCGCCGTTTGATGTCAGTCTGGAAAAGCGCGCGCACCGAACCCCACACGATTGTGAAGCAGGCCACGACGGCAAGCGGTGCGAGGACACCGAGCAGCTGGGCCGTCTCTACGCCGTACACGTTGTACACCACGCGCACGATACCAAACGCTCCGGCTTTTACTACCGCCACGGCGTGCAACAGCGCACTGACAGGCGCCGGCGCGACCATGGCCACCGGTAACCAGCCATGCAGCGGCACGATTGCCGCTTTGACGCCCAGGCCAGCAATGAGCAGCCAGAATATCAGCTGCAACATCGTGGAGTCCTGCGCAATCAGACTGACCAGGGAGCCAGTATCAGCAAAGGCTACATCACCGGCAACACTGGTGAGCAGCGCCACGCCGAGCAGCAGCACCGCGCCGCCCCCGATCGTGTATCGAAGGTACGTTCGGCCTGCATTCAGCGCCTTGGTGGTGCCTCGGTGCACGACCAGCGGATACGTCGACAGCGTGAGCAGCTCGTAGAAGACGAGGAACGTGACGAGGTTGCCCGCCAGCGCGATGCCCATGGTACTGGCCACGCACAGGCTGAAAAACCCGAAGAACCGACTGCGGTTGGGCGAGCCTTCGAGGTAGCCGATGGCGTAAATGGTCGTGAACAGCCACAGCACCGCCGAGAGCCCGGCAAACAGCATAGCCAGGGCATCGGCGCGCAGCACAAAATCCACGCCGGGGAGCATCGCAAAACGCAGCTCGTAGGCGTTGCCACGTGCCACACTCCAGGTCATGTAGGCCACGAGTGTCAGCTTGGTCACTGCGGCGGTCAGGTTGAGCGCCGTGCGCGTGAGCTGTCGCTCCTCCGACAGCACCATGATGACGAGCGCCGGTACGAGCGAGCTGCCAAGCACCGCTAACGGCAACCACCAGCCGCTACTTGTGACCACGCCGTTCATTGCCCGCGCACCATGACAGCGAGCCCATTGGTCATGAAGGCCAGCGGGCTGCGACTCGCGAACCCGAGCGCAATGGACAGCGTGGCCAGCGCCAGCGCCACCCAATCGTATGCCCGCGGAGTCGTGGTAAAGCGTCCCCCCCCCGGGTCCGGATCACGAAACGACTCACGAAACACACGGAACACGTACCCCGCCGTGAGCAACCCGCCGCTGAGCAGAACAATGAGCCAGAGCCACTGTCCGCCTGCCAGCGCACTTTGCAGCAGCAGCCACTTGGCGTTGAAGCCACCGCTGGGCGGCAAGCCCATAAGGCTGACACCTGCCAGTCCAAACGCGAACAGCGACATGGGCATATGGCGACCCACGCCCGCCAGATCCGACACGCCTCCGCGTCCCACCGATGCGATGAGCGTGCCGCTTGCGAGGAACATGGCAGACTTGGCGAGTGCGTGTGCCACCAGATGCAACAGCATGCCCTGCGTGGCCAGCGCCGCTGCAGAAGCACCTGTGCCAACAGCCAGCGGAAAAAAGAGAAAGAGATAACCCAGCTGTGCCACCGTGGAATGCGCGACCAGCATTTTGAGCGACGATTCGCGCAACGCTTGCCAGCCACCCCACAACACGGCGCCGGCACCCAAGGCTCCGAGCGCTTGCGCCGCCAGTGGCGTTACGACGCTTTCGGCCACATCAGACCACAACCGGAACAGAATGTAGAACGACCCCTTCACGACCAGTGCGGAGAGCATCGCGCTCACCGGCGTGAGTGCGACGCCGTGCGCTGGCGGCAGCCATCCGTGGAGCGGGAACAGCGCCGTTTTGAGACAGAGCCCCACGGTCATGAGGGCCAGGGCGAGTTGTGTGATGGGTTCGCGCGAGAGCAACCCGGCCAACTCCGGAAGGGCCAGCGTACCGTAGGAGGCGTACACCAACGCAACGCCGAGCAGGTACGCGAGTGAACCCAGCAAGGCGGCCATGAGATAGCGTAGCGCCGCTGAGAGCGACGCCTCACCGTCGCCCAGTGCCACGAGCCCAACCGCTGACAGGCCAAGCAGCTCAAGCCCTACATAAAGATTGAACAGGTCGTCAGCCAGCCAGATACCATTAAGTGCCGTGATCAGGAGCCAGAACAGGGGCCAGAAATAGCGCTGCGATGTTCCCTTGCCTTGGCGTTCAGTGCGTTCACTGGTCCTCGCGTACCATCCACACGCGCCGGACACGATGGCGGTGAGCAAAACGAGTGTGACCGCCAGTCCGTCTGCACGCAACCCGATGCCCAGCGGCGCACTCCATCCGCCAAGCGCGTGTGTGGTGGGCCCATGTTCACGTGTCACCCAGTACAGCGTCGCCGCCAGTGCAACGAGCAGCAGTGAGCCAACGGTGTTGAAGGCATGCGTGTACGCGTGGCGTCGGTGTGCCAGCAACACGGTGCCCGTCGCCCACGACAGTGGTACAACCAGCATCCACGGCAGCAGCGCAGACCCGTTCATGATGGTCCGTCCTTCAACGCAGGCGTCCGCTCATTGCGCCTCGTCTTCCGGCAGCGCCGTAGCCTGACTGAAGACAAACCAACGTCGCAGAAGAATGATGGCGAGTGCGGTGGCGGAGATTGCAACCACGATGCCGGTCAGTACGAGCGCCTGCGGTACCGGATCCGGACCGCGACCATCCTGTGCCAATCCAACAAGGATGAGAAATGTCCCACCGCCCATCACATTAAAGGCAAGCAGACGGCGCAGCAGGTGCGTGTGCACCAGAAAGGCATAGAGCGAGAGCGCAACGAGTGCCGCGCCGACATAGGCGTACAGGCGGTCAGCGCTCATCGCGACAATCCACGTGGTTGCTGTGGTGCGTTGTCAAAGAGACTGAAGAGCACCACACCAATGGAAATCGTAAGCGCCGATTCGATCACGAGTATGAGTGCCCCGGACCATGCGACCGGATAGTCGAGCAGCTCCCGTCCGGCGAGCGCGGTTCCAATCGCCACGCACAGAAATATGACCATGCCCAAGGTCATCGCGATCCGCGAGACGAGGCGATGATCCACCGGTGTGATGGCGAACCCGGAGAGACGCAGCAGGACCGCGGCACCCGCCAGCACCGAACCGGCCTGGAATGCCCCCCCGGGTCGTTTACTGCCAATCCACAGCAGATATCCAGCAACCAGCACCAACAGCGGCACCAGTCGCCAGACGAGCGTATCCAGCACGACGTACCGCACCCGGGCAGAAGCGGGCGTATCGGTACGCGTGGTCTGCTCCTCACGCAGCGCGAGCGCGACCACGGCGGCGGTCATCAACACGGCGATTTCGAGCAGCGTGTCGTAGCTCCGGAAGTTGAGCAACACGGCCGTCACAGGGTGCGACACCCCACTGGCCGGAATCGCGTCGGATACCAGTGCCGGAAGCGAGACCAGTGGTGTGGGGCGAACACCAATCGCGTGCCACAGCGCGGCGCCAAGCGACACGCTCACCGCGCCCGCGGCGAGCTGTCGGCCCAATCGCTGCTTCACGACGCACCGCCCGACGGCGAGTTCTCGTGGCCCGCGTCCGCGGCGTCGCGACGCTTGAGATGTCCAATGGCGTCGAGCAACAGAGCCCCTGTGAGGCCGGCGCCGATGGCAGCTTCGGCCAGCGCGAGATCGGGGGCCTGCAAGCGCACCCACGCAAGTGCCATCAGCAGACCAAAGACCACAAACAGCACGACGCCGCGAAATAGATCACGCGAAAACAGCGCGCCGGTTGCGGTTGCGATTAATGCCGCGCCCAGCAGTGCGTCAAACGTGAGTCCGATCATTGGTCACCCTCGTGGCGCCAGGGTACCACGCCACGCTCACGTGCACGTCGTGCAATCAGCTGTCCGGAAGTGGCGCTGCCGGCCAGCACAATCAGCCAGATGAGCACCAGCTTGCACGCTTCACTCACGCTGCCAGCCGACGGTACCAATCCCACCACCAGCAAGCCCAATCCAATGTTGTCCGCTTTGGTGAGTGCGTGGACGCGCGTGAACACATCGGGAAAACGCAGGACGCCGAGCGTGCCGACAACGTAAAAGCAGGCCCCCGCAGAGAGCAGCAGTGTTTGAATCCACTCAATCCACGTCATGTGGCACCTCGTCACCAGGAGGAGAGTCGGTCTGATGGGCCCCGACACGACCAACGAAGGCAACCACCGCCAGCACCGCGAGCACTGCCAGCACCAGCGCCACATTCCGGATGGCCGGTTCGCGCAACAGCTGTGCAAGCACCAGCATGATGCCCACACCGGTGGTACCAAAGAGCTGTGCCGCCAACATGCGGTCTTCAGGCATCGGGCCTTTCCAGACGCGCAGCAGTCCGGCCATCAGTGACATCAGCAACACCAGTGCAATCACCGCACTCACGGTGCTGAAGGCGCTCAGGGAAGTGCTCATGTGCCACGAACGCGGAAGATCGCCGAAATGCGTTGCTCCACCTGTTCGAGATCACGCTGCGTGTCCATGGCATTGTCGAGCACGTGCACGTCGACCGTGCTGTGGTTGACCGACACGCTGAGAGATCCTGGCAGCAGACTCACGACGCCCGCGAAAAATACCATGGGCGTCCCATTGGGTAGCGACGTGCGGTAGCTGAGCACCGCGGGCGCGAGCGGCATGGAGGGCAACAGCGTGCGTCTGGCAACATCCACACCGGCGATCAGGGAGCGACCAAGGAAGAACAGCACGAACGACGGCACCGCAGGCCAATGCACCTCCTGGGCCCTGTCAGGTCGCCAACGCCTCACCGCGATGGCGACCAGCACCACCACGGGACCGCCCACCAACCAGCTGCCCAGGGCGCCACCTGAGAGTATCCACCAACCGATGATGCCGGCCAGCATTGACTGGAAGGGAATCATCATGACACGTTCGAACAATGCATGCATTTGATGATACTACCATAATGACACCTTCAAATCGCCTTCGTACCGCCATTTGCGCCGCGCTGTTCCTGTGCATTACAACGGGATCCGGGCTTTCCGCGCAGACGACATCTGCCTGGCAATCCGGACAACAAGGGGCCACGTGGCTGAACGCTTTTGTGGATCACGCCATCAGCAATCGCACCGCGCTCTGGTTTGATGGCCACTGGCGCCGCATGGGGCTCGGCGCTTCACCGCAGCAGGTGCTGCTGCGTCCAGGCGTGCAGTTCACGCTTGCACCGGGTGTGCGCGTGGCTGCTGGCTACGCCTACATTGCGACGGCGCCGTATGGAGAGTTCCCGAGTGCGACTCCTTTGCGCGAGCAGCGTTCATGGCAGCAGCTGCTGCTGACGCACGCCGCCGGACCGGTGACGGTGATTCATCGCTACCGTTGGGAGCAGCGCTGGCTGTCGTCGATTACAGGCGAGGGCGCAAATCGCGAGCGCAGTGACGCATCGTATCAGCACCGCGCCCGATATCAGGTGCGGGCCCAGCTTCCGTTAAAATCGCTCACGGTCAACGCGCGTCCCGCATTGGCCTTTGTATACGATGAAGTCCTGCTTCCCGTCGGTCACGGCGACGCCATCGGACGATTCAGCCAGAATCGTATTGGTGCCGGCATCGGCATTCCGTTGGGCGCGAGACAGCGCATGGAGCTGGGCTACATGAACCTGTGGAATGCATTGCCCGGTCAGCGCGCCAACGAAATCAATCACACGCTGGTGTTGTCGTATGTGTGGGTCAGCCAATAGGCCAGTGGCTTTGTCGTTGACATGCAATAGTACACAGGCAAACGAGGCGCACTTCGCGTGATCAGGGCGCGTAGCTAAAGCCGGCGGTCCTTACACCACCAGACGGCCGCGGAAGCCGCGCGCGGCGTAGTATGACTGCGCGCCGTTGTGATACACAAACACCTGGCCATAGCGCCGGTCACAGAACAGTGCACCCCCAAGCTCGCGCACCGCATCGGGCGTGTGCACCCAGCTCGATGTCGTGGTATCAAACTCGCCCAACGTCTGCAGCTCGCGATACTGAAGCTCTGTCAACAAAGCAATGCCCATGCCTTTCGCCATCTGCACCACACAACCCTCGGGTTTGTTGGCTTTGCGGGAATCGAGCGCCTCGCGGTCGTAGCACAGACTACGGCGTCCCTCAGGACTTTGGGCCGAACAGTCACAGAACACCAGTTTGCCCGAGTCGCTGTCCCGACCAATGACGTCCGGCTCACCACCTGTGGACTCCATGTTGTGCAGCGCTTGCAGTGCCTGATCATTGCCGGCAAGACGGGACTGCACCGCATCCCAGTCCACGTCAGCATGCCGGTATGGGTGTTGCGCAAATCGAGTCTGCAGCGTGAGCAGTAGCGCCTCCTGTTCGTGTGCTTTCACTGCATTTTCCGGTAATGTTGTTGCTGCAGGCTGGTTGGCGTACCGTCGGCCATCCGGTACATAGCGCCCAGACTAATGCGCGGCACACGCTGGCACCATGCTGAGTTGCGTTGCGGGCAGAAGTCAGCGACGGCTCTTTGACGGTAGAGGTTGCCTCAAGTCATGTGAGGGCGCCAACTTCGGACATGCCATCGCTCGATGAACTTCTCCCGAAGGTGTACGCGGAGCTTCAGCAGCTCGCACGCCGTCGGCTTCGCGACGAGCGGGCTGGCCACACGCTTGACACCACGGCGTTAGTGCACGAAGCCTATCTGCGTCTGAAACCGCTTGACGAAGGGCAGTGGCGGGATCGTGCGCACTTTTTCGCCTTGGCTTCCAAGGTGATGCGTAACGTACTCGTAGACTACGCGCGGCGGCGCAGCGCCGACAAGCGCGGTGGCGCGCAAACATCGATCACGCTCGACCCGGATCGCCACGCCATTGAACCACGTCTCCCCGAGTTCCTCGCTGTCAATGATGCCCTCGACCAACTGGCCGCGCTTGACCCGAGACTCGTACAGGTGGTGGAGTGTCGGTTCTTTGGTGGCCTCAGTGGTCCGGAGACCGCCGAAGCACTGGGCACGTCGCTACGCACAGTGGAGCGTGACTGGACGCGTGCCCGGGCCTACTTGCAGGAGTTGCTGTCCGAAGGACGTGAACCCACGGCCTGAGGTGGCGTTGGCCCAGGCATTCGTCGTGCGCATGTCACAGCTCGTGAGGGACACCAGGTGAGTACTTCGCTGACAGATCCGGAGCGCTGGGCCAGAGTTGACGAGCTGCTGAATGCGGCGCTCGATCTGCCGGCTGCCGATCGTGACGCGTTTGTACGCGCACAATGCGGCAACGACGCGATACTGTTGGCGCAGCTGCGGCGATTGCTCAGCGCACAGGACACCCCGTCCCCCATTGATGAGGAGCGTGGCGCACTTGTGCGCGATGTGCTGCTGCGCGAAGCCAGCCGTGACTGGGACGACACACCGCCCGATGCGCCATCCGATGCGCCCCTGGTGCCACGCTTCCGCATAGAGCGCGAGCTTGGCCGCGGCGGCATGGGCACGGTATTCCTGGGCGCGCGCGACGACGGTGCATTTGAGCAGCAGGTGGCCATCAAGGTGCTGCGACGCGGGGTGGACACTGATGATGTACTCGCACGTTTCCAGCGCGAACGCCAGATTCTCGCATCGTTTGAACATCCCAACATCGCGCGATTGCTGGACGGCGGGGCGACATCCGACGGTCGCCCGTTTCTCGTGATGGAGTACGTGCACGGCGATACCATCACCGCGCGGTGCGATGCCCAGCAACTCTCCGTTCGTGCTCGGCTCGAGCTCTTTGAGCGCGTGTGTTCGGCGGTTGAGTACGCGCATCAGCGGCTGGTGGTGCACCGGGATCTCAAGCCGTCAAACATTCTCGTGAACGATGCGGGTGTGCCCAAGCTGCTGGACTTTGGTATTGCCAAGTTGTTGGACGCTACGGCCATGGAAAAAGTGTCGCCGGTCACGCGTACAGGACACATTTACGCCACGCCGCGTTACGCCAGTCCCGAGCAACTCGCGCATGCGCCCGTGACCACCGCAACCGACGTGTACCAGCTGGGCGTGTTGTTGTACGAGCTGCTGGTTGGTGTGCACCCCATGGCCAGTGTCGAGCCAACTGTCAGTGCGATGACCAAGGCGGTCTTTGATGACGCCGTGCGCGCGCCGGGCAGCGTATCGGGAAATGCGGAGTTGCGCGGCGACCTGGATGCCATCGTGCTCAAGGCCATGCGTGTAGATGCCAGTGATCGTTATGCGTCGGTTGCGGCATTGCGCGAGGATCTTGAGCGACACCGCCGAGGATTGCCGGTGGTCGCGCGTGTGGGAGCGCGATGGTACAAACTGCGTCGAACCGCGTGGAGAAATCGTGTAGCGCTATTGATCGTGATGACGGCGGTTGTGGCCGGTGGTGCGTACACGTTGAGTTTGCGCAGCTATTCAGAGCAGCTTGAGTCGCAGCGTAATCTTGCGCAGGCGCAGGCGCGCATCGCTGAAGCCCAGCGAGCAAGAGCAGATGAAGCGTTGCTGGAATCAACACGCCAGCGACAACAGGCAGACAGTGCACGCGCCACTGCAGCACAGCTGCGGACCGTTGCCGACTCGGAACGTACGATTGCCGAGCGTGAACGCGACCTCTCCCGGGACGCTGAACGTCGCGCTTCTGTTGACGCGACACGCGCGCAGCAGACCACCGGTTTCATGGTGGACCTGTTCCGTGCACCGGGCGACGATACACAGGTTCGGGCCGACACCATCTCAGCGCGTACGTTGCTTGAGCGTGGCGCGGAGCGTGTGCGTTCGGAACTGGCCGATCAGCCGGCGGTACTGGCACCGCTGCTGGCCGCCATTGGCACCGCGTCAAGCCGTCTGGGCATCTACGGCTATCCAGATCTGTTTGACGCGGAGCTGGAGGCGCTCGAACGAGCGTATGGGCGTAGCGACCCGCGCATGGTTGAGGCGCTCAAGCGACAGGCGAGCACTTTTTTTGCCGGGCGTGGATTCGCGGACGCAGCGACACGACTGGACGCTGCGGCGCGACTGCAACGTCAATACCAAGCTCCGGACTCTGCACGGGCCAGCACGCTTTTCAGTCTGGCCGATGCTCTCACGTTCGCCGAGCGCGCTGACACGGCCGAGCTTGTGTTGCGTGAGGCGATGGCACTGCGCGGTTCGCTGAACGAGCAGGACGGCGCACGTTTTATTGTCCTGCAAATGCAGCTTGCCAGCCTGAATCGCCGCCAAGGTCGTGGCAACGAAGCGGACTCGCTATTTCGTGCGGCGCTGCAGCTCGCAATGTCTGATACGCTGCGCGCGCAGCTGCTCAACAATCATGCGTCTTTGCTCCGAAGTCTTGAGCGGATGGACGAAGCGGAGCGGGTCTATCGTGAGGCTTTTACACTTTCGCGCCGCGTACGCTCGCCTACCGATCGAAATCGTAACGTGACTGCCAACAACTATGCGGGCATTCTCTCCTTCCGGAAGAAGCACGATGAGGCGCTGCTCGTGTTGGAGCAGGAGCTCACCACGCACCGTGAGAATTTTTCTCCGGATCATTGGCGAGTTGGGTCGGCGGAGGGAGCGGTGGCTATGCAGTTGCGAAACATGGGGCGGGTTACCGATGCGATCGCACCAGCGGAGCGCCGTGTAAGCATCTATCGGCAATCGCTTGGTGAATCGCACGATTGGACGCTGGCCGCGTGGCTGGATCTGGCCGACATGCTGCACGAAGCGGGGCGAGTCGAAGACGCAGCACGGGAGCGTGCACAGGTGTCTGAACGGGTGGCCGGCATGACAAATGACGCTCAACGCGCCGTGATTCTGGAACGGCTGGCCAAGGGGGCGGATGCGCACAGCCGGTAGTGTTTGCCACCACTCCAGCCGCCAGATCCTTTTGAGTCTGCGCGGGTGGTTCGAATCCTTTTGTCTTCCCGCTGTCTCTGTGTGTTCGTGAGCTTCTCTGACACTGATCTGCTGGCGCAATCTGCGTTGGGCGACACCCGTGCGTTCGATGCGCTGGTGGTGCGCTACGCACCTGATCTGCATCGGTTTGTCGGGTCGCTGGGCGTATATGGTGCCGATGCGGACGACGTGCTGCAGGATGCGTTTCTGGCAGCGTGGCGCGGCGCCGGAACGTATCGCGGTGACGGGAGCGCACGTGCATGGCTGTTCACGGTAGCCCGCAACGCGGTGCGCCACAGTGTACGGCGGCGCACGGGGGAGCCAGCGCACTTTGCGCCCGTTGAGGCAATCGATTCATCAGGCGCCATCGCCGAAGCCGCAGGGTGGGGAAGCGCAGCCGACGGCGTGGCTCGCGACACGGCGGAGCTGGTACGCTCGGCGCTCGAGCGGCTTGAGCCGGCCGACCGGGAGATTCTGGTGTTGCGTGATATTGAAGGGTTCTCCGGCGAGGACACTGCGGTCGCACTCTCACTGTCCGTGCAAGCGATGAAAAGTCGCTTGCATCGCGCCCGCTTGCGTCTGGCCGCGCACGTCAGATCGCTTGATCCGGCGTCACACCCGCTCACGGCCACGAGCACATCGCGCACCGCTCGCCCCGATGCTACAGGAGCAAAAGATGCCTGACCTCGATCGTCTGGTTGCCGGTTTGCGTTGCCGTGACGTGCTGGCTGACCTGTCGGATTACATCGATGGTGATTTGCCGCCGGCGCGCGTCGTGGCCGTTCAGGCGCATCTCGCCGGTTGTGATACGTGCGCGCAGTTTGGCGGCTTTATTGGCGAGATCGTGTCGGCGTTGCAGGCCGAGCGAGATCTCGCGCCGAGGCTCGGCGAGTCTGAGATGGCGGCGCTGCGGGATCGCGTGCAGCACGCGATCGGCCACAAAGGTTAGTCGGCGCGCGAACCGTTCTTCGGGCGAGGCTGTACGAGTCCCGTTTTCATGTGACTGACAAATCCTTTCCGTGCCTGAGTGGCTCAGTGTGGTAGCGGCACACAATGTGTCGCTACCTTCCACCTTCAGGAGACCCGTCTCATGGCAAACTTCTTCGCGCGCAACGAACATCCAGTGGAGCGCGTCGCCCGTGTGGCGCTTGGCATTGGCCTGATTGCCATCACGCAGGTAGGACCGCAGACTGCGTGGGGTTGGCTTGGTGTGATTCCGATTGCAACCGGCTTGCTCGGCAGCTGCCCGCTGTATTCCATGCTCGGCATCAACACCTGTCCGCTTTCGAAGCGTTGAGCGTTGCGTTTGACTGTGACATGCGCTGGTAAACGCGCGGGTAAACGCGCGGGTAAACGCGCGGGTAAACGCGCTGGTGCATGCGCGACTACATGGTCTGCGTAAACATGATGTGTGCTTTGGGCGTACCGGGCAGCATGAGCCACGGCTGTCCGGCCAGAGGCACGGTACTCAATCCTGTTGACGCCTGCGTTGCACCGGGCATGTAGACCACGAACAGCAGCCGAGACTTGGGGGCCGCAACCTTTATCGCGTCGAAATCACCAGCGGGTCCGGTGAGGGAATACAATGCACCGGCGGCGGGCATTTTGAGCTTGCCGGCTTGTACTTCGGCAAAGCGCACGGTATCGATTTGCGCCGCGCTTACACCTTCCGCACGCAGTGCTCGTCCACGCGACATAAACGGTTCAAGCGCGTCGTGATAACAGGCCACATGAAAGCGCTTCACATCAGCTGGATTGTGCGCGAGGCACGTCATGCCGTTGGAGCCCTGACGCAGCAGCTCGAGTTTGGCGGCGGTGCGATATCCGAGTACGGTTGCACCGGCGCGCATGGGTTCGGGCAGAGGCAGTGTGGCGGCGGCAATTTGCGCTGCGGCCTGCGGCACCGCTAACTGCGCGCTCATGTGGTTTGGTGTGCACACTGCTGCCGCGAACATCAGAGCAGGCAGCGCAACGCTTCTCACAAGCGTGTTGTATGATGGAGACACAAGACCTGAAGTTGGGGTGAACATGTGGAACCTTGGTGAAAGTTATTGTCGCCATCAGGGAAACTGTCTGTAGAGCGCGTAGCGGTGCCTAACGCAGTATAACTCTGCCGCTTGGCCCTTCAATCACAGCCACGAGTGCGGCTGTTGAGGCGGAATGAACTGGCACATCAACACCCAGTGTTGTGTAGTGCGAACGCAAAACGTCTGGCCACACATGCTCAGCGTGAAAGTCCACCAACGTAGCGCCGGCTGCGGCGGTCTCGGCCGGATGCGGCGAGTCCAGCCAGTCTATGAAAAATGGTATCAGCCCACGTCTGACGCTGTTTGGCGGAGTGGTCACGTGCCACGTCAGGGCGACCCCGTCGGGTCGAACGCGTCCGCCGCTCCTGACGTCGCCAAGCGGCACGCCGGCTGCAGTTGCTTGCGCATGCAGCTGCGCGAGGTTGGGGGCCGCCGCACACCATGCGACAAGTCGTGGCTCGCTGAGCGAGTCGATGCCAAACCAGCGCGGTGATGCCGGCGCGGGCTGATCGGGGTCGGGGCCCACAATCTCCAGGTAGACCCGGGGTCCGAGGGCAAGCAGCGCGTTGCGGGTGCCGAGTGTGGGGTGCTGCCCACCAGCGGATGGCGCGACACCGAGCTGCGCGTGCAGGGCGTCCACTGTGTCCGCCAGATTGGGTGTGGCGTACACGAGATGGTCGAGTAAATGCGGGAGCGTCATATCTCGATTGTATCCCGCACCGTGGCAATCCGCCAGCGATTGTTGGGGGCCAGGGTATTACACCGCCGGATGCGGCTTCGCTGAGTTGTCAATGCGTTCGACGGTTCGCGCCCCGGACACGGCGGTGAGTTGCGACCAGATCTCCCACTGTCCGTTGCGACGCACAGCGATGATGATCATGCTGCCGTCGCCGTATCCGAACTTGCTGTCATCGGCGGTACGACCGTACACCCGAAACACGCCGCCGTTGCCGTTGGCAAAGCTGCCCGTTGCCGCCAGGCGTTTTGCGATGGCTGCTCCATCAACGCCCTGGCCCTTCTCGGGATCTATGTGCGCCGTGATCAAGCTCGAGCGGTCGGCGCTCAGCATGAAACAATAGCTGCACCCGGTGAACTGCGTGGTGAGCAGCAGATTGGAGCCAAGCGGTTCTTCGTTGTAGCTGTTGGTGTGCATGCCGGGAATAGCTCCCAGACTGTCCTTCACGAGGCTGAACCTCGTGGCTGGCATGTTCATGGCATTCAGGCGGACCGTCGAGGGCGGGTGCTGTGCGTACGGCGTGATGCGATATTCACCGGCCTGCATGAAAAAACTGTGTTCGTAAATTCCCGCCGCAGGTTTTGAGGCGACGCTCACGCGAAACCGTTCGAGAAACTCCTGCGTGTGCGTAACAAGACGGTTCTTGTTGGTGTCGCCCTGTGCTTGTCCGCTGTAAATGGCATCGTGCGCCATCTCCATCGCATTCTTGATGGTCACGCCGAGCGGTGAGTGATTCACCAGATCCTTGATCGCAGGCCACTCGGCCTTGTTGCGCTTTACCAGTGCGCACTGCAACAGAATCTGGGCACGTCTCGATGCACGGTCGGCTTTGCCGGGTTTATTGGCGAGACCATCTTGCGACATCAGCTCGCTGATTTCTTTGCGCTCAGGCATTGGAGCGGCCGCCATCCAGCTGCGCAGCGAGGTAACGATCAATGTTTTGTCACCAGCGAAACCCGGCGCGTTCGAAAGCGCGATTTGATCGAGGGTGTCGGTGAGTCGCTTGTTCCATTCCTTGAGCGCCATCAGTCCCCCACGCCAGGCGTGGATAGAGTATCGCCGTGTCTATCGTGTGAGTCTCCGTCACACCCTCAGCACAACTGCGCCAAACCTACCGTTCGGTGGTTCACTTGGCTACAGTGTGCGCGCCGCCATGGGGTGACCGGCGACTGATCAGCGACTGGCCGGTTGGCATAGGCGCCAATCGTTGACGTTGCGTGGTGAGGCAAAGGCCCGACGCCAGCATCACCACGCCCGATCACGTCAACTGCCGAGCGATCTCCAGCAAGAGCTCGTCGTTCCCGCGCGCTGCGATCAATGACAGAGCAACAGGGCCGCCGCGGACCGTGGCCGCGGGTATGCTGACTTGTGGCAATCCACCGAGTCCGGCGACGCACAGCAGCGCGAGCGCGCGTTCGCGGACCGGTACGGCGGTCGCCGCAGGCTCGTTGAGCAACGGCGCAATGTCGGGCATGGTGGGCATGAGCAATACCGTGTTGCCGCTCAGCAGCCGGTCAAGATGGTCGCGTATGCGTGTGTGTTTGTGTTGCGCGTCGGTGACCGCGGCGGCATCGGTTTTCGCGACCGCGGCAAAACGCGCCGCGATCAGTGGGCCGAACTGCGGCTTGCTCTGTGTGACCCACTCACCGTGCGTGCGCCAGATATCGTTGTGCTGCAGGGTGCGAAATACGTCGAACCAGCTGGCCAGCGGTTGATCGCTCACGTTGACGTGCAGGGCGCGGCCCAACAGTGACTCCACGCGTTGCACTGCGGGTGCGAGTGCTGCGGTCACGTCGGGCAGTGCGTGCGCAAATCCGTCGTCTGCATACAGCAACTTCGTGTCTG
>JBBSPO010000039.1:0-18483 GCA_038258695.1 Gemmatimonadales bacterium | reverse complement strand
GTTTTTGGCGTGCTGGCCGCCACGCTGGTGTTGTTCATCTGGAACCGCTGGCGATACGACCTGGTGGCCGTCTTCGCACTGCTGATCATTGCCGTAGCGGGCCTCGTGCCGCCCGAGGCGGTGTTTACGGGGCTCGGTCATCCGGCGGTGGTGACCGTTGCTGCTGTGCTCATTATCAGCCGCGGCTTGCAGAACGCCGGTGTTGTGGATGCGATTGCGCGACAGATCACACGCGTTGGCAACAATCCGGTCATACAGCTGTCAGCGCTCACCGCGTTGGTCGCTTTGTGCTCGGGCTTTATCAACAATGTTGGCGCACTGGCGCTGTTCATGCCGGTGGCCGTGTGGATGTCGCGACAAAGCGGGACCTCGCCCTCGCTGATGCTCATGCCGCTGGCGTTCGGTTCACTGCTGGGCGGCACCTTGTCGCTCATTGGCACGCCACCCAACATCATCATTGCGTCGTACCGCCGGGAGGCGGGTGGTGAGGCGTTTGGCATGTTTGATTTTTTGCCGGTTGGCGCGGCGATCACCGTGGTTGGTGTGGCCTTTATTGCGATTGTGGGCTGGCGGCTGGTACCGCAGCGCAAGAGTGCCGATGCAGCAGAGGATCTGTTTGCCATTGGCGGCTACATCACCGAGCTGCGTGTACCCAAAGACTCCCGGTACGTCGGGCAGACGCTGCACGCCTTGCTGGCGGAGTTGAAGGAAGACACGGAACTCGCGGTCATCGCGCTCATTCGCGACGGCCAGCGTCGGCCGCTGCCATCCATGTTTGAACTGCTGCGTGAAAGTGACATCCTGCTCGTTGAAGCAGACTCTGACAGTCTCTCCGCCGCGCTTGACGACACAGACCTGAAACTGGCCTCGCCTGGCGATCGCGAAGACGAGAACGGTGACAAGCCGCCCAAAGATCTGAATCTGCAGGAGGCGATCGTCAAGGCAGACTCCGTGCTGGTTGGCAATACCGCTATTTCGATGGGCCTCCGGCAGCGCTTTCGTGTCAATGTTCTGGCCGTTGCCCGGCAGGGACAGCGCCTGCGTACACGGGTGAAGCGCACGCGTTTTGTGGCGGGTGACATTCTGCTTTTGCAGGCCAGCGAAGAGAACATGTCGGCGGTGCTCAACGAACTAGGCTGTTTGCCGCTCGCGCAGCGTGGCCTGAAGGTGGGCAAACCACGCAAAATCGTTCTGGCGGTGGCAGTCTTTGTTGTGGCCACGGCGCTCATCTCCTTCAACATCGTATCACCAGCCACTGCGCTGGTTGCGGCGGCGCTTGTGATGGTGTTAGCTGGCATTGTGGCACCCAAAGAGATCTATACAAGCGTTGACATGCCGGTGGTGGTACTGCTGGCCGCCATGCTGCCCATTGGCGAAGCGCTGGAGACAACCGGAGGCTCGATGCTTATTGCAACGCAGCTGCTCAGCATCGCCGAGTCAGTACCTCGCGAAGTAACCGTGGCGCTGCTGATGGGCGCTGTCATGCTCCTCACAAACGTCATCAACAATGCCGCAGCGGCGGTGCTCACGGCGCCCATTGCCATCAGTGTGGCCGCGGGTATGCAGGTCTCCGCCGACCCAATGCTCATGGCGGTGGCTATTGGCTCGTCATGCGCATTTCTTACACCCATCGGGCACCAGTCCAACACGCTCGTGATGGCGCCCGGTGGTTATCAGTTTGCAGACTACTGGAAACTCGGCTTGCCGCTGTCAGCGTTGGTGCTGCTGGCCGGTGTGCCCATGATTTTATGGATCTGGCCATTCTAGACCATCGCTCTGTTTCGCACGCGCGCAGTTCAACGATGCGCTGCCAACCAATAACCGGTCTGCGCGGATTTCGCCGCGCGTGCCTGTCAGTGATACCGTTGCTGTGCGTCAGTGCATGCACGATCACGGATCAATCGGCGACCGCCAACAGCGCGGATTTGTTCACGTCAGCCGCAGCATCCGAAGCGCTGCACGTCTTTGATGCACTGACAGCGGATGAGATCACCATTGCTGTGACAGTGGCGCGCGCACAAGACAGCACCGCGAGTGATGCACGCATCGTCTCGGTCACACTTGAAGAACCGCCCAAAGCACAAGTGTTGGCAGCAGCGGCGATTATCCGCACGGCGCGCGTCGTCACGTATTCGGCGCGCGACGATGCGCTGTTTGAAACGCTGGTTGACGTAGACTCACAACTGGTGCGCTCCACCCGTCGTGTGGTGGGACAGCAGCCGTTGCTCGGCATGGCCGATTCCCGTGCCGCCGATGCGATTGTGTCACGCGACGCACGATGGAGGGCCGCACTGGCTCGGCGCGGCATTACAGACATGAACAGCGTGGTGGCTGGTGCCTGGAGCGCCGGCTATTTCGGCGATTCAACCGAAAGTGGACGGCTGGTGCGCATGGTGCCCTATCTGCGCGAAGGACGCAACGACCGACCGTTCTTCCGCCCCATTGAAGGCATTACTGCCACGGTCAATCTTACCACGGGAATGGTGATTGCCTTTGCCGATGCGGGCGTGGTTGCGGTGTCGCCGGTTCGTAATGTGCAGGTAGACAACAACGCACCGGCCATCGTGCGTGACGAAGTGCGCAGTGCCGGAATCAGCGTACGCGGCGGCAGCGTGCAGTGGCGCAACTGGCGCTTGCATGTGGCACCGCATGCGCGTGAGGGTGTGGTGTTGCACAGCGTGTCGTTTCTGGATGGTGCGCAGGAGCGATCTCTGCTCTATCGCGCGTCGGTATCGGAGATGGTTGTGCCCTACGGTGACCCCGACCAAGGCTGGTTTGTGCGCAACGCGCTCGACGCGGGTGAGCTGGGATTGGGCCAGTTTGTGGTTCCGCTGCGCGCCGGTGTCGATGTGCCAGACGGCGCGATGTTCATGTCGGCCACGATTGCCGACGAAGCGGGCGTACCGGTGGAGCATCCGCGGGCGATTGCACTGTACGAACGTGATGCGGGGCTCAGCTGGCGCTACATGGATGTGGCTCGACGGGCGCGTGAACTGGTGGTGGAATGGATTTCTACTGTTGGCAACTATGAATACGCCTTTGCATGGATTTTTCACGAAGACGGATCCATCACTCAGCGCAGTTCGCTCACCGGCATCATGTCGGTGAAGGGTTCCGCGGCCAACAGCAGTTCGTCTGCTCCTGTACACGGCGAGCGCTTGTCCAACGTATTGGTCGCGCCGCATCACCAACACTTTTTTGTGTTCCGTCTGGACACTGATGTTGACGGCGCAGCAAACCAGACGGTACTGGAAGTTGAGGGTCGGCCAACGCGCGAGGGCGACCGCTCCAACACTCACGCGGCCATGACGGCGGGCGTGGATACGCTACGCAGTGAGCTGCAGGCGCGTCGATTTGCAAACGGTGGCACTTCGCGACGGTGGGTGGTGCAAAACTCCATCGGTGATGGCGACACACGCGTCAACACAGGCCTCAGTCTCATGCCCGGTGAGAATGCAGTTGCACTGGCCGATACGACCGCCTGGATTCGCAAACGCGCAGGCTTTCTGGACGCCCAGCTGTGGGTGACTCCGTATCGTGACGGTGAGCTGTATGCAGCCGGTGAGTATCCCAATCAGAGTCGGGGTGGTGATGGTGTGCCGGCGTTTACGCGTGACAACGCGAATGTGCAGAACACCGATGTGGTGCTGTGGTACATCATGGGCGTCACGCACTTGCCGCGCACCGAAGACTGGCCGGTGATGCCCAGCCATGTGGCGGGGTTCCGGTTGGTGCCAACGGGGTTTTTTGGTTCGAACCCGTTGCTGCGTGTGGACAGCGTGCGGTGAGTATGGAAGAGGTCGGCGGTGTTACAGTATCTGTGTCTTGCGCGCCTGTCCAGCAAATCGTAACGTCGTGGTCCGCAGGTACGTGTTTCGATCACCCCTCACGTGAGGATGTTATGAAGAAACTTTCTGCTGCAGTGGCGTTGCTGGTGTTGACGGCTGGACCGGCGTGGGCTGGCGTCCCGGCCCCACCAAACGGCACCCCCGTCCCCGAACCTGCCACCCTCGGACTCGTGGCCGGCGGCGCACTGATGCTCGGCGCCGTGGCCATGTTCCGCCGCAAAAAAGACTGAACAGCGTACCGCAGCCATCGCGGCAGAACCCAGCGTTCTGCCTCGACGGCTGCTGCGGTGATGCAACCCGCCCGCCTACCAGCGAGTCTTGGTTCACAAGACTGCATATCATACGCGATGGCAGCATGACCCAGCCGCCCCACCAGTACATTTATCTGCATAGCAAACTCATCGTTTCTGCAGACGGGCGGCATGACCACACACGTTCTCATTCTCTGCACGCACAACTCGGCTCGCAGCGTAATGGCCGAGTGCATGCTCAATCACTGGGCCCAGCAGCTCGGTCGTAGCGTGCGGGCGCACAGTGCAGGCAGCACACCCAGCGGACGCATTAATGCCTTTGCGCTGCACGCGCTTGAGCAGGCTGGCGTGAGCACTGAAGGCGTGCACAGCAAGAGCTGGGATGTGTTCACCGCCCCGGAGGCGCCGGCGCTCGACATTGTGATCACCGTATGCGACAGCGCGGCGGCAGAAACGTGCCCGTTCTTTGTTGGCCGCGCGGGCGACGCACCACTTACGGCGCATTGGGGCTACCCCGATCCTTCATTGGCCAATGGTGGAGATCAGGGCAAACGCCAGGCATTTGAACTCACCCGACAGGCGCTGGGGTATCGCATGCTCCTGCTGCTCGTGTTGCCGCTGGAGAGCATGACACGCGTTCAGCTGCACGACGCGCTACGCATCATTGGCTCCAACTGATCAGCATGAGTCTGTTTGAACGCTACCTGACCGTGTGGGTGGGCCTGGGCATTGCCGTGGGCGTGGCCCTCGGGCTGGTCGTTCCGTCGCTGTTTGAAACCATCGCAGCGCTTGAGTTTGCGCACGTGAATCTGGTGGTCGCGGTGCTCATCTGGGTGATGGTGTATCCCATGATGCTGCAAATCGACTGGTCCGCCATGAAAGATGTGGGGCGTAAGCCGCGCGGATTGTTGCTGACACTGACTGTCAACTGGTTGATCAAGCCGTTTACCATGGCCGCGCTGGGCGTGCTGTTTTTTCATCACCTGTTTGCGCCCTGGGTGTCACCGCAATCGGCCAATGAGTACATCGCCGGCATGATTTTGCTCGGCGTGGCGCCCTGCACCGCCATGGTGTTTGTGTGGAGCCAACTGGTCAAGGGTGACGCCAACTACACGTTGGTGCAGGTATCGATCAACGACGTGATCATGATCTTTGCCTTCGCGCCGGTTTCGGCACTGTTGCTTGGTGTTACCGACATCACGGTGCCATGGCAGACGTTGTTGCTTTCGACTGTGCTTTACGTGGTGTTGCCGCTGCTGGCGGGCATGTTCACACGCCGGATGCTGCTGCAGCGGTCAGCGGGTGCACTGCAACAGCTCGTGGCCACACTCAAACCGTGGTCAATGGTGGGCCTCATTGCCACCGTACTTATTTTGTTTGGACTGCAGGCACAAACGATTGTTGATCAACCGTTCGTGATCGGTCTGATTGCGGTGCCTTTGGTTCTGCAAACGTACGGCATCTTTGCCATTGCCTGGTTGGGTGCGCGCCTGCTGCGTTTGCCGCATGATGTGGCGGGGCCGGCGTGCCTGATTGGCACGTCAAACTTTTTTGAGTTGGCGGTGGCGGTCGCAATCTCGTTATTTGGACTGAACTCAGGCGCCGCGCTTGCGACCGTTGTGGGCGTGCTCGTTGAGGTGCCCGTCATGTTATCTCTCGTGTGGATCATAAATCGTTCGCAGCCGCAGGCAGCCCAAGCTGCCGTTGTCCATTCCACTGCCCCCTGACGCATGCCGCAGACATCGCACCGACTCGATGCAATCAGTGAATCAGTTATCCGGAACACCACCCGTACCGCCGACGCGTACGGCGCCATTAACCTGGCGCAGGGATTTCCCGATTTTGAGCCACCGGCATCGTTGCTTGATGCGCTGGTTACGGCCACCAGGGGGCCGTTTCATCAGTACGCGGTGACATGGGGCGCGCCCCGCTTTCGACAGGCACTGGCCCGGAAAATCACGCGCATGAGCGGTGTGGCCATCGATCCCGATGAACATCTCGTGGTGACCTGTGGCAGCACCGAAGCCATGATGGTGGCCATGATGACGGCGTGCAATCCCGGCGACAAGGTGATCATTTTTTCGCCGTTCTACGAGAACTACTTCGCCGACACGATCCTGGCCGGTGCAGAAGCGCTGTGGGTTCCGCTGCGACCGCCCACGTTTGGCTTTGATGCCGACGAACTCGAACGCGCGTTTGCCAAGGGTGCCAAAGCCATTGTGCTGTGCAATCCGGGCAACCCCACCGGAAAGGTTTTCTCGCACGACGAGTTGATGACCATTGTAGCACTGGCCATCAAGTACGACGCCTACATTATTACCGACGAGCCCTACGAGCACGTGGTGTACGCGCCGCATGTACACACGTATGTGCACGCGCTGCCGGGCGCGTTTGAACGCACGATTGTCTGCAACTCACTGTCCAAGACGTACTCCATTACCGGCTGGCGCCTGGGCTATGTGCAGGGTCCGCCCGACGTCATTCGCGCGGCGCGCAAGGTGCACGACTTTCTCACCATTGGCGCCGCTGCCCCATTGCAAGAGGCGGCTGTCACGGCGCTGGAATACCCGCAGCAGTACTACGACGATTTGCAAACGTTTTACACGGCGCAGCGCGAACTCTTTCTGGGATACCTGCGTCAAACCGGGCTGTCGTTCACCGAACCGCAGGGCGCGTACTACGTGATGCTCAACATCGCCGAGCTTGGGTTTGCCACCGACGCCGAGGCGTCAGACTGGTTTATCAAAACCATTGGTGTGGCTGGTGTGGCTGGGTCAAGCTTTTTCCGGGAGCCGGTGCAGGACTATTTGCGGTTTCACTTTGCCAAGAGTGCACCCGTGTTGCGTGAGGCGGGGGAACGGCTCCTACGGCTACAAGCGCAGCGCTAATGGCCCGACGTACAAACTGCGCCGCTTAATACCGTACGCGCCGCCTTCATGCCGCAGCTCAACTACCCGACTAGAGACATTCGGGGAGCGCATCCTTGTACTGACGCACCGCATCCAGCTGCTGTCTTGAGGTGGCAAGTCGGGACGCGTATTTCAATGCGCTACAGGTGCCCAGGTCGTCGCCCACGCTTTTGTAAGGCGCGATGAGCGAGATGTACACCCACGTGCTGTCAAAAGCGGAGCTGTATCGTGGCAGCAGCGCCCGTAGTTTGGGGATCTCCTGCTCGTAGTCGGCCGTAGCCGACGCGTTCCGGAGCCGGGTCTTAATGGCGTTGAACTCACGTTCTACGGCCTCGCGACCACTGGCCTCAGCTGAACCCGGCGGTGCTGTCGGCAACGCCTTGCTCGCCTCCTCGGGCGGAGGCGACTGGTTGGCAGTCGGTGGCGCGGCCTCCGCGACTGGCGCTCGCGCCGTTTGATCCTGTGCTACCGACTCACTGCCACTGCTGGAAATAGTATTGGCTGCAGCGCCGGTCGCAGCATTGGATGCAGCGTCGGGCGCAGCATCGCGAGAACGTGTGCCTGCCTCCGCCGCGTCATCCGCTGCCAGCGTCGGCACAGCCGCCGGCGATGGTGACGTTCCCCCCCCCGCCGTTCCATCGGTGTCGCCACCGCGCGTGAGGTACAGGCCGCCACCCACGGCAATGGCCGCGACCACCAGCACGCCCGCCAGCATCGGCATCCGGTTCGCAGTCGCTGCAGACGACGCGCCTGCACCTGCGGCCACGCTGCCCGTACTACCAAATTTTGACGCAGCTGCCGCAGCACCCGCACTACTGCCTGCCGCCGACGCCTTTCGCGATGCTGGCGCACTCGGCATATCAATCGTGGGCGCTCCGCGCAGCGCGGTTGTGCTGCCACTTGCACCACTCGATGCCGCCTGCCGCGCCGCTGTGAGTGATGCGGTGAACGCCGGCGTGCGACCACGCAGTACCATGCCGCCAGTCCAGCCTTCGGTAGCCGCAATGACTTCTTCGGCAAACTGTAGCGCCGATGGCGTTCGTTCTTCCGGTTCACGCGCCAGCGCACGATCCAGTGCTTGCTGCAAGGCCGGCGGCCACTCGACATCAGGCGCCGTTTCAGACAGCGGCGATGGATCCTGGATGAGTCGCATGGTCAGGCTGCGTTCCGGCGTTGCCGCAACAAAGGGCAGCTGTCCGGTGAGCAAGTGATACGCAACAACAGCCAGCGCGTACACATCGCTGCGCGCATCCAGATGCTCGCCAAGCACCTGTTCCGGACTCATGAACTCCGGTGTGCCGATAATGGCGCCAGCCTGCGTCAACTGTGTGTTCCGGTTCTCACTGCCGTCAAACGCCTTGGCAATGCCAAAGTCCACCACTTTGCACTTATCGGCGCCGCTGTCATCCGACACCACCAGAATGTTGTCGGGCTTGAGATCGCGATGCACAATGCTGATGCGATGCGCCGCTTCAAGCCCGTCAGCCACCTGATACACAATGTTTGCAGCACGCTCCGGCGACAGGCGACCGGCCTCTTTCAACACGGCGGTGAGCGTACGCCCCGGTACAAACTCCATGGCCAGATACACCAGTCCATTACTGGTTTCGCCAAAGTCAAACACGCGCGCCACACGCTCGTGTTCAATGCGGGCAGCATTGGCCGCTTCGCGATTAAAGCGCGCAATAGCCGCCGCATCCTGCACCATGCTGGAGTGCAACACCTTGATGGCTGCCTGCTGCGGTAAACGCACGTGGCCGGCCAGATATACCTGCCCCATGCCGCCCTCACCCAGCAGCTTGCTCACGAGATAGCGATCGGCGATCACACTGCCAACAAGTGTCTTGGCAGTCTCATCCATACGAAGTGTTGTTCCATCTTTTGGACAGAACGCATCGCTATCCTCGTACACGGTTGCACACACTGGACAGGTCTTTGACATAAGACGGCTACGATGCTCCCATTGACGATTGATATATTTCGAACGAAGTTGGGCATGAACTTCTTCCCCCCTCCGAGGTGCTCGATGTTACACTCGCTACGCGCCACTGCTCGGCGCACCAGTGCGCTGATTCCAGCTCTACTGTTGCTTGGCACAACAGAGTTGGCTGCTCAGGCAGCAGATACTCGTCCTACACTCGCCGTGCTTTACTTCACCAACAGCGCGCTTGTTGATTTTGATTCGTACGCACCGCTGAGCAAAGGCATGGCTGAAATGCTCATCAACGAAATCGCACAGAACAGTGCTGTGCGTGTTGTTGAGCGTGACCGGCTGCAACCGTTGCTCGAAGAGCAGAATCTGCAGAACAGCGATCGTGTGGACAAGGAGACCGCCGTCAAACTCGGGAAAACTTTGGGCGCGCGCCACATGCTCATGGGCAGTTTCGTGATCGATCCCAATCAGAATCTGCGCATTGATGTACGCGCGGTGAACACCGAAACGTCAGCGATTGAGTACGTCAAAACAGTGACCGGCAGAGCCAACCAGTTGCTGCAACTGGTGATTGACCTTGGTCAGCAAATAAACGCCGGACTCAAGCTGCCAGCACTCAAGACAGCCAGCGCCACAGTGCCCGCCTCAAAGAATCCCAACCAATTCAAGGCCCTCATGGCCATGAGCCAGGCGCTTGAGGCAGAAGACAAGAATGACATGGAAGGCGCCGCGACGCTGTATCGCACAGCCGTGGCACTCGCTCCCGAGTATCAGCCGCTACAGGCGAAGGTAGCGATGCTTAATCGGGAACAGTAGAACAAGCGTCATGTTGTGGCAGCGCGCCGGTTGCACGTGGTTTACACGTGATGACCCAGCAATCAGGGCGCGCTGCCAAAGAATGCTTTGATCTCGCGTAGAAATCCGAATCCGCGATACGTGCAAGTGGGTACCAATCCGGTGCCCTCCAGACACGGCCCCTGAAAGCCCGCAAACGTTACGCCGGCCGCAGGTGAAGCCCGGAATATTCCGGTGGTCCCTACTGGCAGCGAGAAGCGACAGCTGTTGTTCGCCGTGGCCGTAGTCGCGCACTCGCCCTGTGACGGCACGTTGGGAACACTGAAGCTTACCCTTCCGGCTCCCCCCCCCACCACGATCTGCACGTCAATAGCCGATCCAAAGCGCGCCGACACATCGGTGGACGTGGCGGTTGGTGACAACACACACGTCAGTGTCATGGTACCGGCGCACGCATCACCCCACGACAACAGCGCGCTACCCGGGCTCGCGGTCGCGACGAGCCGCATCGTCGTGAGCGGCGGCACGGTGGTGCGACAGCCGCTCACTGCAGGCTGACCTTGTGTGTACAGACAATCGATCTGCTGCGAAACCTGTTGAGTGCGCACACGCCCCGATCCGGAGGCTGGCGCACTGCGCACGAGATTTACCGCGCGTGGTACGGCTGCAAAGTTTATGCGTACGGTCCGATCGGCCGACATGGTCACCGTGCACGCACCCGTGCCGCTGCAATCACCCGCAAATCCAGTAAAGAGCGACTGACTGCCCGGTGCGGCAGAAACACGGATGACCTGCGAGCCCGCGTCGAAGCCGAGCGCACACGTGGTAGAGGCGTCACCAAATGAAATTGCGCATGCTTCGCTTCCGTTGAGCGACACCGTCCCTGCAGAAATACGGCCACCCTCGAGAATCATCGTGAGACGAACACGGCGTCGGGTGAACGATGCGGTCACGTTGCGCGAGCTGCTGGCCGTAACGGTGCAGGATGTACCAGTCGCCGACGCACAGTCGCCGCCGAAACCAGCAAACTCCGAACCTTCTCCGGCGACGGCCTCGAGTGTGATCTGCGCAGTTGAAGTCAGTTCCAGCGAGCACGTTCCGTTTGTCACACCACTGGCTGTACGCTCACAGGTGATCCCGTTAGACGAGCGAACCAATCCGGCACCCGTGCCTGTCACGCTGACCGTGAGCCGACGGCGATTCACAAAGCGTGCCGACACAACCTGACCCGCATCGGTCACGATAAACGTGCAGCTGGTCGCTGACGACTCACTGCACGGCGCACTCCAGCCATTGAACACAGAGGTCGCCGCGCCGCCGCCAGCTGCCGCTTCGGGTGCGGCGTTGAGCGTGATCGTGGTTCCCTCCGGCACCTGCACCGCGCACACCCCCGACGCGTTGGTCCCGTCGATCAGGCAGTTGAGGCCGGCGTTGCCGGTGACACGACCCCGCCCGTTGTCCGACGCGCCGGCGCGGATTGCTACCGTACGCAGCGCGACAAAACGTGCCGTGGCCCGACCATTATTTGACGTGTTGATCACACAGGCAGTTGACGCTTCCGACGTGGCGCACGTCTCGCCCCACGAGCCAAACAGATTGCCGTTCTCGGGAGTGGACTGCAGCGTGACCGGGACATTGGCATCAAACGCCACCTCGCACGTGCCACTCACCACTCCCTCAGCCACTCGGCACTCAATACCAGCGGGTTGCGAGCGCACCACGCCGTCGCCGCTACCGCTCAAGTCAACAGAAACAAACCGACGTGCCACAAAGCCGGCCGCCAATGTCTGATCGTTGTCCAGCAGCGAAACCTCGCACGTGGATGCTTCGGAACTCGCGCACACTCCGTTGCTCCATCCGCCAAAACGGGGCGCTGGCTCTGCATCGGTGGCCATCTCCGGCACGGCTTCGAGCGACACGGTTTCTCCCTGATCTGCCTGCACCGTGCAGCTTCCCGACACGCTCGCGCCATCCAGCACACAATCAATGCCGCCGTCACCCACTACTCGGCCGCGGCCTGTTGCGGCGGCGGCAGCAGCAATCGTGAGTCGACGCAGCGCATTGAAACGCGCACTGACCTGGCGCGCGTCAGTTACTTGCTCGAGCGCAATCACACATGCGGCTGCATCATCTCCTTCCACACAGTCTTCATCCCAGGCGACAAAGCGATTGTCGCTGTCGGGCGTAGAGCGCAGCACGACCGTGGTACCGGCGTCAAAGGCAAAGCTGCACTGGCCACTGACCGTGTTTTCCTCAATGCGACAGTCAATGCCCGCCGGCGCGGAACGCACAACACCACGTCCGCTTCCGGCTGCAGCAATCATTTCGAGTGCCACTGTGGGTCGCTGTACAGTGGCCGAGACACGTGCCGAACGTTCGCCAAGTGTTGCGACAAATCGCACGGCACCGGAGCTGATGGCGGTCACAGCACCGCTTGCGGTAATCGCCGCCACCGCTGGCGCCTCACTGCTCCACACCGGCGTGCGCTCAGCAACAATTTCGCCGCGCGTGTCGCGGACTACAGCGCGCAGCGCGGGCGAATCACCAATACGCAACGACAGCGGTGTGTCCGAACGAATGATGTTTCCGTTTGCGTCCTGCACTTCAATGCCTGCAATGTCGAACAGCGATACGGTGCCGGGCACGTTGGCCGGTTGTCCGGGTGTGAGACGCAACGGGCCAATGCGCTGTTCATCTACCACCGTCTCATTGACAGTGAGCGACAGCTCCAGCACCACAAAACACGAGGCCTCAGCACCACTGCGCTGCGGGTCGGCCAGACACGCGGCGACATCGACGCCAATGGGCACCGCTTGCAGCGCGCTGCCCGAGAGCGGACGGGAGATGGACGTGATGCGAACCAGCGATTCATCCTTCCGCAGGTACGACACAACCGCCGACAGGCTCACATTGTCGGAAGGCGAAAGCTGCGCGCTGACAATGTTTGCGTTGAGCGCGAGAGAAGTGGTGAGCGCCGATCCACCGCGCTCGCCAGGCGTGAGCATGTCGGCCAGCGGCGTGCATCCGCTCGTGGCCGCCACGAGCGTGGCCGCCAGTGCACCGTACCGCACCACCTGTTGCAGACTTCGCAGCTTCGTCATAACACTCTCAGAATCGGGTCACAATGACGACGCCGCCACCCACACCCATGAAACGCGTATTCGCCGTTGGAAAGATAGCGGCTCTTTGGCGAAGTTCCCCCCCCTGCGCGCGAACAAATGGCTGGAACGAAAGCAATCCCCGGGCCAGCTGCAGCGCAACAGACACGCTGCCACTGGTGACGCCGGCAGTGGGCAGTCCCTGATCAACGCCCAGCCCGGAGTGCCATCGGGCATCGGTCGAGACGACAACATCACGCCCCGACTTCCACGGCAGTACCATGCGTGCGCCGCCTTCGAGATACTGTCCGCTCGATCGCTCCACTGTTGCACCGTCTCGCGCGTACGGCGCCCGCCAGCGATATGCCGCAAAAAGCAACAGATCGCGCAGCCGTGATGTGGCAATCTGCAACTGAGCATCGGTACTCAGCACCGGGCCCAGGCGCACACGGGATTCAGTCGGTGCGCCGGACGTGTCAACCAGCGCCCCCCCCCTCAGCCGATCGTCAGCGAAGATATCGCTGGCGACCGAGAGATTGAGACGATGCGGACCGATCAGCCGATCGGCGGTCACGGACGCGCGGAACACGCCGCCCGGGAGAAAATCTGTTGACGGCGTACCAGCAGTGAGTGCCGCTACCGGCTGGTACTGCCCACGCATTTCGTATGAGGTGCCGTAGGCGACGGCCCACGATCCAACCTGCTGCGCAAACACGAGGCCCAGTGTGCCACTCAATCCGGCACCCACCGGTGAACTCCCGAGCCCCAAAGCGGGTGAGGCGAGCGCACGCAGCGCGGAGAACTGATCACCCGTCAGCGACATGCGGCCTGTAGGCGCATTCACGCCAACCGTCATGAGCAGCGATTCACCAAACAAGCGGCCAGTCGCTCGCGCCCGCACATCACTGATGCCGGTGAGCGAGATGCCGCGTGTGTTCCCTTCAGCAGCATCGGCAAACGTCACACGACCGGTCGCAAACAGGGTGGTTACATCAACACGCCAACCATTGCCCAGCGGGGTTGACGCCGTGATGGGGATGGTGAGCTGCGAAACGCTTTGCACACGTGTACTGTCGAGACCGGCAAAGGCCGATTGCAACAAGCCGTCGCCGCCAAACGATATTGTCTCGAACGATGCGGCAGCACCAACTGTGCGCGTACCGATCAATCGCTCCTGGGCCCGCAGTACGCGCACGGAAACGCTCTGCGAAAGCACGGACAGTGCTACGCACGCACCAAGCGCACCGTTCATCACTCGACTCACGGTCGGCGCACCTGCACAACTACGGTAATGAGCGTACTCGGAAACGCGGGGTCACCGGCACCTCCCGAGGGGCGCGTGAGCGACGTGAGTAAATCGAGCGGGCGATTGATGCGATCTACCGTCCCGTTGATCGCGTCTCCCGCAGGCCTGACACCGCCAGTTAACGCACCCGCGGCCGTTGCAGCCTGTGCCAACGGCCTGACCGACGCTGCACGCTGGGTCGCGTTCGTAAACGCTGGCGAGAGCACAGCGGCGCGCTGGTACTGCGAGTACGCGCGTCGAACATCACCTTCCAGCTCAGCCTGCACTCCACGCCCGTACGCCGACAGTGCTGCCAGACTCGCTGCAGGACGCGCCGCTTCCACTGCCGAACGTTCGGCCGGCGACAGGTTGACCCCGAGTGCATCAAACAAACGGAAGGCAATCACTTTCTCGGCGGCCAGCAAATCGCTGAGTGTCGCACGCGCATCAAGCGTTTGTGCAATCAATCCTGTTTCGACATCGGCAATGCGTGCACTCAAACGCAGCTCCCCCGTGGGCAACGTATCGAGCGTGCCGAGAATCAGTCGCTGTGCCCCAAGCAGGCGCCCAACCCGAGGCGCCGACGCAGAATCCACGCGTCCCTCTCCCGCCAACGCAATTTCCTGTAGTACATCGCCCAGACGCGCGCGCTCGACCAGCTGCAGCTGTGCACTCTGTGCTAAATCGGTGACCAGCAAGTCGGCCATGGCGTATGCCAGCGCAGCGAAACGTCCGTCGGATCCGTTCCACTGAAACGGCGGCACACCGAGCGTTCCGTCAGTTAGCGCGCCCGCACGTTGCTCCTGCGCAATCGCTTGCGAGGCTGTTGAACTCGGTGCAACAGGAACTGGCGCTCCCGGTCGCGCAGGCGCAGCACACGCCGCTATGAGTAACGAACCGGCAAGCACTGCAAGGGGCACCCTCCGCGCCGGTCGGAGACCGTGCGTGCTCATACTCGTCTGCAAAAACCCTTCCGCCGGTAAACGTAGTTTTGTGAGCTCAAGCACAAAACGTGCGCCACTAGACACGGCCAGTCAAGCAAGGTCATCTGTAATAAGATGCGGTGCTCCGCCGTTTTATGGATGAGTTCGCCTCGCGCATCTTGGGCTGCGGCCTTGAGAGCGGGCCGCGCGTCAGGCAGTATTCAACAAGCATCAAAAGCTGAAGTCCGACTATTTGGAGTAAACGTGTGGCGTTTTAGTGTAGTTGCCGGATGGTTGATGGTGTGTGCAGGAGGAGTGCTCTCGGCTCAGTCTACCGAAAGCTCGTCGTACTTTGGCGCGCGCCATGCCGGCCTCACCTTCAGTGAGCGTGTGGTGCAGGTCTCGCTGGGTGCGGTGCCCGACCTGGAGGCAGTCACATCCATTGGGGACATCACTTTTGAGAACGCGCTGGTGCTTAAGGCACCCGCTGGCAGCAGCTACCCAATCCCGGGCGGCGCGGTCACCAACGGCTTCGCCGAAGAGCTGGACGTGGTCATCCGTCTGCACTTTGTATCGGCCGTGACCAGCGTGGCGTTTCAGCTGTTTGCGCAGAGCGACTTCGGCGTGCAGACCAATCCGTTTCTCGAAGCGTTTTTGGCGGGCAGATCACTGGGCCGATTCGAATTGAAAAACGCGCAGACACTCGTCGGGCTGGACCCGTCTGAATCGTTGGACTGGTTCGGGCTGGAAAACTCCGTGTTCGATCGGCTCGACATTATTGCCCCGATTGCGACGATCACGCCCGATGGAGCACCCCCGTTCACGCAGGTGCAGGGTGTTGGCGTGAGCAATATTGAGTACGAGACGCCGCCGCCGCCGGCGCCGGTAGAGGTACCGGAGCCAAGCTCTGTGGCGTTGCTGATGTTGGGCGCGGTGGGCGTGGGTGTGGTGGCTACCGGGCGGAGTCGCGGCGCCACGCAACGCCGCGTCAACTAGCGAGGCGCCATCTAGCGAGGCGCCAATGCGTGCGGCGCCGCTAGGCCGTTTTTTCGCCTAACTCGCCCATCGCTTCACCGAGGCGCACGGCCACCCCAGGCTGCCACGCCGGGTTCAGGCTCACTCGGCCAGCGGGGAAGAGCAGGACCACCGTGGAGCCAAGCAGAAACTGACCCATTTCATCACCTTGCTGTAGCGACACCTTGCCGCTGTCATACCGCCACTCGCGCACTTCAGGGGACCGCGGCGGGTTCACCACGCCGTGCCAGGCGGTGGCCATGCTGCCCACGATCGTTGCGCCAACCAGCACCATGACAAAGGCGCCGTTGGCTCCGTCGAACTCGCACACCACGCGCTCGTTGCGTGCGAAAAGCCCGGGAATTCCGCGCGCCGTGGCCGGATTAACCGAGAACAGGTCGCCCGGCACATAAATCATGCGTCTGAGCGTGCCAGCGCACGGCATGTGAATGCGATGGTAGTCTTTGGGCGAAAGGTAGCTCGTGGCGAAGGTGCCATTCGCAAACGGCGCAGCGAGCGCCGGATCACCGCCCACGAGCGCTGTGGTTGAATAGCTGTGTCCCTTGGCCTGAAAAATCTGGTCGCCGCTGATCGCGCCGAGTTGGCTCACTGCACCGTCTACGGGTGAAACGAGAGCCGAGTTGGCCAGTGGTCGCGCTCCCGGTTTGAGCAGGCGCGTAAAAAACGCATTGAAGCTGCGATAGTTCGCGATATCGGGGTTGGCGGCTTCGGCCATATTCACCCCGTAGTGATCAACAAACCGGCCAATGACCCACGTGGTCAGCGCACCCGCTTCACGACGTGCGAAACGGCCGGCGACGTTTGTGAGCAGCTGTTTGGGCAGCAGATATTGCGCCAGAACACTCAGGCTGCGGGACACAAATGGTGTTGGTCAAAAGTTAGTTGATGGACGCTGTGGAGCAGCTCAAGTCGCGGGCTGCAGTACGCCGTCGGTACATCAAGTTTACATGACGTGCGTCGTGATTGTTTAACTTAGGTCACGAACACCGCTCCCGACGCGGCCCTCATCACAGTTATGGGTGCCACGACATTCTCTATTTTGTGATTCTATCATGACTGCTTACACCTCCGAACTTGCTGCCGGCCAGGGACTGACCACAACCAAAGCCCCGTATATCGAACAGGCCGTTGCCAACGGAGAGATGTATATCGAGCAGCCGTACACGCTCTACTCCCCAGAAAACCACGACACCTGGCGGCGTCTGTACGCGCGCATGCAGGAGCGGTGGGAGCGTTATGCCAATCCTCGGTTCATGGACGGCCTGGCCACACTCAAGTTCGATCAGGCACAGGTCCCGCGTCTGGAAGACGTCAACCAGTTCATGGCACCGCGTACCGGTTTCAAGGCCAAGGCCGTGAGTGGATTTGTACCGGCCTTCAACTTTTTTGATTGCCTGAGCCGGCGTGAGTTTCCCACCACCATCACGATCCGTGATGGTTCGTCGCTCGACTATCTGCCCGAACCCGACATCTTTCACGACATCGCCGGCCATGTGCCCATGCACACTGACCCGGCCTTCGCCGAAACACTCGTGCGGTTTGGCGCGTGTGCACATCTGGCCGCCGAAATGGTGAGCCAGGCTGGCAATCCCGCCGACAAACTGCGCCGGCTCACGAGCATTCAGAACGCTTTGCAGCGTTTCTTCTGGTTCACGATCGAGTTTGGCCTCATGCGCGGCAATGGTCCCAACGACATCAAGGCGTACGGATCGGGGCTGCTCTCGTCGTATGGCGAACTGGTACACAGCATTGAGCATGATTCTGTGCAGCGTCACCCGTTGCAGTTGGAGTGGGTGATCAACCAGCACTTTGAAATCGATCACTACCAGCCGCTGTTGTTCATCGTGCAGGATTTTGATCAGCTTTTTGACATGGTTGGGCAGCTGGAAACGTGGATGAAGTCAGGCAAGCTTGATAATGTCACCCCGGGCTTCCGGCAAATGAGCGAGGCCGACGCACAAAGCTTCCTGGACGCGAGCCTGTCGCGGTAGCTGTCGCAGTAGTAGCGGACTTGGCGGTCGCGTGAGCAATCGCGGCGTGGCGCGCGATCAGCCGTAGTGCTTGGCGGAATACGGCAGAATGCAAAGTTGCACGTCGCGCCTGGCTGATTCCCCGTGCACATTCCCCGATATGCCAACTTCAACTCCTGCCGTTCCGCGCCGAGCCGTTGCCAGTTGGGTGACGTACGATCTGGCCAACACGATTTTTTCGATGGGCATCGTTTCGGTGTACTTCTCCATTTGGGTGAAGGACGCCGTGGGTGCTGAACGGGCAGATTTTACGTACGGCATCATCACGGCCGTCTCAATGGGCATCATTTTTGTCATCTCGCCCCTGTTGGGTGCCATGACAGACCGGGCGCCGCGTCGCATGCCGTTTTTGATTGTCAGCACGTTGCTCTGCGTT
>JBBSPO010000038.1:0-18635 GCA_038258695.1 Gemmatimonadales bacterium | reverse complement strand
CTTGCAGCGGTTTGCGCGGCGGTGTGCCGACCACAATCAAACTCGGTTCACTGACCGCGGAGTGTTCCAATGGGAACTCGTCAATCACAGACTGCACGGACGCGGCGTCGCAGACGATCACGCGTGGACTGTCTGCCCCATCGGCCTCGGCAGCCGCGGACCATTGCGTGTAACCACGCTGCGTCAGCACCATTTGCGCCACCGCGCGGTGACGAAGATCAGTGAGCTCAATGCGTGCACTTGGGGCACTGTCGTTCTCTGATGTACTGCGGACATCGTCGCTCGCTGCCAACGCTATGGTGAAGCGTCCGTGCTCCGCTGCACATTCCATTTGTGTCAGCTTGCCGCCGTGCTCAGTGAGCAGCAACTGCAGCTGCCCAAGTGATACACCCGACACGAACTCCACAGACGTCTCAGCGCCCGGATCCGCTTTGGCTGTTGGCGCGCGGCGCTTGAGTGCAGGGGCTGAATCGGCGCTCGATTGTGCAAAGTATTCCAGCGTGACTGAAGCGCCCGTTTTGGTGGCCTGTGCGCCAATGCGAAGTTGTGGGGATTCATTCGCCTGCAGGCAATATCTTGCGTGCAGCACCAGGGCGAGCATTATTTGCGCCAGCAGGTTGGGTGGTCCCGCCACGGTGGGCAGGGCGTCTGAAAAACGTGCTTCTACTCGGGTACCTGCGGATGTCGCCGCCAGCACCAGCGGTTTGACCTCACGCCACCAGTCATGTAACTCGGTGTGCATATGGGACACAACAGGCGACTCAGCGTCGGAAGCGAGCAGATGCAATCCCGATGCGAGCCCTTGCAGAGCAGACAATCCCGACCGCACATCGCGCAGCTGCGCCAGCGTTTCTTTTGAAAGCTCGGTAGAGGCGGCGATCGTGTCGAGTCGAAGCAATGCGGGCATGAGGGCGTTGCGAAGATCATGTCCGAGACCCGCCGTGATCGCACTGATGACCGCGAGCCGACCGTGCTCCAACTCTGCTCTGTTCAGCGCTGTTGCCTTTGCTGCTGACGTCGCTCGCTGCGCGTTTGACATACCAGTATTCCGGAAACGTTCTGTGACGGCTTCAGGCGCCCTGACTGCACGCCGCTGCATATCTCACGATAGTGAAAGCCAACACTGAGCGGAATGCACCTCAGGGGGCATGTGTTCCTGCCCACCTATGACAACACACGAAACACTCAGTGTGTCAACAGTGCGTTGCACGCCCCAAGGTGTGAGACGCTTGTACTACCAGCCGCGAACCAGTGCCTCAACCAGTGCACACTTATCGGCTGTGAGCGACGCAATCTGTCGGCGAAGTCTCCGGATTTCACGCTGCGCTTCAGCAAGGGATTCGGGAGCGACCGTTGGTGTACCGTGCATGGATTGCTGCCGGTCAACCAGCGTCACCTCACTCACACCAAAGGTGCGACAGACCTCGCCGATGGGGGTGCCCGCCCGAACGTGTTCAAGCGCACGGTCGAGCTGCTGTGTGATTTGGGAGCTCATATACATGGTATTTTCACGCGTAGGAGTGTTGCGTCGCCAGATCGGTTGCTCTCGATCCGGCAGAGGTGGCTGCGCCACTTGTGACGCCCTCGCATCCTACACATCTGACACGTATCACACTATCGCTCTCAGGTAGCATGTTACAGGACGCCTACCGGGGAGCACTCAACCCGTCGCGGCCAACTCCTGCTGTGTGTCTGCGGTTACGCCACACGCCGGACAGAACTGAAAAAACGCATTCTTTCGTGTGTGGCACGTTGTACAATCATTGAACAGCATCATGCCACAGTGCACACAGTAGTTGGACAGGCCAGCCTTGCCTCCCGCAATGGCGCGCTCACAGCCCGGACATACGCCGGCGTCCATGCGCTTGAGCGCCTCCTCGTACTGCAAACTGCTGCGCCGCTCCGCTTCCGTACGCTGCGTTTCGGCCGTTCGATGCGCCAGGTATGCACGCATTGCGCGGATCGCATAGTGGCCCGCAACGGCCGAGCCCAGAATGCCCACTGCATATCGCACGTACCCGCCGTACGTCGGCAGGTACGGCACCAACTCAACGAAAAACGCGAATACCGCGAACAACACAAAACTGCGATACAGCGGCCAATAGTCGCTGCGGCGCTTGCGGGCAATCATCCACGCCGCAATGAGCAGCAGTGGCAGCGTGAGTGCCAGCCGGATGCCGAAAATCCTGAGCTCATGCCAGAACAGCGCACGCTCAAATGTCGTGCGGGCATCATCACGCAGCGCTTCCTGCTGCCCCATCACCTGATCCTGCGTCTGCCGCAACAGCAACAGCTGCGCGTCGATCGCCTCGAGTGCCTGTTCCTGATCGCGCGTGGCCGTCTGCAGCACATCAAGCTGACGGTTGCGCGAAATCACCTCTGGGTCCTGCGCCGGATCTGTCGTTGCCGAACGGGTGGCTATCCAGTTGGTAAAACTCTCCCGTGCCGACGAGTACGCATTGTCAGCGGCCGCCAGGGCGAGCTGCGCACGCTCCCGCGCCGCTGACACATCACGCTCCGCATTTTGCGCAGAATCAGCGCGCACGTTGAGCGCCGTCATGCTCGGCTGGTCGATGAAGTCATCCAGTGTGATGCGCTGCTCCACGCCGGGCAGATCGCTGACCAGTTTGCCGCCCAGACCAATCAGGAAGCTGGCGAACACGAGCGACACGGCCCACATGGCGAGCGCGAAGAGTCGCTCCGGCACGCGCAGCGCCTTGATCACGGCGCGCAGCTCGCCGCTTGCACGCCGGTGGTGCCGGCACCGCGCACCCACACATTGTCGGCCGGATTGCGATCAGGGAAACGGCATGCCGGATCGAAGGTGATGCGCTCGATGGTGCGATCACCAAAGTTGAGCGATGCGGTAAACGAGCGGCTGCCCGTGAACCACACATCCACCGGATAGGTGACCAGCGCCGTCACACTGTCCTTCATGACAACATTGGGCTGCGACGCAACGGCCGGACCCGATCCGCTGAACTTCACTTCCAGCACAACCGGCGACGGCATCTGTCCGTCTTGCCGAACGGTTACCTGAGTCGTGCCAGCACTGGTTGTCACGTTGGCGATGCGCGCATCGACGCTCTCTGTGCCAAACAGCCAACCATTCCAGAACCAGCCGAGTTCACGACCCAGCGATCGCTCCATGAAAAACATCCAATCCCACGGCGACGGATGCTTGAACATCCATTGCGTGGCCCATTCACGGTGCGCGCGTTGCACGGCAGAATCACCAACGATACCGCCAAGCATGGACAGCATGAGTGGTGTTTTTCGATAGGTGGTGAACCCATAAAACTGAGGACCGGCGTAGTTGGCGTTCCACATCATAGGCGGCTCGGCCTCATTGCCTGCGGTTGCGCCGTACGATTGACCGAGTTTGTTGAGCACTGGTTCGCGGCCGGCCGCGTGCGCACCGGAGAGGATGTTCATGTACTGATTGAATCCCTCGTCCATCCAGCCATACCAGGTTTCGTTGGTGCCCACGACCATGGGCCACCACTGATGCGCTGCTTCGTGATCGGCCGCACCCTGATTGGAGTTGATGACCATGGGATACTCCATGCCGGCACTGGGACCGTCCTGCAGCGTGAGCTGCGGAAACTGATACGGGAACCAAAGCTCCGAGTAGTACTCGAGCGCGTGCCGGGTAATGCGGCCGGCGTTGGCAAAGAGATTCGCGCGGCCCGGCAGGTAAAACATGTGTATGGGCACAGGGCCCTTGCCGGGAATGGTGGCTCGCGTGGACTGCCACACAAACTTGCGTGCTGTGGCCCAGGCAAAGTCGTTCACCGAGTCAGCAGCGTAGCGCCACACCAAACGTCCGCTGGCATTGCCCGGTGCGGTGGCCTGACCGGGTCCTGTTTCGTCCGGCCCCACAATCATCGTATTCGCGTCGCTGCGCGTGACCTGCGCGAGTCGCTCGCGTGCGGTGGCCGTTAACACGTCGTTGGGGTTTTGCAGCAGACCGGTGCCGCTCACCAACCAGCCAGCCGGTACATCAATGCTGACATCAAACGAGCCAAACACATTGTGGAACTCCGACGGTCCCAGATACAGCTCCTGATCCCATCCGCGCAGATCGTCGTACATGGCCACCCGCGGATACCACTGCGTGGGTTGGTACAGCGAGTCGGCCCACCGCTGCGTCATGCGGTGTCCCACGCCCGGACCACCCGGCAGTTTGTGGTTCCACTCGATTTCCAGCGTCACACGTGCTGATGGGGGAATCGGTGTCACCAGCTGCACGCGGGCCACGGTGCTTTGCGCACCATTCAGAAATGGTTGTGCGTTGGGCGCGGCCAGAATCGCCGGACCACGAGGCGGTGGTGTGAGTCGAGCGTTCACGCCGTTTACCAACAAGCGCGTAATCACCATGCCATCGGTGTTTTCGGCCGGCGCCCAGCTCGCCGCACGCGGAACCGTTCCGATAAAGTGATTGGGATCGAGACGCAGTCCGATCTCTGACAGCGAATCCGGACTGTTGTTGTGAATTACAACAGACTCACGCCCGGTCAGCCGATGCGTGGCGGTATCGAGGCGCACGTTGATGGTGTACTCGGTGCGCAGTTGCCAGTAGTTGCCACCGGGACGCCCGCTTGAATCGCGTGAACCCGCTTCCAACGCGCGACGGATGGCGTTGGTGATGGGAATGTCGCGCTGAACAGTGCGCTCGGGTCGCGGTGTGGTTGGCTGGGCCAGGATAACGCTTGGGGCAAGCAGCAGCGACGCACACACGCTCGCGCGCCAGACGGTTGACGGGATGAACATGATGTCAGGAGCCAGAGAAAGGTGACTGCTATTTGCTGCGGTTTTCGAAGTACAACAATCCGCCCGACGAAGTACCAATCACAATGTCAGGATCGCCGTCGCCATCGATGTCGGCAACGGCAAGAGTAGAGAAGGTGCCCGTGGGAAGTGACAGATCGTCGCCGCGCACAAAGCGCACCCCCGAGGCATCGCTCGCATTGCGCCAGAGCTGCACGTCGCCGTCTTCACTGCCCAGCAGCAGATCGGGAAGACCGTCTCCGTCCATATCGGCGAGCACCGGTGCACTGCGTCGTCCTACATCGATGTCCTGAAACACATCGCTGACCAGCTCAAACACCGGTGCCGCTTTCGTGCCGACGTTGCGATAGAAGTTGAGCTGCCCTGACGCTTCGCCTACCATCATGTCGAGATCTCCATCTCCATCGAGGTCGGCGAGACTGGGCGCGGTGTTGCTGCCACGCGTGAGCGTGATCAACGCGCTGTCGGCGAGCGTGTATTGCGGCTTGTCGCGCGTGCCTGTGTTGCGCCACCATTGCACGACATCGCGCCATGTGCCAAGCACCAGGTCGGCCAGTCCATCGCCATCGAGATCGGCAACGGCCGGCGCATAGTGAAACTCTCCACGCATCGGCAGCAGCCCGCGTTCTATATACGACGGAGCGGTTGCTGAACCGACATTTTCAAACCACGTGAGCGTTCCGGTGTTGTCCGCGTCTGGTGCAATCTTGTTGCCCACCAGCAGATCAAAGTCACCATCGCCGTCGAGATCGGCCAAGACAGGCATGGCCTCCGATCCAACATCGATGGTGCGAATGAGACGCCGGGTAGACAGTGCAAACTCCCCACGTTGTGACTGTGCGATCAACAACAAGTTGTCTACCGATGTGGTGCGCGGCGAATACGAGCCGCCAATGACACCCAGCACGAGATCGGGCAACCCGTTGCCGGTGACATCACCAAAGGTGGGCGCGTTATAGCCACTGGTGAGCACTGGTGAACCACGCGGAAACTGCACCGGCGTGCCACGCATGTTGGGCATGGTGCATCCAGCTGAGCGATTCTCGATGAGCAGTACGCCCGGCTCGAAATAATCGCCCCAGAACAGATCAACGTCCCCGTCACCATCAATGTCACCGAAGGCCAGCGTGTTCGCACCGTGACGCATGCTGCCGCGCTCGAGGCCGGGAACACCGCCTGGTACAGGGCCCAGAATCTCGATGTCTTCAAACCGTTCGGTGTGCAATACAAACCTGGGCACGCCATTGCGCTCCGTGCCAGGCACCGCCTCAAAGCGATCGACCGAGCCGGCAACGCGACCGAGGAAGAGATCGAGCCGTCCGTTGCAGTCGATGTCCACCGCGTTGAGAATGTTCTGGCGATCGGCCGGAATGGGAGCGCCATCGCTGTTACGCAACGTGTCCACAGCCACTTCAAAGCGCGGCGCGCCTTCACTGCCGGTGTTACGCCACGCGCGGATGTAGCTGATGGGCGATTCGCTTAGCAAGTCCGGCAAACTGTCGCCGTCGAGATCAACAAACCGATACCACTCGCCAATGGCAAGATCGAGGTAGCGATCAGTGCGCCAGACAAAACTGCCGTTCACATTCTCAAAGAACATGACGGCGTTTGAGCGCTCCTGCACAAACAGATCGAGGTCGCCGTCGCCGTCAATATCCACGAGCTGCGGACGCGGCACATCAAATCCGCCCAGGAACGGTTGCGGCATGAGTTCGCCGGCCGAGTCGCGCACAGGAAATGGCGCCACGTTGCGTACAAAGCCATTGCGTGCACTGGATTGAGCGCCGGACGCCTCGGATGCAGGCAGTGCCGGTGAAGCCGGTGTGGCAGTCGCCGGAGACGACCCGGTGCACGCCGAGAGCATGGCGGAAGTACACACACCAATAAAAAATCGCAAACGATGCGCGCGTGCACTTGGCCGGCGTCGTCGCGATGTGCCGCTATCGCGTGTGATCATTCAGCAATCATCCAGCAGTCATCGCGCGCGCGCCGCACCCATACCGGTGGGGCCGTTGCCGAGCATGATCGTGGTCTTGACCGTTCCGGTGGTGAGATCAAGCACGGTCAGCCATCCGTCACTCGCTGACTTGCCGTCCATGCCGTGCATTTCATGTCCGCTGTGCCCTTCCATGACGGCGCCGGCGTTCTGGTTGCTGATAAACGCGTATTTCCCATCGGCGCTCACCAGCATGCCGTACGGTTGCGCCATGCGTCCTTCGAGGATGCGTCGCACCGTCCATGATTGTACATCCACTTCGGCCACCGCGTTTTTGGTAAGCAGCGACACATAGAGCGTGCGACCGTCAGGCGCAAAACGTGCTTCCCACGGCTTGCCTTCGAGCGTGATCTCCTGCACCGGCTTGAGTGGCGGTGGCTGCGTGAGATCAAATACGACAACGGTATTTGACAGTTCACCACCGGCTACCATCGTGCGGCCGTCCGGCGAAAGCGCAAACTGCACCAGCGAACGCGTAACACCGGGAATAGAGGTGAGTGTGACGCGACCCGTGGCCGTTTCCACGCTGGCAATGCGATTTTCTGACAGCGACGCGGTATGCACCCAGCGCCCGTCGAGTGACACCGCCAGCGCATGCGGACGCGGAATCACAATCTCCTGCTCTTCGTCCATTACAAACGGTGTGCGGGCAATCACACCAAGTGCCTTGGGCGGATTGACCGCCGTCATGGACCGGCCCACATACAGCGAGTCGTGCACCGGGTCGAGCGTGAGCAGCCCCGGTGTTTCCATGGCCACCTGTCCCAACAGTCTGTTCTCGCGATCAAACTTGAGTACGCGACCGGCGCCAATGAGCGACACATACCAGTAGCTACCGTCATCTTCCACCGCCACGTGATGCGGCTTGGCATTGGCTCCAAAGCCCAGCGTCTGCAAATCGATCACGGTATCGACCTCCAGCTTCTGCTGGTCAATAACCGAGATCGTGGCCCCCGCCTGATTCACCACGTACAGGCGATCCACTGCCGGCTGCATGGCTTGCACCGGCGTTTGCGCGCGGGCCTGCGCACTGGCCGCCGGAATACAGCTCACGCTGATGCCCATCACCGCCATGGCCAACAGCGCGCGCGAGCCGGAGCCCGTGCGCGCTGCCAACCACGATTGCATGCGTGTGTGCCTCACTGCACCACAGGACGCGTACGATCACGCACGAAGAACACGCCTTCGCCAATGCTCGTGACCACGATTGCGCCGCTCTTGAAGAACGGATACACGCTCCACGAACCAGAGAACGACGGCGTGCCATCATCACCGGGGTGCGTGTCAAGGAAACCCACTTCCTTGGGATTGCGTGGGTCGCTGATGTCGAGAATGCGCAGCCCCGACGTGTAGTTGGACTGGTACATGCGATCACCATTGACGTACAGATTGTGATCGATGGCCTTGGTGGTGCCAACATGCTCCTTCACCAGCACCGGGTCGGTCAGATCCTGCACGTCCCAGACCAGCGTACGCGTACCCTTGGCCGCTTCTCCCTGCCCCGATGATTCGTCGGCTTCGTCGTTGAGATACAGGTACTTGTGATCGTCCGTGAGCCACGCCTGATGCGCGTAGGCCACATTCGGGTACGATGCCCGTGAAATGGCAACCGGATTCTTTTTATCCGTTACGTCGGCAATGCTGATGGCTGTTTCGTTGGAGCCAATGCAGATTTCCTTGCCGGAGTAACGCGTATCGGGACCGCGGTAGAGCACACACTGCGAATCATGCGAGTAGCCAGTGCCAGCGCGACCTGTTTTGTCGTCGCCAAAACAGCCGGCAAACTTGGGCTTCTTCGGATCCTTGACGTCAATCATGTGGTGTCCGCCGCCACATGTTTCTCCGCCGCCCGATCCACCCACCACGTACACAAAACCAGTGGCTTCGTTGGATACGATATTGTGCGCACTGTTGATGCGATCGTACGTGAGGTCGGGCTCAAACGTTTGCGGTGTGCGAACGGTGCGCAAACGCGTGAGGTCGAAGATCTGCATGCCATGTTCACCCGCGTTGTCAGCCACAATAAATGCGTGGTTATTCACCACTTTCATATCGCGCCACGCGGCGGACGGCGTGCCTTTGGTCTTGGGCAGGTCACCCAGATAGCGCGGGTTAGCCGGATCGGTCACGTCAACAAACGACGTGCCGTCGGTACGACCGAGAATCGCGATTTCCCGATTGGTTTGCGGGTCCGTCCAGCCCCAGTTGTCGTTCATGCTGGTGCCGCGCTTTCCACCAATGGCCGAAATCGGCAGGAACGACAGCAACGACGCGTTACCGCACTCAAACTCACCGGCTTTGCCGTTGTCGCCGCACATCACTTCTTTGCCCTTCACTTCCGCGAACGCCTTGACATTCGGCTCCGGGAACACGGTGCCGGTGGAGCGCCAGGCGCCCGCCGCATTGCGCGTCAGGAACATGACCGTACCGCCGCCACCGCCATCGTTGGGCATGCCGACGGCGGCCGTGTTGCCCGACACCGCGATCGTGGCGCCAAACCCGGCGCCGGCATCAATGTCGCCCACGGCCAGCGCCGTCATGGCACCCCAGCCGCCCTGTGCGTCAGGCTGCACACGGTAAATGCGGCCGGCACCAAACTGGCTCACTGGCGCACCGACCCACAGTTCTGTGCCGGCCATAACTACGCTGGCGCCAAATCGTGCGGCACCGGCTTCAAACGGCACAAAACTCTTGCGCTCACGCCAGATCTCGGCGATTTCGCTGTATTCGAAGGTCGTCACGCTGCCGAGTGTTGCACCGCGACGTCCTGCGGTCGCAAAGGCACCCGGCGCACCGGCCACGATGCGCGTACCGCTGATGGCCACACTCGTACCGAGCAGTGACCCATCGGTGGCCGTAGCCGACACCAGCATGCTCGATGGTGTCACCGTGTTGCCAGCGACCGTGTACACAAACAGCGCACCCTTGGCTGTTGAACGCCCCGGAGCGCCGATCACCAGACGATTGCCGTCCATGGCCAGCGACGATCCAAACAAATCGTCTTCGGTGAGGTCGGGGGCCGGCACGCGACCAGCCGGTGTCCAGCTTCCGTCAGCACCGCGACGATACATGAACACGGCGCCATTTTCCTGACGGGGCGCGCCTACAAACGCCATGTCGCCACGAATCAGCAACGCACTGCCGTAGCCGGCGCGGGCAGCCAAACCAGCTTCATTCCATGTCGCGAGCGACTCATACGTTCCCGCCGCCGTGCGACGATACGCGTGCACAGAACCGCGGGCACTGTCTGCTCCGTTGGGAGCGCCTACGCGTCCCACCAACAGCATGTCACCGTCTGCGGCCACGCTCAGCCCAAATCCGTCGTTGGGTGTGCCCGAGGGCGATGCGATTTTGCTTCCGGCGCGCCAACCCGACGCGGCTCGGCGATATACGTGCACCTGCCCGGATGGGCCGCCGCGTGGTTCGCCCACAAACGCATAGTCTCCAGACAGCGCGAGTGAGGCGCCAAAGGCAGAAGCCAGGGAGCTTGTGGACGACGGCGGCGAAGCAGCGGACACGGAGTCCGGCGTCGCAGCGGTGGTAGCAGAGGGCCCGAGCAGGGCGGTGAGCAGCAACAGGTTCATCATGGGCAAAGCCTCGGAACTGGTTGGGAGGGAATATGCAATATACCCCTTTTGGCCAAGGAGGGTGCGTACCGACTGGAGGGGACTAGCGAATGCGCACGCCAACACGGTGAGCGTCCGGCGCACCGATAAACGGCTCAATCGCGTAGTCCAGCGAAAAACGATCGATTGAGAAGCCCAAGCCGGCCGTCATGGCCGATTGGGCCCGGAACTCCGCCCGACGCACGCCCAGTCGACCAGCCAGCGCCACGCCTTCGACCGGCACATAGGCCAGCTCAGTGCCCAACGCCGGCATCACCCTGCTGCTCGCGTCTATCGCGACCTGCGAATAGAGGGAGAGATCAAGGAAGGTCCCTATCGGCGCGTTGGCGCCACCAAAGCCGAGCACGGCGCGCCATGGCACACCTTCGATTTCGGGACTGACGGAAAATCCCACTACCGGCGCCGACTTGATGGCCGATCCCAGATGCTGCACGTTGAGCGACAGGTTTATGGGTCCAATGGGATAGACGACGCCGATATCAAACAGCGTGGCATCATCAGCCACGGGGCCGTTGGACTCCTGCACGTACGTGGCGCCCAGACCGATGCGCAGCGGACCAACCGCGCGTCCAACGGCGGCAGTCACCGCCAGTCCGGTGGACGGTACGGAGGAGCTGTCGAAAACAAATACCGTTGCGTCCGGGCCACCGCCCGCGGGCACCCTTACCGGTGCCCTGGCGCTCAGGAAGCGCGCCCCCACGCCGTAACTGAACGCGCCGAGCGTTTGCACACTGGCGATCGAGCCGGCTGTCGCGTCGGCGCCAAAGCGCTGAAGCGATGTGCCCACACCGCGCGCCTGCGTGAGCATACCCACGTTGTAGAACACGGCCTCAGCGTCGCGCAGCGTCACACCCACATTTCCCATGGCGAGGGCGTTGGCACTGGCCGGTACGCGCAGCACCAAGGGGACAGTAGGAAGATCGAGGAACAATCCACGTCCGGGACCTGGCGCGATGCGTGGCGGCAGGCCAGGACTCTGCGCCTGCAATCTCGTGCCGAGCAACGAGATCACGGTCACGCTTAACACCACGACTGACCGAATCCCCGGTAGCGCGCCCGCGATACTTGTGAGCGTACCGCTACGCATCAGACGACGCCTCACCCGCCTCCTCAAAGGTGAACGACGCGCTGTTCATGCAATAGCGAAGTCCCGTGGGTTTGGGCCCGTCGTCAAACACATGTCCCAGATGTGCATCACACCGCGCGCAATGCACCTCGGTGCGCGTCATGAACCAGCTGCGATCGGTGGTGGTCTCAATGGCGTCTGGTGCAATGGGCTCCCAGTAGCTGGGCCAGCCGGTGCCCGATTCAAACTTGGTATCGCTGGCGAAGAGCGGCGCACCGCAGCATACGCAGTGATAGATACCGGTATCGTGATGATCCCAGTACTCGCCCGTGAATGCCGGTTCGGTGCCGTGCTTGCGGGTGACCTTGAACTGGATCTTGGTGAGCATCGCGGCCCACTCCTCGTCGGTCTTGCGGATTTTGTCAGTCATGAGTCAAATGAACCGCATGACCACATCTCACGCCAGCGGTGCCCTGCCTCCATCCACATCACCCGTGCTCGGTCCCCGTGTCCCACAAAACCGTGGGCCACTGTTCCGGTTGCTCGGGCGACTCATGTTGCGCCTGGCCGGCTGGGAACTGACCGGCACGATTCCGGATATTCCCCAGTTTGTCCTTATCGTTGCTCCCCACACCTCAAATTGGGATTTTTTTGTTGGCGTGGCCACCAAGTGGGCGATGGGCTTCCGCGTGATCTTTCTGGGCAAGCACACGCTGTTCCGCCCGCCGATGGGATGGTTCATGCGAGCACTCGGCGGCGTACCGGTGAATCGCTCAACGTCAAACTTATTGGTAGACCAGACCACGTCGCAGTTCGCTGAGCATGAGCAGCTGGTGCTGGTGCTGGCACCCGAGGGGACACGCAAGCACGTGTCCGGGTGGCGCAGCGGCTTCTGGCACATTGCCCGCGCGGCCAACGTTCCTGTAGTGTGTACAGCGTTTGACTACGCGCTGAAGCAGGTGCGTTTTGGGCCCACGCTGCAGGTGAATGCCAACGTTGACGCGGCCGTGGATATTGCCCGCATCAAGTCGCACTACGACGACGTGCAAGGGCGGCATCCGGCGTTGCAGGCGTGAGGGCGGCGATACGCAACTACAGCGCAACGCCATTGCCACGTCACCACGCAAAAGCACCACGACACAATAGGACCACCGTTTCCAACTTTTTGCCCGATCTAAACGTGACCACTCAACCTGCTCTCTCCACCGCCACACTCGGCGGCGGCTGTTTCTGGTGTCTCGACGCCGTGTATCGCGAGCTACGCGGTGTCCACAGCGTTGTGAGTGGCTACGCGGGCGGCGCGCGCCCCAACCCAACGTATGAACAGGTGTGCACCGGCGTCTCCGGGCACGCCGAAGTGGTGCAAATCACGTTCGATCCAGCGGAAATCACGTTTCGCGATCTGCTCGACGTGTTTTTTGTGATTCATGACCCCACCACGCTCAACCGGCAGGGTTATGACAAGGGCACGCAGTACCGGTCGGTGATTTTCACGCACGATGCCGAGCAGGAAGCTGCGGCCCGAGCGTGTATCGCCGAGCTCGAGGCGCAGGAGATGTGGCTCGATCCGATCGTCACGGAGATTTCGCCCGTGCCGGCGTTTTTCGTGGCTGAAGCGGAGCATCAGGACTACTTCAACAACAACCCCGGGCAGCCGTATTGCATGGGCGTGGTCGCGCCCAAGGTGGCCAAGGCGCGCAAGATGTTCTGGGAGCGGCTGGTCAAAGCGTAGAGAGCAGCACCCGTGGGAAGGAAGCCCTTCAGCAGGACTGCCGCACGCAGTTAAACGTGACGTGACCGTCGCATTTTGTGCGCGGTACCCCTTCCGGTACACGGGGCGTTGCTCGACATTTGGGGATCCTCTCGTCGCAGGTGCACCGGTAGATGATGCGATCGGGTCCCCCTGACCCGCCGTCGCCGCCGTTGGGCCTGCGTCCTCACCGGAGCGTTCATGCGCGTTTCGACCGTCGGCGTGGTAGGTGCGGGCGCGATGGGCAGTGGTATTGCGGCCCTCGCTGCGTCCGCTGGCCTGCGCGTCGTGCTGCTCGACATTCCTGGCTCACCCGATCGTAGCGGGCCGGCCAAGGCCGGTTTGCAAAAAGCGATTAAGGCCAAACCAGCGGCCTTCATGCACTCAAGTGCCGCGGCACGGGTGCGCTGTGGCAACACCGAAGACCATCTCGAGTGGCTGGCTGACTGCGATTGGATTGTCGAAGCCATTATTGAGCTGCCCGAACCCAAGCAACAGCTGTTCGCGCGACTGGAGCCGCTGCTCAAGTCGTCGGCTATTGTCACCACCAACACATCGGGCATTCCGATGTCGGTGTTGCTGGAAGGACGGTCGGAAAAGTTCAGGCGTCGCTTTCTGGGCACGCACTTTTTCAATCCGCCGCGCTACATGCATTTGCTGGAGCTGATTCCCACACCGGAAACAGATCCGGCGGTGATTGGCGCCACGCGCACTTTCGTGGAACGCATTCTGGGCAAAGGCACCGTCGTTGCCAAAGACGTGCCCGGCTTTATTGCCAACCGGTTGGGTGTGTATGGCATGGTGAGCACCATGCGCCGCATGATGCAGCATGATCTCAGCATTGACGAAGTAGACGGACTCACCGGACTGCTTGTTGGTCGCGCCAAGACGGCAACGTTCCGCACCGGTGATTTGTCCGGTCTCGATGTACTCGGTCACGTGACCAAAGGCTTGGCTGCGCAGACAGGCGAAGACCTGGCGCTGCCCGACTGGGTGCATGCGCTGATTGGCGAAGGCAAGCTTGGTGATAAAACCGGTGGCGGATTTTATCAGAAGCAAAAAGACGGTGTGCTCACGTACGACTGGAAGAACAGCACGTACGTACCGCAGGAGCGCATGAGCGGTGGTGACGTGGGTGGACTTATTCGCCAACCGCACGCAGCCCGCCTTGTGGGCGCACGCGATCTCGGCGGCGCGCACGGCGCGTTCCTGCGCGATCATCTGCTCGATGCCGCGCACTACGCACTCACACTCGCGTCTACGCTGGCGTACGACATTGTGTCCATTGATCGGGCGCTGCAGTGGGGCTACGGATGGGAGATTGGTCCGTTCCACGTGATGGATGCACTCGGACACGATTGGTTGCGCGCACAGTTTGTAGCACGTGGCGACAGCGTTCCAGCGTTGCTCGAATCGGCCAATGGTGCGTTTTACAAGAACGGTGAGTACCTCACCTTCGACGGTACGTACGAACCGATCCCCACCATTCCCGGCAACATCAATCTCGCGCTGCAGCACACGGCGGGTCGCACGGTCGAAGATTTTGGCAGTGCACGACTGGTGGACCTGGGCGACGGTGTGCTCTGCTTTGAGTTCCGCAGCAAGATGAACTCGCTCGGCCAGGGGTTGCTCGAAGGTTTGCAGACATCGCTGCGCAAAGTGGAACGCGGTGGGTATGTAGGATTGGTGATTGGCAACGACGACGCTCGCACGTTCAGCGCTGGCGCGGACCTTGGTGCCATCTCGTTTGGCATGGCCGCTGGTGCATGGGATGCGATTGATGAAAGCATTCACGGTTTTCAGCAGAGCGTGATGTCCATCCGTCGCGCACCATTTCCGGTTGTTGTGGCCCCGCATGGTTTGACGCTTGGTGGTGGCAGCGAGTTTGTCTTGCACGCGGATCGTGTGCAGGCCGCCGCCGAGTTGTATATGGGGCTGGTGGAAGTGGGTGTGGGATTGATTCCGGGCGGTGGTGGTACCAAGGAACTCGCGTTCCGGTTTACCGAAGCGCTACAGCCGTACGACGAAGCCGATCCGTTTGAAGCACTCAAGCGCGCGTTCAAACTCATTGCGTTTGCTGCAACGAGTACCAGTGCACCCGAAGCACGCGCCATGGGATTCCTGCAGGGTAGTGATCGCATCAGCATGAACCGCGATACGCAGCTGTCCGATGCAAAGGCTCGTGTACTGGATCTCGCGCCTGATTACGTCGCGCCGGTGGAGAAGCACATGCGTGCCATGGGTAAAGAAGGCTTTGGCAACTTGCAATACGCGCTGTGGGCCGCGGCCGAAGCAGGGCAGGCGTCGGCACACGATGTTCGTGTGGGGCGTGCCGTGGCGTATGTGCTGTGCGGCGGAGACGGAGCACCACGCACCGTATCCGAACAGGATCTGCTCGACCTCGAGCGTGAACAGTTCCTGTCGCTGCTGGGCACCAAGGAAACTCAGGCCCGTATTGAGCACATGCTCAAGACCGGCAAACCGCTTCGCAACTGATATCGACCAGGGAGAACTGATTCATGACCGAAGTCGTAATTGTCAGTTGTGTACGCACCGCCGTTGCGCGCGGTAAAGCCGATGGTGCGCTGGCTTCTGTGCATCCGGTGGATATTTCGGCCGCCGTAATGAAGGCCGCACTTGACCGTGCCAACGTAGACCCCGCGCTGGTTGATGATGTGCAGTGGGGCTGTGCCATGCCCGAGGCATCGCAGGGACTCAATCACGCGCGACTGGCATGGTTGCGCGCGGGCTTGCCCGTCGAAACATCGGCCGCCACCGTCAATCGCTTTTGTTCATCGGGGCTGCAGTCCGTGGCGTACGCTGCGCAGGCTATCATTGCGGGCCACGCCGATGTGGTGCTGGCCGGTGGCACGGAGATGATGTCGCAGGTGCCTATGTCAGGCTATCACACACGGCTCTCGCCGGAGATTACGGAGAGCTACATCGGCATGGGCTTTACTGCCGAACGTGTGGCCAAACAGTGGGGCATCACGCGCGAGATGGCCGATGATTTTGCGTATGCGTCGCAGCAGAAAGCGGGTGCGGCCATCGCCAGTGGAGTCTTTGCGCCGGAGATTTTGCCGATTGATGTAGCGCGTGATACGTGGGAGGGTGCCAAGCGTACAACCACCACGCACACTGTTGACACCGATGAATGTCCACGTCCGGAAACCACACGTGAACAGATGGCCGGTTTGCGTCCGGCGTTCATGGCCAAAGGCACCGTGACCGCTGGCAACGCATCACCGTTTTCTGATGGTGCAGCCGCGGTACTGGTGATGAGTCGTGCGAAGGCAAACGAGTTGGGCGTGAAGCCGTTGGCGCGCTTTGTCACCTTTGCCACGGCCGGTGTGTCGCCCGACATCATGGGCATCGGACCCATCAAGGCGGTGCCCAAAGCGCTGGCGCGTGCCGGTGTGTCGCTGGCCGACGTGCAACTCATTGAGTTCAACGAAGCCTTTGCGGCCCAGGCACTCGCGGTAATGAAAGACCTTGAGATGGACGCGTCACGCACGAACGTAAATGGTGGCGCGATTGCGCTTGGACATCCACTCGGCGCGACTGGCGCGAAGCTTACCACGCAGTTGGTGCACGAGCTGCAGCGTCGCGGTGGTGGGCTGGGGCTGGTGACGATGTGTATTGGCGGCGGGATGGGTGCGGCGGGGTTGTTTGAGGTGTATGGGGGGTAGTTCGGCTCCCAATGTTGTGGACTACGAATGTCAAAACGGGGCGAGATCCGATGTTGCGATCTCGCCCCGTTTGTGCAGTAGTCATCGCTGACTACATCATCCCACTGGCCGATATCTGCCCGCGGACTTCACCACCCGGATTTCCTTTGGTGTGCACATTGACGTATGCGCCGCCAGTGCGGATGAGCTCGCGCAGATTGTCAAACGTTGCATCTCCGTTGAGCGTCGTCTGACGCGTGATGGCGCCGGCGCCGAGCGTTCCGCTGACAAAATCTGTACCGGACTCGCTGGTGTACAGCGTCGCCATTGGTGGCCCAGACTCTTCCGGTCCGCCGCTGTGAACATGTACGGCGGTGACACCCATCAGGTTGTTGCCGTTGACAGCGTACATAATGCTGTCGGCGTACACGGTGAATGACGCACTGCCGGTAGCCGTTGTCGTCACTGCCTGTGGTCGCTCAGCGTCACCGGTCATCATGGCATTCACTGTTTCGGCCGACGCATCCATGGCAGCGTTCATATCTGCCGCGGCGTCTTCCGCCATGTCGGCGGGCGTGTCGTTGGCGGCATCACCACCACCACCGCCGCAAGCGGCAAGCAAAACCGATGCAGACGCAAGGAATGGTAAAACTCTGCTGCGCAAACTGGACATTCTGGTATCTCCCTATGGAAAGTGACGCATCTGAACGCGCGCAGACGCTGAACGCGATGGTACCCATTGTTCCTGAACGTGGTCCGGCGAGCACAAGTGTACGAGCTGATATGCAAGGTTCTACAGCAACGCTTACCGCCCGATCGCGTCCCTTTGGATCGCGTCCACGGCACAGTCGCCAAGCACGGCGACAGCCTGATCCAACTGCGCAAATCTTGGATCGCTGGTGAGTCCTGCAACGTGCCGCGCAAATATCTGTTGCGCAACCACCGCCAGTTTGAACACGCCAAACGCGTAGTAAAACACTGGATTGGGAATCTGCAATCCGCTCACGCTGCTGTACGCCTCAACTAGCTGCTTTCGCGAAAAGCTGCCTGGCGTGGCAGTGGCTCCCAGCCCCAGCGACCTCAGCAGCGGTGGGTCAGTGGGCTCAACCCAGTAGGCCAGTGATGTGCCCAGGTCCATGAGCGGACACCCAACGGTGGCCATCTCCCAATCCAGAATAGCGCGCACCTGCGTGAGATCATCCGGATTCAGCACGAGGTTGTCGTACTTGAAATCGTTGTGAATAAGCGAAGCACCGCGCTCGGCCGGCGCGTTTGCAGCAAGCCACTGCGCCACGTCGTCAATGTGCGGAACGTCACCAGTTTGTGCCGCCTGCCAGCGCTTGTGCCAGCCCGTTACCTGTCGCATGACGTAGCCGCTGGGACGTCCAAGAGTGGACAGGCCAAGTGACTGCACATTGAGTGCATGCAATCCCGCCAGCTGTTGCACAAACGTCTGCGACAGCTGCTGCGCAACCGGGGCGTCAAAGTGCAGGTGCGCCGGTGGTGCGCCGCGCAGGATGACGCCGTCCACCAGCTCCATGAGATAAAACGGTGCGCCCAGGATCTGTGCATCGTCACAAAACACAAACGGACGTGGTACGCGCACCCCGGCCGGATGCAGCGCCGACAGCAGGGTGTATTCCCGCGACATGTCATGGGCGACACCACCCGACACTCCACGCGGTGGTCGTCTGAGCACCATGGGCGCCGCGGCGCCGTCAATGCGATAGGTGAGGTT
>JBBSPO010000037.1:0-18788 GCA_038258695.1 Gemmatimonadales bacterium | reverse complement strand
CGTTGGAGGCGCGGTTATGTGCCTGTCGCTTTCGGCGCGCGCTGCTACCAGAGACGTGAATGCGTGGTTTCAGCCCGCGTGATTCATTTGACACGTGGTTGGAGCGACCGCATCTGAAAGTCTTTGTTGCGCAGCCGGAATACCTGCTTGCCATGAAGTGCATGGCGATGCGACTTGGTGCAGAGTTTCACGATCTTGACGATGTTCGATATTTGCTGCGCTATCTGAACATCTCTTCAGCCGACAGAGCACTGGAAATCGTGTCACGATACTTCGACGAGGCAGACATTCCGATCAAGACTCGGCTGGCATTAGAGGAACTGTGCTATTAGCGAAATACAACGACGCCTCACGATCGAGCAGCAACGCGCTCACTGCCGACGCATCCTCGTTTGCAACGCACGCAACGCGCGTGCACATGCTACAATCACTTACGGAGACTGCTAATCCATCAACCGCAACGGCATCACCAGACACAAATAGTCCGCGTTACTGTCCCACCCGTGCGGTTCAATCGTGGCCGCACGCTCGGGCGCCTTGAACGTGACCTTGATCTCGTCGGTGGGCATGTAGCGCAGGATCTCGAGCAGATACGCGGCGTTGAATCCGATTTCGAGTGGATCGCCGTCGTAGTTGATGCTCAACTCGTCGGCGGCTTCGCCGAGGTCGGGCGTGGTCACGGCAAACTTGAGCATGCCGGCGTTGAACGACAGCTTGATGCGGTGCGTCTGATCAGACGCAATCACGCTCATGCGCTTGAGTGCACCGGCCAGGGCACCTTTGTCGAGAATGCAATACTTGTCGTTGTCCTTGGGGATCACCTGTTCGTAGTTGGGATACGGACCTTCGATGAGGCGCGTAAACACCGACGTAAACGGCGAACGGAATCCGAGGTGATTATCACCGCGTGCAATCTCCAGCTCTTCTTCGGCCGGAAACAGTCTGCGCACCTGCTCCAGCGCTTTGGGCGGCACAATCAGATCGCTTGACGGAGCCGACGTCCCTGGAATCGGCAAATCCATGCGCGCCAACCGATGTCCGTTGGTGGCCACCATGCGCATGCGTTCTTCACGCAACTCCCACAACACACCGTTCAAAATCGGACGCGACTCTTCGGTGCTCACCGCAAACGCCGTGTGCGCGATGAGCTGCTGCAACTCGCCCGATTTCACACGCCACGCTTCGTTGAATCGCACCTGCGGAAACGTGGGAAACTCATCACGCGGTAGTCCCAGCAACTTGAATCGCGATCGTCCGCATTCAAGCGTCACACGCTGCTCGCCCGACGTGGCAATCTTGACCGGTGCCGGCGGCAACTCGCGTGCAATCTCGCTGAGTTTACGTGCCGGTATCGTGATCGCACCAGTGGCTTCGACATCAGCGGTGACTTCGGTGCTCACCGCGATGTCGAGGTCTGTGGCCGATAAACGAATTCCACGGTCAGTCGTCTCAACCAACAAGTTGGCGAGAACTGGCAGTGTGGTCTTGGCGGGAACCGCAGCGGTGACAGCCTGCAATCCCTCGAGAAGCTTTTCGCGCGAGATGGTAAAGCGCATGCCCGACGTTGAAAGAATGGTCAGCTTACTGTTGTTCTTTAATTAAAGAACAAATAGGTAGTAGCAGTAGAGCGTGTGGAGATGTCGAGAACGTGCGTAAGCTACGGTAGTTGAACGTTGTGCGCTACCAGAGCTCATGTGCGTTCGATGGGGAAAGAGTGTCTGCGTCCCCGCTCGCCCACATGGTGCACGCAAAAAAGGTGGATAACTGTGGACTCACGTGGACAGCACTCCGGTTGTCCTCAGAGTTTCCAACATGCTGCGAAGCCTGGTCACACGCTCCTTGAACTCGGCGGTGGCCGCCATATCTTCGGCCACGCGGTCGAGCGAATGGATCACCGTGGAGTGATCCCGACCGCCAAACGCGTTACCGATTTCAACCAACTGCAAGGCCAACAGCTCCCGACAGAGATACATCGCCACCTGGCGCGGTGTGGTGAGCTGCTTGGTACGTGTTTTTGAGCGCAGCCCGTCCGGCGTGACACCCCACTCCCGGGCCACCACCTGCTGAATCGTGGCCACGGTAATGCTGGTAGGGGGCACGTCGGGAAAATCTGACGTGGTGGACGCCTTGAGCTTGTCGCGCAACGCCTCCCGCGCCAGCTCCACCGAGATTTCCCGGTGCTTGAGCGACGCAAACGCCAACAGCTTGATAATGGAGCCTTCGAGCTCACGCACGCTCGACTTCACGTGCTGGGCAATGAACTCAATGACTTCATCGGGGATGGTCAGCTCGAGGTGATCGAGGCTGGCCTTCTTTTTGAGAATGGCAATACGGTGTTCAAGGTCTGGTGAATCGACGTTGGCCACCATGCCCCACTCAAAGCGGGACACCAGGCGCGACTCGAGGCCGGGAATCTCCTTGGGCGGCCGATCGGAGGTCAGTACGATCTGCCGACCGGCTTCATAGATGGCGTTAAACGTGTGGAAGAACTCTTCCTGTGTGGATTCTTTTCCCTTGAGGAACTGCACATCGTCCACCAGCAGCAGGTCGATTTCGCGGTAGCGGCGGCGGAAATCGTGCATCTGTCCGCCCTGAATGGCCGACACAAAATCGTTGGTAAACTGCTCCGTACCCACAAAGGCCAGCCGGAGTGACGGGGTGCGGCGCAGCAGCTCATGGGCGATAGCCTGCATGAGATGTGTTTTGCCGAGCCCTGTTTCGCCATAGATGAAGAGCGGATTGTAGACCACCCCCGGCGCCTGGGCGGCGGCCTGCGAGGCGGCGGCGGCCACGTCGTTGGACTTGCCGATGACAAACTGCTCGAAGGTGTAGCGCGGATTCAGTGGCGCTGATATGGCAGATTTATGCTGCGGTTGTGGCGCTACTGGGTTGGGTGGTTGCTGGACAAAGATGTCCAACTGGGCCCTTTTGGCACGCTCTTCCGAGATGCGAAACTGGATGCGAACCGGGTGTCCAACGGCCACGGCGGCGTAGCTGGAGAGCAACTCTGTGTGTTTGCTTTCGTTCCAGTCTGCGGAAAACTGATCGGGCACCACCACCGTGAGCAGCCCGTCCTGGAAGGTGGCCGGTTCGGCGGGTTCGAGCCATGTCCTGAATGTCTGCTCTGGAAGGACCTGTCGGGCACGGGTGAGCAGGCGTTCCCAGATGTCGGACGGGGACAAGGACATGACAGCGAGTGCGGGGTTTGGGAGTGCAGAAATGGTAGGGCAGCGAAGCTAGCCCGAAGAATGTGGATAAGTCAAATGCGTGACGCGACCAATTTTTTCCGGCGCGAAAATCGCTTCACACATCACGTGCTGTCACTTGACGCAAGCCCAAGCTGCGGCCTATCTTACGGATCTGTACCTGAAGCATTCAGGTTTCGTAACCAAGCAGGCTGATGGGCATCGCAGGTTGTACGCGACTCGTTGGCTTTTCATTTCGCACCTTCTGACAGACCAGACCCATGGGCAAGCCCACGTATCGCCCGCGCAACACCAAGCGTCTCCGCAAGCACGGTTTCCGTGCCCGCATGGCAGACAAGTGGGGTCGCGCAACCCTGAGCCGCCGCCGCCGTAAGGGGCGCAAGCTGCTTTCGGTTCGACTGCCGTCCAAGTACGCAGGCGCCTGATTCCCGCCCGCTGCGGCGCGCGCACAAAGTAACGCGCGCTCCGGAGCTGGAGCGGACACGTCTCGAAGGGAAGCGCATACGCAATAGCACTCTCGAAGTGCGCGTGGTCGCTTCCCTTCATGCGCTTCCACGGGTTGGTCTGATCGTGCCTCGGCACAAACAGTCCGCCGTGGATCGCAACCGTCTCAAGCGTCGCCTGCGCGAACTGCTGCGACTGGAGTTATTGCCCGTGCTGCGCTCGTTGCCTCAGCCACTCGATGTTGTTGTGCGGGCTAGTGCGCCCGCCTACGGCCTTGTGTTCGAGGCGCTGCAAGCCGAGTTGCAACAACTGGGCGCGCAGATCGTACGGCGAACACGTACCACGAGTTCGGGTGGTGACATTGCGACCGGAGCAACCGATGTGCGCTGAACACGCTGGGGCAACAACAGAAAGCGAAGGCGTGCACACCCAGCCAGAGCATCGGCCGGCGGTCAAAGGTCTCGCTGCGGTCCCGCAGTTTTTGCTCATCCTTGGTGTTCGGCTGTACCAGGTTGCGCTGTCGCCCCTGCTCGGCGGCTCGTGCCGTTATTTTCCGTCGTGTTCCGCGTATGCCATCGAGGCGCTCGAGCGTCATGGTGCCATGCGCGGCAGTTGGCTTGCCATTCGCCGGATTGGACGGTGTCATCCGTTCCGTCCTGGTGGATATGACCCCGTGCCCTGACAGGCGAAAGGCGGGCGCGGCCGAACGGCCTGTGCTCGCGTCGTGTGTCAGTCTCGATTAGCTGCTCGCAGACTTCACTATGGATCCACGCCGTCTCGCGCTCGCCGTAGTCCTTATGGCGGCCGTCATTATTGGTCACTCGATTTTATTTCCGGCGCCGCCCGCAAACGTGGCAGCAAACGGTGTGTCGGCTGACAGCAGTGCCGCGGCCATGAGCGGCGCAGCGGCAATCTCCGACGACCTCACGCCGTCTGCTGCACCGGCGCAAGCGACCAACACCGATGGCGTCACATCCGGTGCGCCAGTCACCATGATGGCCACGCCCGACAGCCTGCTGCCGCGTGCTGCGCGCGTTGATACGTCGGCTGTGGTAACGCCGCTGGCGACGTATCGGGTGAGTTCGCTGGGCGCGGCACTCATTTCGGCGGAGCTTGAAAACTATCGCGCGCTCGAAAGCGGTGGCAAAAAAACCGACCGGCGTGTGGAGTTGGCGCAGCCTGGTGACCGGTTGCTGGCCTGGCGCATGGTATTTCCCGGCGGCGATACGCTCAACCTCACGCGCACGCCGTTTAACGTCGAGCAGTCGCAGGTTGATGGCCGCACACAGCTGCGCTACACCGCACAGGTGGCGCAGCGCGCCATCGGCATTACGTACAGCTTTTTGCCCGACAGCTATCGCGTGAACATTGGCGCAACGGTGACCGGTCCAAACAGCGACGGTTATCTGCTGATTGATCTCCCGCCGAGTTTCCGTTCGTCGGAAGCCGACAGCGTGGAAGATCGGACGCACTTGTCGTACGCGTTCAAGCCCGAAGCACGCAGCGCCGACCTCATTGATTTTGGCGATCTCGATCCCGGCGAACGTGACATCGTGCAGGGGCCGTTTACCTGGGTTGTGGCCAAGAACAAATACTTTTTGCTGGGGCTGCTTGTGCCGCCCACCGAGCCCGGTTTTGTGGAGCTCAACGTCACCGGCGGTGCGCGTGAGAGCAAGCAGGCTACGCGTGCGGTAGGACATGTGGTGGCCAACCTGCGCAGCGGTGCGGCGGCGGTTGAAGTGTACGCCGGTCCGCAGGAGTTCAAGCGCATGGTGGCCATGGGGCGCGAGTTTGAAAGCTCCAACCCATACGGCGGCTTCATGCAAAAAATCATTCAGCCGTTCGCTACGCTGGTGATCAAGACGCTGTTGTGGATGAAAGAAAAAGGTGGCCTGTCGTACGGTTGGGTGCTGGTGATTTTTGGTGTGGCGGTGCGACTGATTCTGTGGCCGATCAATCAGCGGGCCATGCGCACGTCGCTGCAAATGCAGCAAATCCAGCCAGAGATTCAGGCAGCGCAAGCCAAGCACAAAGGCGACGCGCAAAAGACGCAAGCCGAAATCATGAAGGTGTACGCGGATCACGGTCTCAACCCGTTGAGTTCACTCACGGGCTGTTTGCCGATGTTCATTCCGCTGCCCGTGTTCTTTGCGCTGTTCTTTGTGTTTCAGAATACGATTGAGTTCCGCGGCGTGCCGTTCCTGTGGCTGCCGGATATTTCGCTCAAGGATCCGTACTACATCCTGCCAATCATTGTGGCGGCGACGGCGTTTCTGGTGTCGTGGATTGGTTTGCGCAGCACGCCCGATAATGCTCAGGCGCGTCTGATGACGTACCTGATCCCGGGCATCATGCTCATTTTCTTCATCAACTTCGCGTCGGGTCTCAACCTGTATTACGCGGTGCAGAACATTGCGTCGTTGCCGCAGCAGTGGCTCATTGCCAAGGAACGACAAAAAATGATGAAGACGCCGCGCGTACAGACGCCGGCGACTGCTTCCGCGAAGCCGCCCAAGTCGGGCAAACCTCCGCGCAACGAGCCCAAGCGGCTGAGCTGATCCGTGTTGCCCGGCGCTGCGGATACCATCGTGGCGCTGGCAACCGCGCCGGGACGTGGCGCCACGGCGCTGGTGCGTGTGAGTGGGCCGCGCGCCGTGCAGGTTGTATCGGCGTGCGTGGGGGAGCAGGCGGTTGGCGTTGAGCTCCCCCAGCTCTCACCGCGCCGCCCTTCGCTGCGCCGCTTGGTGCATCCACGCACCGGCGATGCGCTGGATAGCGCGCTTGTCACCTGGTTTCCCGCGCCGCATTCGTACACCGGTGACGATGTGGTGGAGATCAGCACACACGGCGGGTTGGTGGTGCCGACGGCGGTGGTGGCGGCACTGCTTTCGGCGGGTGCACGCGAAGCGCTGCCGGGTGAGTTTACGCGTCGCGCAGTGATGGCCGGCAAAATGGATTTGCTGCAGGCCGAAGCGGTGGGTGATCTCATTGATGCGCGGTCCAGTGCATGGCACCGCGTGGCGTTGGCGCAGCTCGACGGCGGATTGTCACAACGCCTCATGGAGTTACGCACAGACTGTGTGCAGCTCGAAGCACTCCTGGCGTACGACATTGATTTTCCCGAAGAAGACGACGGCCCCATAGAACCGGCGCGTGTGCAGCGTGCGGTGGACACCGTGATTGAGGCTCTGGAGCAACTGCTCGCGACCGCACCAGCGGTGCCCATGGTGCGTGAGGGCGCGATTGTGGTGCTCGCCGGTGCGCCCAACGCCGGCAAGTCGTCGTTGTTCAATGCGTTGCTGGGTGAAGCGCGCGCGATTGTCTCGGAGATTCCCGGTACGACTCGTGATGCACTTGACGTGCTGCTTGACACACCGGGCGTGCCACTGCGACTGGTGGATACGGCGGGGCTGCGCGATTCCAGCGATGTGTTGGAGCAACTGGGCATTGAGGTGAGTGCGCGGTGGTTGGCGCGCGCGCATGTGGTGGTGGTGTGCGGTGAAGATGGAGAGCAGCTGGAAGCGGCGACAAGTGCGGTGTTGCACGCACGGGGGGGGGATGTACCGCTGGTGCGTGTGCTGACGAAACAGGATGGTGCGGTGGTGCGTGCGATTGGTACGGAACAGAGCCCGGTGCGCCGCAGCGAAGACGGCAGCGAAGGCAGTAGCGAAGGCAGTAGCGAAGACGGCACCGAACGCAGTGACGAACACGGCGCCGAATGCAGCAACGCCGGCAGCGCCGTTGTCGCCACCAGCGCGGAGTCTGGGATTGGACTGAGCGAGCTGCTCCTGTCTGTGCAGCAGGAGATCGTGAATACCTACGGCAGTGTGAGTCCTGAGCAACCGCGCCTGACGCGTGAACGCCATCTTGTGGCGGTGCAATCGGCGCATGATGAGTTGGTTGCGTTTCGCGCAGCGTGGGACGGCGGGGGTGGTATGCCGGCCATCATTGCGGCCGTGCATGTGCGCGCGGCCGTGCACGCGCTTGATGAACTGATTGGCGTGGTGTCGCTGGACGATGTGCTGGATCGGTTATTTGCGGAGTTTTGTGTGGGGAAGTGATGGTGTGGTTGGGAGTTGCTCAGGTGTGTAGCACGATTTGGACTGGCGCTTGGTGCGTGTTACGAAACAGGCGAGGCTTTAAGGCCGTAGGGCCTCACGGCACTGTGTGGCCGGAGCGACGAATCAGAACAAATCCTTGAGGCACCGTTCGCATTGTCGTAAACGGTAAACGCCGTTGCTGTTCTGATTCGGTCTTACGGCGCGTTTGTTGGCCTGAGGCCTTACGGCCTTAGAGCCTCGCCATTTTCGTACGCCGAACAGAGCACCATTGTCCGCCCACAAACTCAACGATCACATCCCAAAATCCGTCGCCAACAACAGCCCCGCCCCGCCTTCACACGATAAGGAGATCACCGCATGACCCACCGCCTTGCGGCAGCCGCAGCGATCACTGCCGTCGTTTCCAGCACGCTGTTCGTCGGCGTGGCACACGCGCAGTCCGCCGTCACCGCAGTCCGCGATAGCGCCGGCATCCGCATTGTGTCGCACAGCAGCAGCGCGCGCGCACAAAGCACATGGCGAATCGGCCCACAACCGCTACTTGAAATCGGTGGTGACAACTCGGCCGGCCCCACGCTGTTTGACGATATCTGGGGCGCGGCACGAACTGGGCGTGGCGACATCATTGTATCCGATAACGCGACGCAGGAGTTGCGCATGTTCAATGCCAACGGACAGCACGTGCGAACGTTTGGCCGTCGCGGAGAAGGACCGGGTGAGTTCTGGCAGATTAAGCGTGTATATGTGCGCGGTGATACGGTGTTGGCAGTTGATACGCAGCGCGGCACTGCACTGTTCACTCTCGACGGCAAGCTGCTACGACAGCGGCAACAGCCGCTGGTGCCAGGCTACATGGCCGAGGGAGGCTTGGGTGTGCTGGGCGATGGATCGGTGATTGTAACCGCATCGGGGCCTTCAACAGCCAACCTGTCCCGCTTTGTTGGCACCTTCACCGAACTGCGCGGATTGCTGCGCATCTCGCCCGATGGACGCACTGCGACTCTGCTGCGCGAGGTGCCGACGTTTGACTACTATCGAGCGCCCAACGATGCGTCGTACAGCAGTCTCACATTCGCACCAACCCTCTCGGTCGCAGTCAGCGGCGAGAACGTGTGCTTTGGACGTGGCGAGACGTACGAAGTGCAATGCATCAATGGTGACGGGGCGCTCACCAGGATTCTGCGACGCGACGTCACGCTATCCCCGGTGACGTCAGCTGCCAAGGCGCAGTATCGTGAACGCGTGCGTACGCAGCGTCCCACCCCTGGTCACAATGCGACGCCGCAAGCGCAGCTTGATGCGCGCGCGGCGAGTGCCCAGTTCGCGGCGACGTTTCCGGCGTTTGACCGCCTGGTAGCCGGTGTAAATGGCGACGTCTGGGTGAGTGAATACAAATACCAGAACCGTACGCGTGCGATGGGCGAGCCGGCGCCGAGTGATGATGTCACGCGTTGGAATGTGTACTCGCGGGATGGCGCATGGACGGCTACGATCGCGTTGCCGACACGGTTTTCGATCAAGGAAGTTGGGGCGGATTATGTGCTGGGTGTCAGTGTTGATGACGACGGGGTGGAGCGGGTGACGATGTACGGGTTGGAGCGGGGTGGGTGAGCGGTGCGGTGATTGCTGGAGGTGGGGGGAGGGTGGATGTTCTGTGCGGCCGGCGAGGTGGTCGAGGCTTTAAGGCCATAGGGCCTCACGGCACTGTGTGGCCGGAGCGACGAATCAGAACAAATCCCTGCACCACGGTCCGCATCATCGTAAACGGTAAACGCCGTTGCTGTTCTGATTCGGTCTTATGGCGCGTTTGTTGGCCTGAGGCCTTACGGCCTTAAAGCCTCGCCATTTTCGTACGCCGAACCGAGCCCTACCGTCCGCCCCGCCAAACCCCAATCTCCCCACCAACAACCCAATCACGCCATCTGCGATGCCTGCTCCGGCAGCATGTACTGCCCGTCCGCAATCGCACTCAGCTCCTGCGCCGACGCCCGCACAGCCCACTTGAGCCCGTGCGTCGCAATCGCCGCCTCCACCAATCGCGCGCCCAGAAAGTAGCCCGCACGCTCCGGAATCACCGTGCGTTCCAGCGTGCGCGCTTCATCGCTCATACCGCCGGACAGGTAGCGCAAGCGCAGCCCCAGTCCAGCGTGATCGAGCTGATCGGAAACCGCGCGCGTGAGCAGCGGCTCGAGTTCGCGAATGCGGGCGTACTGTTTGCGCGCGAAACCAAAGTATTCCCACGCCGCGTGACCCGGTGAAATGGCGCGTGAGACCTGCACGGCCAGTCCTTCGTTCACCAGCAACTCGCGCAGCGATGCCTGACGTCCGGTTTCCCAGTACGAGTAGTAGCCGCCAATGTCCTCAATGAGTGCGCGCATTTCGCTGCGACTTTGCGGCGAGGTGTAGCGCACTGCGTGCGCCAGCTCGTGTGACAGCCAGAGCGGCAGCAGTTCGGGATCGAGACCCAACCCCTGCGTTTCTTCGTTGGCCACGCCGGTGAAGTGCTCAAGACAGACAAACGCCACGCCGCGTCCGTCCACTACCAGCTCACCGGCGTTGGCTGCGCCCACACCCACCATCACCACGACGTCTACGTCACTGTCGATGGCGAGCAGGTCGTGCACCTGCGCCACGGTGCGTTCCACGAGCGCGAGAATGTCCGTGCGCGCCAGGAGCGCCAGCAGATCACTGCGGTCGGCAAGCACCGTTGTGCGGACAACGTCGTCGAAGTGCGGACCGGTCGGGTCAAGCACATAGTTGTCCCAGTACGCCGAAAGCAGCGCGCGGTGCCGATCGAAATAGTCGCGGTAAGCGGCCATGCGATCGGGTGCTTGCAGAATGGCGAGAAAGTCTGGGAGCAGATTGACGATCATCAACGCCCGGGCGCGAGTGAATCGGCGCGAAAGAGTATCGCCGAGGAAAGTGCGCCACATCTCACCACGAACGTGGGAGACGGGGCGACGCGAGAAGATAGCGCGAATACGCGATTGCAGGCAAGCGCAACAAAGAGGCACGTGACGGCTCGCACACGGTAATCTCCCCGCCCCCAGCTGCCGACACTGAAAGCCGTGAGGCGGTATGGTGCCGACTCCGCGTCTGCTCACTGCCATGACAACACTTCAACTCATCGATCTCACCTGTCCCGTTTGCAACACCCAGTTCCGCTCGCAGGCGGTGCTGGCGACGAATGCATTCGGCGGCAAGCGCACCGACTTTCACGAACGGGCGGCCGGCATGCAGCCGCTCCCCTATTTCGTGCACATGTGCGCCACGTGCGGCTACGCCGGCGTCGACAAGGATTTTGACAGCGCGGTAGAGCTTTACCCTGAAACGCGTGAACGCGTGTGGTTCTCGCTACCCGCTTCGTTGGCGCGTGAGGGAGCGAGCGGGTCGATCAAATACGAACACGCCGCACTGGTGGCATCGTGGCAGGGGTGCGAGCCGCGCTATCTGGGTGACCTGTATCTGCGTGCCGCCTGGTGCTGCGTTGACGAGAAGGATCACGAAGCCGAACGCTACTATCGGCGTCACGCCGCCTGGCAGTTTGCCGAATCGCTTGAGCAGTACGACGGCGTGGAACGCGCCGAACGCGCGGTGATCACCTATCTGATTGGCGAGCTGTGGCGCCGCATTGGTGACGAAGATCTGGCCAGTTCATGGTTTGATCGGGTGCCGCTCGAGATTGTTGAGCCCACCGTGCAGGAGTGGGTGCTCGATGTCACAAGGCAGCAGCGTCAGACGCCGCGCGAGTGGTTTGGGTAAGTGGTAAACACACACGTGGTGTGAGCCGTGGTGCGCGGTACGGTGCGACGCTGTTTAGATGACGACCCGCCCACCATGAGGCCGTGAAGCGTTACCGCGTCCCGAACAACCGATCACCCGCGTCTCCCAAACCGGGCAGGATGTACCCCGACTGATTGAGCTCGCGGTCAAGCGCCGCGGTGAGCACCGACACATCGGGATGGGCTTCGGCCAGGCGACGCACTCCTTCAGGCGCGGCGACCAGGCAGAGCAGACGGATGCGATGCGCGCCCGCGCGCTTGAGTGAACTCACCGCGGCCGCCGCACTGCCGCCGGTGGCCAGCATGGGGTCGAGCAGCAGGAAATCACGCGCTTCGGCGTCACCGGGCACCTTGAAGTAGTAGTCCACCGGTTCGAGCGTATCGTGATCGCGATACAGCCCGATGTGCCCCACGCGCGCCGATGGGATGAGGCGCAAAATGCCCTCCACCATGCCCAGGCCGGCACGCAGGATGGGCACCAGCACGAGCTTTTTTCCGGAGACCGACCAGCCGTGTGTGGATTCCAGCGGCGTATCCACCGGCACCGATTCCACCGCGAGATCGCTGGTGGCCTCGTAGGCCATGAGCATGGCAATCTCGTCCACCAGCTCCTTGAAGGTTTTGGTGGACGTTTCGCGGTCGCGCAGCAGCGTCATTTTGTGCCGCACGAGCGGGTGATCCACCACGGTGAGCGTGGGCAAGTCGGGGTGTGTCGCGGTGACAGACATGAGCGGAGCGGGTGAGCGGAGTGAATCGCGGTGCGCAGGCGCGTGAAAGGCTGATCCCGAATAATGCGCAACGGACGTCGGCGGCGAAGCTAGCGGCGAGCCGAGTGGCATCGCTACCTTTGGCCGTCATGAAGGAATATCAAGCCGTAATCGTGCGGTTGGGCAAGCGGGTGCGTGAAGACGAAGACGTGCTCACCGATTTGCTCAACGAACGCAGCCGCTCCGGTTGGACGCCGGCGCTTATGACGCAGGACACATCACGCCTCACGGTGGTGTTTGCGCGTGAGGCCCCCAACGCCGACGCCTGACCCGTCGCACCCAGTGTCGGCCGGCTCATTGGCCGACTCATCGGTCAGCTCCGCACGCGATGCGTTGCGACGCGCGCTGCGGGCGTTCGGGTACAATGCCACCTCGTTTCAGCTGCTGGAGCGGGATTTTCGCATCTGGCAGGATGGCCACGGACATGTTGTCGCCTATGTAGACACGGGAGGAGCGTGGGTCGCCGGCGGTGAGCCGCTCGCCCCCGAATCGCTCGTGCATGATGTGGCCGAACAGTTTCTCGACGCCGCCCAGGCCTCGGGCAAGCGCGCGGCGTTCTTCGCCACCGACGGGCGACTCGTCGCCTCACCGCGCTTTCATCGCCTGCTGCTGGGCGAGCAGCCGGTGTGGGACCCAAGACTGTGGGATGAGACACTCGCCGGAGCACGCTCGTTGCGCGCCCAGCTGCGTCGGGCACAGCACAAAGGCGTGGTCGTGCGTCAGGTGAGCTCATCCGACGTGTCCCAGGGCAGCACCCTTCGCCACGCGATTGATGCGCTGGTGGCACGCTGGAAGGCGTCACGCGCGATGGCTGAAATGGGGTTTCTGGTGCGTGTGGAGCCGCTGCTCAATGTTGATGAGCGCCTGGTGTTTGTGGCCGAACGTGATGGACAGGTTGTAGGGCTGCTGTCCATGGCCCCGGTGTACGCACGCGAAGGCTGGCTGTTTGAAGACCTGCTGCGTGATCCCAACGCACCCAATGGCACCACTGAACTGCTCGTGGACGCTGGCATGCGAGCGGCCGCAGCCCGAAACTCCCGCTGGGCCACACTGGGTCTCGCCCCGTTGGCTGGACCAGTCACACCATGGCTAAAGCGTGTGCGAACGTTGGCCACACCGTTTTTCAACTTTCGCGGATTGCAAACCTTCAAAACCAAGTTGCGTCCGCAGTCGTGGGAGTCGATCTGGTTGGGCATTCCGGTCACCACGCCTGCCTGGCGCGCGCTCATGGACGCGCTGTGTGCGTTCGCCGGTGGATCGCTGATCCGGTTTGCGCTGCGCACCCTGTTTCGTGGTCCCCGCCCGGTCCTGTGGACAATGACCGTACTCCTCATTCCGTGGACCATTGCGCTGGCCGCCGTCGACTCGGCGCGCTGGTTTCCGGCCCCCTGGATACAGTGGTCGTGGGTGGTGTTTGATGCGCTGCTGTTTCTGGCGCTGCTCAACGCCATGTATCGGTGGAGTGCAACGCTTGGGCTGACATTGGCGCTGGCCGTTACGGCCGATGCGCTGGTGACAGCGTACCAGGGACTCACGTGGTACGCGCCAAGGGCTTCTTCACTGGCCGAGCTGCTGCTCACCGTGGTTGTCACCTCGGCACCACTGTTGGCGGCCGTGGTGCTGTGGGGCACGTGGCGTCGCAACCGCGTGCTGTACCGCTACGATCAGTGAAGGCAACTTTGCGTTGACGGCTACAGACGTGGGTTGCAAGGGAATCGAAGCCGCTGTGCAAACATGCATGCCTCGCGCGCAGCGGCTGCCCTCAATCTGTTCTGTCGTCGGTTGACACGTCACGCTTTCGCTTGGGTCTCGGGAGAAAGTGCACGCCCGATGGCAGCTCGAGCGGCATTTCGTGCGGGGCGCCGGCTGGCGTTGACGTCGCCGCTGGTTGGTCAAGCAACATGGCGCGCTCAACCACACGCGTGAGATGTGAGCGCGTAATCACACCCATGAGACGACCGCTTGGCACTTCCACCACCGGCAGTGCAGCCAGATCGCGTGCGCCCATGCGTCGCATGACATCATCGAGCGGCGTCTCGAGCGTGACTGCGGGCGTGGCCACGGCAAGGTCGGCGACAATAAGTACGGGCAGCGCGTGCGGTTCGCGTGCGGCCGCCGCGAGTGCGCTCACCGGGAGAATGCCGGCTAGCTGTCCACGTTCGTCGACTACGGGAAACATGGTCTGACCGGAAAACGCCACGCGCGCAAGCACCGGTGCCAACGGTTCATGTTCGCGCACGACCAGTGGCGCCATGTCACAGGCGTCACGCACGTGCAGACGCGCCAGCACATCACGTTCCGTGTCGTGCTTGAGCACAATGCCGCGTCGGCGCAGCCAACCGCTGTACAAATCGTCTTTTTCAAACCGTCGCGCGATGACCATGGCCAGCCCGGTTACCAGCAACAGCGGCGGCATGAGTGCGTAGTCGTCGGTGAGTTCAAAGACGAGCAGTACGGCCGTGATGGGCGCACCGGTGGCCGCACCCACCACGCCGCCCATGGCAACAAACGCCCACGCTTCGGGTGTGATCTGCAGGGAAGGCAGTAGCCACGCCAACGCGCCAGCCAGCGCCATGCCTGTGGCTGCGCCCACATAAATCGCTGGCGCAAACAACCCGCCCGACCCGCCGGTGCCAAGCGTGATGGCGGTGGCCACGATCTTGGCAAACACGAGTCCGCCAACAATCCACCACGCCGTTTCTGTAAACAGCTCGGCCGGAATCAGCATGTGGCCGGGTCCCAGCAGCAAGCCGCCGGAGAGATACACCAGCAGACCCACCGACCCACCGCCAATGGCCGCGCGCACTGCCGGCGTCACTTTCCATGCACGCGCCGATTTGCCAACGGCGAAATACGTGCGCACGAACAGCACCGTGACCAGTCCACACGCAATGCCCAGCAACGGCGGCAGCGCGAGTAACTCAAACCAGCCACGCGACGGATGCAGCGCCGGAATGGGGAACGCGGGATGAATGCCAAACACCGCCTGCGAAACAACGGCCGCGGTGACGCTGCTGACCACGACGGTGGGAAACGCCGCCACGTGCAGTCCGCCCAGCAACTCTTCCAGTGCAAAGAATGCTCCAGCCAGCGGCGCGTTGAACGCCGCGCTGATGCCGGCTGCGGTGCCCGCGCTCACCAGCAGGCGGGTGCGATCTTTGGAGAATCGGAAAACACGTGAGAAGTATGCGCCCAGCCCGCCACCCACCACGGCCGCGGGTCCTTCGCTGCCCACCGATCCGCCGGCACCCAGTGTGATGGCGCTGGCCAGACTGCGGGCGGCCAGCGGTTTCACTTCCATGTGTCCGCCATCCTGTGCGACGCGGCGTTTGAGATCGGGCACGTTGTACCCTTCTTCGCCGGGCGCAAAGCGACGCATGATATACGCAGCCGCCATAAAGCCGGCGGCGGTCAGCACCGGGCGATAGATCGGATTTTTGAGCGCTTCGACTTCGCGTCCCGGCAGCGTGACAAATAACCAGTACGACGCATCGATGAGCTTGTAAAACACCACGATGCCAAGCGCCGCGCCAATGCCGATAATCACGGCAAACACCAGCAAGATGGCGTTTTCGCTCACCGCGGTGGTGCCCAGCCAGTCCACAAAGTCGTCCCATCCGCTTTGCGCAGTGCGCCGAGGTCCAAAGGTGACGCGCCGGGTCTGTCGGCGGGCCTGTACCATGACCGAGCGCACCGTGTACGCAGCGCGAGCGCCCCAGTCGCCAAGGCGACTGAGCTGATCGAGTGCTCGCGTGATGAAGCGGGAGCGGGGCGGACGCGGCCGTGTCATGTTCGCAATGTAGGGGAATGCGTGGTGATGCGGCGCGCGCTGTGCGAAGCGTGGCGCGGTAGAGCATCTTTGGCGTATGCAATTACTGTCACTGGCTCTCGGCCACGCCGCTCGCAACCGCTCACCATGACGTCTGCCAGGCCATTGAACTGGTCTTCCCGCTGGAAAGGCCTCACATTCTGGATGGTTGTGACGTTTGTTGCGGCCACTGTCGGCGCACTGGCGTCTACTGATGCGGCCACGCGCTACACCGCACTCACGCTGCCGTCATGGGCTCCGCCGCCGTGGATTTTTGGGCCCGTGTGGACGGTGCTGTACGCCATGATGGGCGTGGCCGCCTGGCGTGTGTGGCTGGAGCACGGCTGGGGCAATGCCCGCGGACCGTTATTGCTGTATCTGTTTCAACTGGTGATCAACACACTGTGGACATGGTTGTTTTTTGGGTGGCAGTTGCGCGGCTGGGCCACAGTTGAAGTGTTCCTGTTGCTGGGCATGGTGGCGGTGTTGCAGCTGCAGTTTGCGCGACTGAATGCACTGGCCGGTCGATTGATCCTTCCGTATCTGGCATGGGTAAGCTTTGCGTCGATGCTCAGTTTCTCCGTGTGGCGTCTCAACCAATGAGGTAACCGATGCACATTGAGTTCTCCGGCGCGGCGCGCGAAGTCACGGGCTCCTGCCACATTCTGCATGTGAACGGGCAGCGCATTCTGCTCGATTGCGGTTTGTATCAGGGCAAGCGGTCCCAATCACGCGAAAAAAATGAACGACTTCCGCTCGCGGTCGACAAGATCGACGCGGTGTTGCTGTCACACGCACACATTGATCACGCGGGACGGTTGCCGTTTCTTGTGGCGCAGGGCTACACCGGCAGCATCTGGACCACCAGCGCTACGCGCGATTTGTGCGCGGTGATGCTCGCCGATTCGGCCAATATCCAGCAGCGGGACGTGGAGTATCTGGAGCGCCGCGGGCGTCCGCATGCGCCACCGTTGTACTCGCTTGCTGACGCCATGCAGGCGGTCGATCAGATGATTGGCGTGCCGTACAATCGCTGGCTTGATATAGTGCCGGGCGTGCGCGCGCTCTACACCGATGCGGGACACATTCTCGGTTCGGCCAGCATCGTGATTGAAGCCACCGAAGGGTCGCACACACATCGGGTCATATTTTCCGGCGACATTGGTCGCGATGACCAACCGATTATTCGCGACCCTGATCCACCACACGGCGGGGCCGACACGGTGATCATTGAGTCGACGTACGGCAACCGTGATCACGAGAGTGTAGACGGTGCGCGCGAACATCTGGCCCGCGTTGTGCGCGAGACCGCGGCGCGTGGTGGACGTGTGCTCATTCCGGCCTTTGCACTGGGGCGCACACAGGAAGTGGTGTACGATTTGCACGAACTGTGGCGCACTCAGCGTATACCCGAAATTCCCATCTTCGTCGATTCACCACTCGCGCTCGATGCCACATCGGTGTTTGCGTTGCACGCCAACATCTTTGATCGCAGTGAGGCGCTGATACGTGAAACAGCCAATCCATTGGAGTTTCCGTTGGTGCGATTCACGCGCAGTGTTGAAGAGTCCAAACAACTCAATCATCGCCATGGTCCCATGGTGATTGTCGCTGCCAGTGGCATGGCCGAATCGGGTCGCATTCTGCATCACCTGCGCAACGGCGCCAGCGATCCGCGCAATACAATTCTGATTGTTGGATTTGCCGCAGAACACACACTCGCCCGACGCATTGTTGAAAAGCATCCGGTGTTGCGTGTGTTTGGCGAGGAGGTGCAGCTGGCCGCGCAGGTTGAGATTCTCAACGGCTATTCAGCGCACGGAGATCGCACGGAGCTGCGCAGCTGGCTGGATGCAGTGCGCAGTGAAGGCGTCAAGGCACGACGAGAGGTGCAGCGGGTGCATTTGGTGCACGGTGAAGCGTCGGCGCAGGATGCGTTTGCCGCGTCGCTGCGTGAGGGTGGCTATAACGTGGACGCGCCGGAGCCCGGAGACACGCGACCGGTGTAGTGAAACGCGTGGCCATGCTGCCTGCCACGCCGCCTGGTCTTCGGCTGGTGCAGCCTGGACGCGTCTTGTCCCTGCAAATGACATTGGCGCAGGGGCGACTAACTTTGCTGCATGGTGAATCTCGTGCGCCGGGTTTTTACACAACTGCTGGTGCTGGCTCTCGTGGGCTGGGCACTGACCATCGCACTCGTGTGGTGGTGGTCGCGGCGTGACGACGCGCAGAACGTGAGTGCGCGCATGGCCGACGCAATAGTGGTGCTGGGCGCCGCACAGTATGACGGACGTCCATCGCCCGTACTGCAGGCGCGACTTGATCATGCACAGGGTTTGTACGAGCGCGGGTTGGCACCGTACGTGTTGCTGACCGGCGGACGCGGCGACGGCGATCGACAGAGCGAAGCGGGCGCAGGGCGACGGTATCTGGTGAAGCGCGGTGTGCCGGACTCGAGCATCATTTACGAAGACGAGGGGCGCACCACCTTCACGTCCATGGCGAACGCCGCCGACCGGTTAGAGCGTGTGAACGGGCAGACGGTGTTGCTGGTAAGTGATCCGTTTCACATGCTGCGCCTGTCACTGCTGGCGCGATTGCATGGACTCACGCCGCACGGATCGCCCACGCGCACAAGTCCCATCTCGCGCAATCCGTTGTTGGAGTTTGAGTACGCGGTGCGGGAGTCGTTGGCATTACCGGTGGACGTGGGGCGGTTT